>NZ_JAFCMA010000051.1:0-39201 GCF_018130125.1 Bradyrhizobium sp. AUGA SZCCT0177 | reverse complement strand
GCCATTTTTCAGACCTTTGTTTTGCATGAGGAAGGAGGAAGACGTACGCCGATGGCAGAATCCGTGCTGGGAATGTTTTGCCGACCAACGGTCTACTTTCGCGAAGGTCCTCCTCCGCGTTTAAGCGCTCCGCAATGTCTTCTGCAGTTTTCTTGACGCGCGCTTCAGCGATAGTGTTACCGTCGTTCCTGACGACTTCTTAGTTCGCGTGAACTGGAAAGTCTTTCGGTTTTAGCGATTCGTCGTCGGCCCTGGCCATCTTCCTTGTTTGCAAAGATAAATCGTGATTTTGGATTCGGTTTCAAAATCATCCTAAATTTCATGGGATTAGGACACCCGTTCTGACGAATTAGTGGATGGGCTTGGAACCGACAGCCGATTCCTTGGCAGGTCAGACTTAGTCCGGCACCTTTCGGACCTAGCCACTGGGCTGACAATGTCCGTTCACAGGGGTGGAGCGGACGTCGCCAACGCGCGCACTAACTTCCGACAATGACCCACAACGGACATTGGCGCTCCGTTGCCGAGCCGATACTATGATAGTTCCTCCTCGGTACAGGACGCGTTCATGAAACGGCGTGAATTTATCGGTCTCATTGTTGGCACAGCGGGTGCGTGGCCGCTCTCGGCACACGCACAATCCAAAACATATCGTGTCGGGCTGCTCACGCTGGATACAGGTGAGGATGCTTCTCAATTCACCGGACCGCTGCGAGACCTCGGCTATGTCGAGGGAAAAAACCTGAACTTCGAGCATCGATCCGCCGACGGAGACCCCGGGCGACTTGCCGCAATGGCCGAAGAACTTGTGCGTGCAAAGCCGGATGTGCTTGTAGCGGGGTGGGGTACGCTCGCACCAAAGGCGCTCAAAACTGCAACCGCCACCATCCCCATTGTGTTTGCGACCGTCGGTGATCCGATTGGGGCGGGTCTCGTGCAAACTCTGGCGCGGCCCGGTGGCAACGTGACGGGCCTGAGCGGCCAGTCTGCCGAGTTGAAGGGCAAACAGCTTCAACTGTTGCTGACGTGCGTTCCAGGCCAGAGAGCCGTCGGTGTGCTCTTGAACCCCGATACCCCCTACAGCGCGTTGGCCTTGAAGGAATTGAGGGTGGCTGCGGACCGAGAAGGTATCCGGCTCGAACTCCTGGAGGTGAGAAGGCCCCCAGAGTTCACGGCTGCCCGAATGGACGCACTCGTTGCGTCCGGTGCGACAAGCCTGTTTGTCATCGAAGACCCGCTTACCGCCAACCTCCGGGCCGCCGTCCTTGATCAGGTGAGCAGACTTCGGCTTCCTGCGATGAGCGGGAGCGTCGGTGCCGTGCGCTCAGGCGCTCTTATAACGTATGGCCCAAGTCAAAGGGACATGTATCGCCGCGCTGCCGAGTATGTGGACAAAATTCTCAAAGGCACCACTCCCAGCGAGCTGCCTGTCGAGCAGCCAACCAAATTTCAGCTCGTCATCAACCTCAAAACCGCAAAGGCGCTCGGCTTGGTAATACCGCCGTCGTTGCTGGCCATTGCCGACGAGGTGATCGAATAGGTCCGCCGACTTCCGTGATTGGCACTTTTCGGACCTGCCAGGCTTGGCTGACGATGTCCGCTTCCGGGGGCAGACTGGAAGTCGTCGGCCAGCACCCGAAAAGACCCGAATGACCCAAAGCGGACATGTGGACGTGGCCTTGGTCAACGCGGACGGTTGGTCGTCAAGGGCTCGGTCGCCTCGCAACAAGAATGCTGCTTATGCACTGCAGGACGATTTCGTTCCTTTGATTGCGCAATCGAATCTGGAAGCGCACGATGCCCCGGTCGGGTTTCGACTTCGACTCCCGCTTCTCCAGAACAATCGCTTCAAGGTCGAGTTTATCTCCCGGGCGTACCGGGTTCGGCACTCGCAGCTCATCCCAACCCAATCCGGCGAGGCCATGGAGCCGAGGCTGGAGCTTGGGTGTAAGCGACCTGTAGATTGCAAACGTGTGGGAGGCCGATGCGGTTAATCCTCCAAAAATTGAATGTGCTGCAGCCTCCTCATCGACGTGAGTGGGCACCGGGTCGTACTGCTTCGCGAACTGGATGATCTCTTCCTTCGAGACCAGATACGGACCAGCCTTGCGGATCGTATCAGTTTCAGCGTCTTCAAAATACCAGTAGGTCATGGGTTCATCCCGCGCGATGGAAGCAGGTACGGCTGGGCGGCGCGATTATAACCCTTAGCGGAGATTGTTGCAGTGCATAAGTCCGCTTGTGGCACGAACCGGCTGTCGAAGGGCGGGCAGAGCATGTCCGCTCTGCCCGGGTATTTCAGACATCCACTTGTTCCGCTATTGCCAGCGCGTCATCGACCTCAATGCCGAGATATCTCACCGTGCTTTCGATCTTGGTGTGCCCGAGCAAGAGCTGGACAGCCCTGAGATTGCCGGTCCGTCGATAGATCAGGTCGGCGATACGCGCTCATCTGGCCGTCGAGATGCTCTTGCACTTCGTAGAGCTGAACTTCGGGAGGCGCCCTGCATGAGCTGTTCCCGCGAGCGCACGCGCACCTCGTCAGGGCTGTCCGCGACCACGGCGCCGCCGATCTGCTCCATGCGGGAGAGCATGCCGCCGATCGTCCGCGGCAGATCTGTTAACTGGCGGAAGTCCCCATGCCCGCTGGTAACGGTGATCATGGCGCCGGATGGATAGATGCTGGGCCCTTGACGATGCCCTCGTCGATGGCACTCTTGAGACCGAACGCCGGTCCACCAAGGTCGCGAACGGTGGTGAAACCGCGCATGAGTGTGTCAGTCGCCTCGGCGCCAGCCGTGAGATTGTTGTAGCCGACGTCACCGAACGCCTGTGCCTGTGTTGGCCGTATCAGCATGGTGTGCCAATGATTGTCGATCAGGCCGGGCATCAGCTGCGCCCGCCGCCCGCGATGATGCGCGTGTCGGCGCGGCGATCAACCGCAATCGGGGCGATCGAGATACGTTCGATGACGTTCCCCCGAACAAGGACATTCGATGCTGCGGAAAGCGTGGCGCTCTTGCCGTCGAAGATGCGGACATTCTCGAACAGAGTTACTGATGATCCTTCCTGTGCATCAGCTGGATGACACAATCCGATTGCGAACATGCAGAACACTGAGGCAAGGAAGGTTTGTCGAAGCGTATTTTTCATCTTGTTTCCTTCGATCTCAATTTCGGTAGTTGGCGGGGCAGGGCGGCGAAGAGGCCGCGTCAAAGCTTGGATTTCCGGCAGGCGTGACTGGCTAAAGGGGTGTCGGTCAAAGATGTTCGGGAGAACATGGGTCACCTCCAGGCTGGCCTACAACTCCGGCTTGACAGGATGCCGGTCGCCTTGACGTAACCAGAAGGTCATCGCAAGACCGATCAAAAAACACCGGCAGTTGCTTTTGTAAAAGGTCTGCCCTGCCGGAATCGGCGGGGTGATCTTTAGCTATTTCACCTGGTGGCGAATTAGGTTCATTCATGGCCGCGTTCTGTCAGCTATCTGCACGCCTATCGGTCCAACCGCGAATGTTAACTCCGCTTCAGATGGAGGGCGCGAAGCAACATTTGCGTCGGATGCGCTGCGAGCGACGGAGGTAAGCAGAAGTCAGCGGCAATACCGGCTCGATACCTGATGCGATCTGCCGCTTGATGCACGGACCCAGCAACGACCCTGGCGCCAATAATAATGGCTGCGCGAATGCCGCCGATGGCTTCCCGCCGCCGCACCGGCGATTGCACCGACAGCTGCACCGCGGCGGCCACCTACGGCGCCTCCGATGATCGCTCCAGATACCGCGCCACGTGCTGTAGAACTCTGCGCGAGTGCGTCCTCCAACGGTATGGTCATCGCCATACCCAGGAAGAGCAGCGAAAATACAATCCGACGCATTGGGGCACTCCTCTGATGCTGGACTTTCCGATACGTGCTTTTCCGTCCCCGCTTCTCACAAATTGGCCGAGACTTTGCGATCTTGTTGCGCTGCAGCGCTTCCTCTTTGAGTTCCATTTTATTAACGCTGCTGTCGAAGCACAAGAAAAACTCGCTGCGACCCTGACCTGTTTACTCAACGAGTCGTCGACATTGATGTTGGTCGTGATGGGATCGTTAGCTACGTGCTTATGAGTCTCAACCCTAGAACGATCCAAAGGTAGATCCCAGAATGATGACCGCCACCAGGGCGAAGAGCGCGCCAACGATTCCAACCATTACGATATCGAGATAACTCTCGCGATGCGTCGATCCACAGACGGCGAGCAGCGTCACGACCGCGCCGTTATGCGGTAAGCTGTCGAGCGTGCCGGAGCCAATCACGGCCACGCGGTGCATCAAGCCGGGATCAATGCCCTGCTCCGCGGCAATACGCATATAGGTTGACCCCAGCGCATCGAGCGCGATGGTCATGCCGCCGGAGGCTGAGCCGGTCAGCGCCGCAAGGATGTTGGTTGCCACCGCGAGCGAGACCAGCGGTCCGCCGCCGATCGACAGTACCCAGTCGCGCACAACCGCAAATGCCGGCAGCATCGCGACGACGGCTCCAAATCCCACGAGGCTGGCGACGCTGAAGGCCGGCAATACCGACGCATTGGCGCCGGCATCCATACTCGCGCGCAAGGTCGGCAGCCGCTGCCAGTTCAGCACGATCAGCACCAGGATGGCGGTTGCCAGCGCTACTGCCACCGACCACACACCTGCCACTGCAGACAGCGAAGTCCCGCCCCAACGCTCCTCGGTCAGGAAGGAGAAATCGAGGCGCGGCAGGATGACCAGCGACATCGTGAGATTCATGGCCACGACAACAACGAGCGGCAGCATAGCCACGGCAATCGGTACCGCGGCATCGCTATGGCGTCCACGGCCCAGCTCCGCCGGATCGAATTCGCGCGCTGTGGTGGCGCGCTCGCGAATGATCTCGTTGTCCGCAATCGAACCGGGCGCAACATCGGCGCCGCCATAGCCTTCGCCCGCTTTTCGCGCGGCAGCTTCGGCCCGGTCAAGCCACCACAGTCCGAATCCGAACATGATAATCGAGGCGATGATACCAAGGCCGGGCGCCGCGAACGGCGTGGTTCCGAAGAACGGCATCGGGATCGCGTTCTGAATAGCGGGCGTCCCCGGAAACGCCGTCATGGTGAAGGTCGAGGTGCCCAACGCGATTGCCGCAGGCATCAACCGTCGTGGAATTTCAGCGGCGCGAAACAGCGCCTGCGCCATCGGAACCAATACAAAGAAGGCGACGAACAGGCTCACTCCGCCATAAGTCACCATCGCACCGGCAAGCACCACCGCCAGAATCGCGCGGCGCGGGCCCAGCTTCTCGGTCATGAAACGTGCAATGGCATCGACCGAGCCGCTGTCGTCCATCAGTTTGCCGAACAGCGCGCCGAGCAGAAACAGCGGAAAGAATTGCGCGATAAACTGCGCGGCGCTGTTCATGAAGGTTTGGGTCCAATGCGCCAGCAGCGGTTCGCGCGAAATCGCAGCCGCTATCAGCGCCGCCGCGGGCGCCAGCAAGAGTACGCTCCAGCCGCGATAGGCCAGCCAAATGAGCAGTCCGAGCGCGAGGAGAATTCCGAGAAGCCCCATGGATCACACGCCTTCGACCATGCGGTCGATATCGAGGGAGGAGCGTTTGCCGATGCTGCCTCCATGCTCGGTCAGGAACTCATCCGCGGCCTTGCGTCCCTCGTCGCGCAGCATGGTGAGGAAGTCCCATTCGGCGTTCATCTTGGAGGAAGAGCCGAGCGTATCCATGATCTTGTTGCGCACCAGATGGACGCGCATCCTGGCCCATTGCGCGCCCTCGCCGTTGCCGGGATCCGCGGTCCGGCGCAGCAGCGCCATCATGCGCAATTCCTTGATCAGCACGGCGTTGAACGATACTTCATTCAGCCGATTGAGAATTTCGGAGGCGGATGTCGGCGTGCCGGGGCGTTCGACCGGGTTGATGGGGATGATGATGGTGTCGTCGGAAACCAGTTCGGTGACCAGCGGGGTCAAGGTCGGGTTGCCCGAATAGCCGCCATCCCAATAACTCTCGCCGTCGATCTCCACCGCCTGAAATAGTGTGGGCAGGCACGCCGAGGCGAGCAGCACGTCCGGCGTGATATCGGCATTACGAAACACGCGCGGTCGCCCGGTGCGCACGTTGGTGGCGGTGATGAACACCTTGATGGGAGAATTCCTCAGCCGCTCAAAATTGATTCCTTTCTCCAGGACCGGCAGCAGCGCATTAGAGCCGGACGGATTGAGATCATAAGGCGAAAATATTCGGGACATCGTATTGAGCATGAAGACCAGAGGCGAATTGTCCATGGTCCAGCGTCCCAGCATGCGGTCCACCGGACTGCGCTGGAACGGACTGAAGCGTGAAGCTTCGGACACATGCCGCCAATAGGTCTCAAGCGCCGCCTGCGCGCCTTTTGCTCCGCCCTCGGCAAAGCCGTCGGCCAGAACCGCGGCGTTCATCGCTCCGGCCGACGTGCCTGAGATGCCTTCGATCTTGAGCCACTGCTCTTCCAGGAGGCGTTCCAGCACGCCCCATGTGAAGGCGCCGTGAGAGCCGCCGCCTTGCAGGGCCAAGTCGACCAGAACGGTTTCGCGATCAGCATGGGAAGAGATCGTCTGCATCTCGGCTCCTGGATTGCGACAAGTGTTCACGTTCAACAGAGATGAGCTTTCGCCTCCATGAACCCTATCGCTTGTGGTCAAGCAGGCAAGCTGCCTCTCGAAGAATAATTTGTCGTCTTCGTCCCAGGAAGGCGGTGGCTCAGCTGATCGAGCAGACCTTGACTTCTACTAGCTTCTGCATCTCGCCCTAGGTGCCTATCCTAAGAATGTCCGTTCACCGGGGATAGACCGGAAGTCGCCGTGGTCCGGTCAAACCGACGCGGATGACCCAACTCGGACATATGCCGCGCCACTATGTCCCAAACGGTCGGGAAAATGTGTTAGGCTGTCGGCCCCACAGGCGTTGGAGGGGCACATGCGAAGGCGAGAATTCGTCGCGGGCGCGGCAGTGGCCGCCTTAGCCTTAGTTAGACAGGCTCGCGCTCAGACCGATAGATCGACACCACGAAAGCGGATCGCGATAATCTCACCCGCTCGTCCTGTTGAGCAGCTCAAAACTCATCCTTATTTTCGATCATTCCTCGACGAATTGAGCCGCCGCGGCTTTGTCGAGGGAGAACACCTGATTGTTGATCGCTATTCAGGAGGTGGCCGTACAGGCAGTTATGCCGATCTCGCGCGAACTGTGGTGGCCACTAACCCAGACGCCATATTCACGAGCGGCTATCCGACGGTAGCAGGACTCAAAGCCACGACAACAACCGTTCCGATTGTTGCGACAATAGATGATCCGGTCGCCGCTGGGCTCGCGTCGAGCTTGGCTCGACCCGGGACCAATTTTACGGGCGTAACCGTTGACGCTGGTTTGGAGCTTTATGGAAAACGTTTGGCTTTGCTGGTCGAAGCGCGGCCGAACGTATCTGTAGTTGGGTATCTCTCATCGTCCGACAATTGGAGCAGACCGACGGGCGCGGCAGTGCGAGAGGCGGCGCAACAGGCAAAGGTTGCGATAACTCATGTGGACATCGGAAATTCGTTTAACGAAGCGACCTATGCAGCGGCGTTCGCCTCGATGAGAAACGCTCGAATAGATGCACTTCTAGTCTCCGACGAACCGGACCATAATGCGAATGCCAAAACATTGACCAGCCTTGCCGCGAGCGCTCGAATACCGACAATGTATCCGTTCCGCGATCTCGCCGTAGCGGGTGGGCTTATGACCTACTGTATCGATTTACTCGATGCGTTTCGATACGCGGCAGGCCAGGTCGCCGAAATACTGCGAGGCAAAAATCCCGCCGAAATTCCCTTTTATCAGCCCACTAAGTTTCAGCTTATCATCAACACAAAGGCCGCCCAACAAATCGGGCTTGATCTGCCGCCGACACTCGTTGCCCGCGCCGACGAGGTGATCGAATGAGGGGACCGACTTCCGTTGATGGCACGAACCAGACCAACGGGACCGGTCTGTCGATGTCCGTTCTTGAAGGCAAAGCCGACTTTCCGGTGGCCAACCCGGACTTCTCAGTTTGACCCAGAGCGGACATAAGGCCTCGGGCACACATTGCTTTCTTTTGGGTGGCGTGTAGAACGGCACTCGGGTGCTCGCTGCATGTGGCAGTGACAGGTCAAGCGATGGTCGGGCCGCCACGCGGAGACCGTGCGCCCATGACCCGTCGAAGATCAGACGAAGAAATCCTCCGTGCCCAATACCTCGCCGGGAGGGCCGTCAATGTGCCGCCGCTGCTGCTTCTCGCCGCTGCGGTGCTCCTCCTAATCGGCGCGCTCGATTTTCAGAATCTTCTCATCTTGATATCGATCGAGACAAAGGCTCCTTGGCTAGAAGTTCTCCTCATCGTTCCGCCGGCGCTTGGTCACTGGTCGCATCACGGTCTTGCGATCTTCAACCAGACGAACCGACCTTTCGACCTGCCGAACGTATTCCTCAATAGGCGTTGCCACGTTTTTGATATCGGACTTGATCCAGGCTGCACGACGTTTGGTGTAGTATTCCCTGTCGTCATCGACGTCGACATCACCAACCATCGCGATCACCTCGGCTCGAGCCATGAGGCTTTTCATGTTTGCGATGAACTGGTGACGGAAGGTGAACAACGAAAACTTGATCTTGCGGGACGGGAAAAGCGCATCGCACGCCTCGTAAAGCAGTTGCGCACAGTCTGAGCGTCGTTCCTGGATCTTGCCATCGATGGCCCATGTTCGGGAGTTTGTTATCATGCGCCGGATCGCTGCCACCGTCTCCGGCTGATAGCCGGAAATTTCAAGAGTGCGATAGGTCAGGCGGTTCGGTTCGTGCCTCTGGGCAGGATTGACGACGTGCAGCCAGATCTTGAGCTCACCTCCGCCGAGCTGCTTTTCCTCCAGTTCGGCGAGCGGCCACTCGGCCGGAAGCAGGCCGCAGCTGACGCCGGCGATGAGCCAATCGCGAAGCCAATCAGTCGCTGGAGCTCGCGAGATCGTCGGAAGCAAGCGCACCAGTTTTTCGTAGTCGGAGTAGGCGATCCGCGTGGCGCGGGTCGGCCTGATGCCGTTGCCCTCCTTGCGGAGGGTTCGTCCGTCGACCTGCCGTGCATGGACAGCGCGTCGACGACCGTCTTCGGCCAGCATCGTCACAGCAGCGCTCTGGTTCTCATGCGGCAGGATTTGGACTGCCGCCACGGCGGCGTTGCGATATACGCGCCACGACGACCCCTGCAAGAATGGCCGGAGTGACTGAAGCCATACCGCGAACTGAAGCGGATCGACGTCTTCTTGCCTGAGCGAAGAACTGATCTCGCGCCTGTAGCGGGCCAGCAACTGGCGTGCGCGCTGGGCCAGCGCGTCCTGCCGAACTGTGAATCCAAGGAGGAGGGTCTGTTCACCATCGGCGCCGGCGGTTTCAGATGCCTCTCCGGCGGGGCGTCCATCTGCGCGATACAGGCGCCGTCGTTCGATATCCCTGTCGAGCGCTTCCAGGACTGCGCGGATGCGGCTTGGGTCGGGTCCCGTGGGGGAAGGACATGTTGGTCTTGGCCCCGGCTGGGGAAAAGGTTCGATTTCGAACTGCGCCGGAGGATCGCCTGGAGTGCTCTCCCCCGTACGGCCGCTGGTTTCTTCGAGGCTGCAGTTCCTATCGAACTGCGCTTCGTGAAGCGCGCGGTCGTCTGCCCACCAATACCCAGATACTTCCTCATGCGGCGCGGAGGTCGGCCCGCTGCCATACAAGACTTCTGAGGAGGCGCCGGCAGAGGGCGGGCCCTTAAGCCGTCGCGCGGCGGTGGCGTCTGCTAGCTGGCCCCGAATCCACCTAGGATCACGTGGCGGCAGCCGCCGCCTGCGCTCCGGCATGTGATGGGTCTGCGATCCAGACAAAGGTCATTCCCTCATAGTCGAGAATCGGCGCCGCTGTAGGCGGGTCCTCGCCGACGCCCCACGTTACTACCCCCCACTTGTATCGTTGTGTTGGGCAAGAGCCAAACGTGAAGCTTTCGGGCCGCCGGCACGCATGGCGACGACGGTCAGCGCGTGACGATGGTGCCCATATCATATGAGCCCACGGGCTTGAGGAGACATTGCCTGCAGATCCCTCGTGCCGACTGCGGCGTCGCATTCGCGTCTCCGGTTCGAAGCGGAATATTCAACCAAGAACTTCGGATCGGAGTTCGAGTCCCTCACGCCATGCCAGATCGTACAGCCGACGGCATTTAAGGACGACAAGCTGGGTGCAACGGGCGTAGACAATCGAGTGGCGACGCAGCTTGCGCGCTGTCTCACAGGAGTGTATTACAGCCTCAGCAACGGAGCGTGAAAATCAAGTTTTTTCAAAGGGTTAAATGGGGGTGCTACGGAGGTTCGATCCCTCCCGCCCCAGCCACCCATTCCGGCGTTCGGCCGGGCTCCCGAAGAGCCGCCAGAATGGGCCGGAAATCCGGGCTTTTCGCGCATTCGATCTTGTCTCCAGGCTCCCGATTTCCCAATCCCAGTGGCGAAATCGCCGAAAGTCTCCGGCCGTATCCGCGAATATTCGCGTTTTGCGGAGACTATCGGCGGAGACCTGTTCGATCACCACTGCCGCCCGACCTCCGTGGCCCTCCTCCTAGACCAGTTCTCTCCCCCGACTGCCAGGGATTGTGGAGTCTTTCGCCAAGACTGCTGCGCGATCGAAGTAGTCTGTTTTTGGACTGATAAGCCTTCTAACAAAAGCGTATCAGTTTGAACGCAGTTCAGCGTGGGCAGCTTGGCTCAACTCGTCAGGCCTAAGCTTAAGATCATAGATTCAAGTCCTATCTCGCAGCCACCGAAACTGACACTCCATAGCCGCCGTCGCGGAAGTTCGGTTTTGCGATTTTTCTCGCAATGGAGCGGCAGGTCTAGCCATGAGCATCCGCATACCCACGCGATAGTGGAGGATCAGCATTAGGGGGCATTTCTTGCCCGTCGTCATGCGAGGAAGTCACCCTTGCCAAGCCCTGCGATAAATACGTTGCAGGTCACGCTCGCCGACAACGTAGCGTTCATCGAAAATACTGTTAGCGGTAAGGACTATCTGATCTACGTACGGCTTCGTTCCGGCGTTCACATCCAGAAACTATGTCAAGTGAACCCAGCGGCTTGTAAGGCCATCAGATTTGAAGCCACGCTGTTGTGGCCGCCGACTTGGTGGCCAAGTTTTCGGTGTGGCATAGGCTATAACCAGCAACATTTGTCGCCAGCACCGCCGCCAAACGCCGGGCCATCCGTTCTGTATTCAAAGGCGCCTCTCACGTTGCTGTCCCTTGGAAAGCGGGTCAAGCGCCGCAATCCAGGGAAGCGTGGAAAGTAAATAACTTGTATTTTGCCGGCAATTCGCAGCAGCTACGTTCTTGAATGACGATGGAAGTCTCGTGAAAAAAAGCAAGAAGGTCAGCGCCCGCGGTGCGACCAGGAAAAGCGTGACCAACAAAGGCAGAAAAGCCGCGATTTCCACGATTTCGACGTCCTCGCCCCTCGGCATGTTGGCGCTCCATCTTCGCGAGCAGTGGAAAAAGTCCGGTCGTGATGGGTTGGTGTTTCTCGCTGAAGACGAGAACAGGGCCGAGCGGCTCGGCGGTATCGTCCATGCACTCGATCCATCGCTCGATGTTCTCGTATTCCCCAGATTGAATACATTGCCGTTCGATGGGCTGGAACCGTCGCGCGAGATCGCAGGCAGGCGGAGTTCGGTCTTGCGCCGTCTTGCCAGAAGAAGGAAGCCGATTCTGCTCGTCTCGACGGCAGAGGCGATCATGGAGCGGCTGCCTTTGCCGGCGAGTTGGTCCCGCATCAGTCTAAGCCTCAAGGTGCTAGCGCCGTATGCCGAGCAGGACCTCGAGGCACGCATTGAGGAATTGGGCTACGATCTCGACGAAGAGGCTGAATATCCGGGCGCCGCGCTCTTTCACGGCGCGACATTCGAGATCTTCCCGGCCGGTGCTCTCGGGCCGTACCGGATCGAGCATTCCGGCGGTTCGATTCGCAGAATTGTTGCCGTCGACCCGAATGAGCATGACGTCATATCCGATCTCAAGGAACTGATTGTCGATCCGATGTCGGAACGCCTCGCGCTGGGCGGCAACCGGGCGCAGCGGGCTACCTTCCCGGACTATTGCGATCGCGCACGATGGTTCGCGGATGCAAAAGTACCTGTTCACGCTGACAGCTGGCTGAGTACGATCGAGGAGGCGGCCGGCCGCAGGGATTCGGAACGCGAATATCTGGGGCGAGGGGACTGGAAGAAGCTGAAGAAGCGCACGAGTGTGCTTCCTGCCAAGGCGGCGTTTGTGGCCACGCCCGACTTCTCGAAGGTCGCGGCACCGAGGAAAGCGCTTCGCGCGTTCGTGGCCCGTGCGGAACGCGCCGGATCTCGTTTGCTCTTCGTCGCCGCGGTCGAAGACGATCTGCGTGCGATGGAGCGCATGAGTGGGGTCAGGGCGGAGCGTTTCGCCAACTGGGACGAGGCGGTGGAGGCCAGAAGACGCGAGGGCGCGCTGTTGGCCGACTTCGACGCGGGCTTTTTCGCTCCCGGGAAAAAGCAGACCTTGGTTGTGACCGCGTCTGACGTGCTCGGTAGCCGTGCCCATCATCCGCAACCGATGGCCAAAGCCTGGACAGTTGCCTTCAATCACCCGGATATTCCCGAGCGCGGCGCGGCCGTCGTTCATCTCCAGCGTGGCCTGGCTTTGCTTGATCGTTTGCAGACCATCGACATGGGGAACGGTACAAACCGCGAGATGATCAGGCTCGAATTCGCCGGGGATGATGCTGCGCTTGTTCCGCCTGCCGATCTCGCCCTGATTTGGCCCTACGCTGTAGAGCCCGGTAAGCTCACGTTAGACAAGGCCGATGGCAGCACGTGGTGGAACAGGCGTGGCGAGGCCGAGCAGGAAATCGAAGCAGCGGCCAAACAGCTTGCGAAACATATCGCCCAACGACGGCGCCGGCGTGCTCCCAAGCTGGTTGCTCCGGGGGCGGCCTATGAAAGATTCGTCGCGCGCTTTCCCTGGTTCACGACGGTTGATCAGGCCAAGGCGATCCGGGACGTGCTGGACGATCTGGCGGCCGGTCACCCGATGGACCGGGTGGTCTGCGGTGATGTCGGCTTCGGCAAGACCGAGGTCGCCTTGCGGGCGGCGGCGGCTGTCTCGCTCTCGGGAAAACAGGTCGCTGTTGCGGTTCCGACCACGGTCCTCGCCAGACAGCATGTCGAGACGTTTCGCAAGCGGTTCGGCCCGCTCGGGATAGAAGTGGCGAATTTGTCGCGGGCAGCAACGGCAGCGGAGATACGAGATACGAAGGAAAAACTCCGCCGCGGCAAACTGAAAGTCGTTGTCGGCACACAGGCTCTCGCCTCGACCGACGTGAAATTTGCCGACCTCGGCCTCGTCATCATCGACGAGGAGCAGCATTTTGGCGCGGCGGAGAAGGCGAAACTTTCAGGCCTTGCGAAGGGCGTTCATGCCCTTTGGATGAGCGCCACGCCGATACCGCGCACGCTGGCGGCGGGTCTTGCAGGATTCCGGGACCTGAGCATTATTGCGACTCCGCCGGTTCACCGGCTGCCTATCGTCACCAGGGTTGCTCCGCTGTCGGACGCCGCGATCGCCGCGGCTTTGCTGCGTGAGCAAAGACGCCACGGGCAGAGTTTTCTGATTTGCCCCCGTATCCAGGATCTGGAGCCGATGCTGGCAAGGGTGAAGTTGACGGCTCCAGACCTTCGCATCGTATGTCTCCATGGCCGCTTGCCTGCTGAGGATATCGACGATCGAATGATGAGCTTCGTCGAAGGTGAAGCGGACGTGCTCCTCGCGACCAATATCGTGGAGAGCGGCCTCGACATCCCCCGGGCGAACACCATCGTCATCTGCTGGCCGGAGAAGTTTGGTCTGTCGCAGCTTCATCAGCTAAGAGGCCGCGTCGGACGAGGCGGCACGCGTGCTTTCGCGTATTTGTTAAACGAGTCGAACTCCGAACAATCCGAGAAGCGTTTGGCCGTGCTGGAGCAGTTCAGCAAGCCCGGCGCCGGCTTTGCCATCAGCGAGCGTGATCTGGATCTGCGGGGCGCAGGAGACCTGTTCTCCGAACAGCAGTCTGGCCATCTGCAGGTATTCGGGCCAATGCTCTATAGCCATCTTCTCAAGCGGGCGTCGGAGAAGGGCGCCGACGGTGGCGCCGAACTGTGGGTGCCTGATCTGAACCTGCCGATCGCCGACATGCTGCCCACGGGCTACGTACAGTCGGACGCTGTTCGCCTGGAAATCTATGGCCGTATTGCCAGATGTCGCACAGAGGATGATCTCGAGGATTTGGAGGACGAAACCGCACGTCGTTTCGGCAGGCTGCCGCCGGAAGCGCGCGAGTTTTTCGCGGCCGCAAGGCTCAGGCTCGATTGCAAGCGGCGCGGCATTATGAGGCTCGACGTCGGCCCCGAGGCTGTTGCGGCGACGTTCCTCCCTGGTCGACTTCGCAAGTCGAGAGCGAAGTCGCTGCAGCGCGAAGGCGACCGCGTGGTCTATATCGGCAATCGCAATGCGAAGCCGTTCGACCGAATAAGCGACTTCCTTGAGTTGCTGGACGAGTAGTTGGCTAGACCGTTCCATAACATTCGATGGGGCGAAGGCGCCCCGCATCCGAGACGGCGGGCCAAAGTTGACCAGCGCTGATGGTTTATGAATTCGCGGCCTCTCAAGCTGAAGTTGACCGAGCACGTCGGGGGCGGTGTGAGTTTTCAGATTACGTTCTCAAGGTGTTGGCCGGATATCCAGAAGGACGCGCTTCACTCTGGTAGAGCTGAGGTGGCCATGCTCATTTCCAGTGGCCCAGACTGGACTAATCGGACAAAACGTTGGGCGGCGCGTGCGCCCGGCCTCGAAATCTTTACCCAAGCATTTGTCTTGCGTGACAAGTCCGGCTGGCAGATCACCGAAGCTGGCCGAGCTTTGCTTGCCTCGATCGAGAGCCGAGCGGAGCCGTTGTTTTACTTGTCCGACCTACGGCTGCACTACCTCCGCTCCAGCCCGCGGGTACGAAGCATCGCCGGATGCGTCACCGCCGGAGAGACGGCCGACGCCAGCGCCTAGGTCAGTGACATTGGGCCGAGCGGCCTTATTCTAAACCAATTTGATCACAACGCTGGGAGCCTCTCTGCACAGGGGGCTTCCCACGTGATTAGAGCGGTCGCGCTTGGAGTGGTTTGCCTAGCTGCACTAGGTGCTATTGCTGCAGCTGCGAAGAAATCGGCGCCGCCGCCCGCGCCTGAAGTTGTCATGCCCGTGGTGGCTGGGAACAAGGCCGATCGAATGCCGCTTGTAATCAATCAGGACACGTCGGCTGCCTCTGAGAGGGTCGATGTTGTGTATGTTCAGCTTAGCGAACAAGGCCAAGCCGATCTGCAACCACCAGCTCCAAAGCAGGCTGCCATTTCCCCGCATCGCGGCATTACTCCTCGTCATTGGCACGATCCGCTTGATCTTAATGCCAAGGCCGCAAGCAATAGAGCCAAGATCACAAAGCAATCAAAGAAGCGCGCCGCTGATAAGCCTCCGAAGCAGGTTAGTGAGGTTAAGCGGTGTCGTTCTGACGGGCTGGATCCACTCCTAAGAAAGCTGAATTTATCACCCCCGTGTGATTCCTGACGTCACTCCAGCGATCCGGCTCCATTGCGATTAATGATCGCGACCGCCCGATCATTCCAGCCGATGCGGAAGTCAGTCATCAGTTTGAACCGCTTCGGGTCGGCCCACTTCTTTCGACGAAACTTGTAAATATTGTTGGGCATCCCGGCATCAATTTAGGAGGATGTTAGTTCGGGATAGAGTTTGCCGCGAGAACCGCCGGAATACATTTGGTCCAATGGCGGCCCGAAGGTTCTATTATATTTGAACTCAGGCCATCGACGAGCTTTGCTCACGCCATGACAAGGGAAGGAGCTTTGGGATCAGCTTCAGCTGGACTGCATCGCCACGCAGAACGACCTCTAACGCGGCGGGCGCAAGGAACGCCAGTCTAAGTCCCTGCCGGATGACTTTCGGGTGGAGATTGGCAGCAGCAGCCAACTCTTCAACGGAAGTATAGCGGCCCTCCGACAGATCGCCGAGCCACGCGTGAGCCCGGACAATTGACTTCAAGAGCTTTTGGTCCGGTTTGTTCTCTGGAGCAAGCCGGACTTGCGCGATCCCCTTCAACCTTGCCATCCAGGGGATGTCGATCGGACCTCTTCTTTTGTAGACTTTCAGCAGCGTCACCCGAATCCGATCCGCCGAAACCATGATACGTTCGACATGATCCAGCATTTCCTCCCGCGGCGCTTGGAGTTTTTCGCTGAGCGCGGCTTCGACGAGTTGCACAATCTCCGGCGCTGAGACCCGCGTGACTGAGCCGGCGTTTTGTTTGCGTCCGCGCAGCGCGGTGCTGACGTAAAAGTGATACCGTACGCCGTTCTTGCTGGAAAAGCTTGGACCCATGCGGTGGCCCTTGTCGTCAAACAACTTCCCCATGAGCAAGGCGCCGCTTTCCGAGAATTTCACTCGGCGCTTAGCGCCGACTTCCTGCAGCACTTTGATAGCCCATCCCTGAAGTGTGCGGGTCGGTGGCCTTGGCGTGTCAGTCATCAGCACCGGAAATCTCCTCGTCAGGGATGAATCCTCAGACCATCCAGTTGTTCCGGTTCGTGACTGTAACGGGAATGCAGGATCAGGCTGGATTGGCGCCACGTGAGTTATCCAAGAAGCGTTTGTTGTCCGGTCCCCATGCCCACCGGCTGCGCCGATTTACGCACTGAACAGGCATCGTTTTCTGATCGCGGAACTTGTCAATGGTTCGGTTGTCGGACCCATAGCCACGGTCGCTGTGCGGGCAACGCCGGCCCGTTCGATCGTCAGCTTTACCCGGTCGCCAATACACGCGAGGCCGATCCTGTTCCTAAATTGCGAATCGGGCAATTGGAGGTGCCAGCGCATAAAGACGCGTACAGGAACGTTCGACGTCGTCGGGGATTTAGACTCCTTAACGGAGGATTTGCAGATGGAGATTTTGCCTCGCGGCGTAGCGGCTACCTACCTATCCGGCACAGCCACGGGCATCTTCGGGTCGCTTTTCTTGCTTTACTTACCGGATCATGCCGTGGCTCAAGGATTACCGGTTGAGACTGGTTCGCATCTCCCGGTAGCGCTATGGCTTGGCGGTGCTGTTGTTCTGGGTATTGCTATCGCTTACGGAATCCTACGCACCCGCAGCCGCACCAGCGCGGAAAAGCGAATGACCGATCAGGCGACAAAAGACCTTTATGTGAAAGAGAACCGCGACGCCAACTAGCAAGGCTGGGGCAACTCGCAAACCGCGTCGGTTGATACGATGACCGAGAACAAGAACCAACCTTGGACCGATGAGTATGACCGCCGACTGCTGGTACTGGAAGCAGGCGGTCGCTCTGCTGCTTCGATTTCCTCTGATCGTCGTCAATCACCGTACAACGCTCGAAAGATTTGGATCAGTTGATGTTAAGCAACCCTTTGAACGAGCTTCGATAGCAACGCGTGCGGTCGACCGGACAGGGTCGATCTCTTGAGATTTGATTTGCGGTCCATGGGACGAAGGCTGGCAAGCGGCAGTTCAGGCTCTAATGCGAGGAAAACTTGGACAAATTACTGTTAATCGAATGGGCGGAGCTGATAATTCCGACCCATTCCGTTGCGGAGATGATGTTGAGGGGCACGGTGATGTACCTGTCGCTTTTCATTATCTTACGGTTTGTGATGGTGCGTCAGACCTCAACCATTGGGATTGCCGACATACTTGTTATTGTCGTGATAGCCGACGCTGCACAAAACGGATTTGCCAAAGAATATAAGTCTATTACAGAGGGTGTAGTTCTGGTCCTCACTATCGTATTCTGGAACCTGTTCCTTAATTGGATCAGCTACCGCTTCAAAATATTTGAGCGGCTTTTATCTCCCCCGCCGCTTCCGCTTATAAAAAATGGCAAGATGAATCGCCGTAATATGCGCCAGGAGTTTATCACCGAAGAAGAGCTAAGGGGTCAGTTGCGACAACAAGGAGTTTCTGAACTCGCCGAGGTTCGAGAGGCTTGTCTGGAGGCAAACGGAGAATTGAGTGTGATCAAATCAGATTCAAAGGAAAGCTCGAAACATCCGAAATCAAGGGCAAAACCCGGTTGAATCATGCGATCGATATTTGCCACGCCGCGGGGATCGAAATGGATAGCCCGGCGGCGCTTTACGCTCGATCAGCGGCAATTTTCGCAGGTCGTAGCCATTGAGATAGAGCAGGTCGAAGGCAACCATCACGATGCGCGTCGACTTGCCCTTCACTTCGTTTTGCAGGACCGAAAAATCCGTGGTGCCGTCGGCGGCCGGAACGACGATTTCGCCGTCGATGATCGCGGATCCGGCGCTAATGTGCCAGGCGTCGTCGGCGAAGGGACGACGATAAAGCTTTATATGCCGCGCGCGCACGTGAGCGAGTCCCAGCCCATCCATAGTTCCGGGCATATCGACGGAAGGCGAGTCCGTCTGGAAAAGCGGATCTTCCGGACACAACCGCTTATGGCTCGCAGAGCAGACCAATCTTGAGTCAGACAGCGGACTGCGAGCCACAAATGCGGCCGTCACCGCAATGCCCAAACCATTGCCGATGGTCGGGGGCGACGGCGCACAATCATTCAGCCGGCGCGCCCTTGAATACCGGCTCTCGCCATCCATATACCATCCATACAGATGGTATATGGATGGTGAGAAATGCCCCCTAATGTCCACGAACTGCGACCAAAGCCTGCCGAGACCGAAAAAATCACGATCAATCTCGGGTATGTCGATCTTGGGCACGTGGATTTGATGGTGCAGGAAGGTTTCTATTCGAACCGCACTGATTTTATCCGAACAGCGATCCGTAACCAACTCGAACGGCACGCAGACGTAGTCAAACAGTCCGCGGCCCGAAAAAGCCTGGAGCTCGGTCTGAGGAATTACAGCCGAGCGGATCTCGAAGCGGCGCGGCGGGCCGGCGAGATGGTGCACATCAATGTTCTGGGCCTTGCCAGCATCGCCCAAGACGTCACTGCCGATCTCGCCCGCGCCACCATTGGCTCAGTCTCCGTGCTCGGAGCTTTGCACGCCAGTCCGGCGGTCAAGGCCGCTCTCGCCGACAGAATAGGGTAAATTCGATGCTGGATCAGGACACGATTCGCGAAGCCACACGGCTGACGCATGCGGGCCAACTCGCGGAGGCCACGGCGCTACTTCAGCGTATGCTCGGCGGCAAACGCACGCCGGACGCGATATGGCGCACGGCGGGGCGCATCCCTCTTACAGGCCGCGAGCCGCTTACCATCGATGCGAAGGTCAATGACGTCGAAGAGACCGATAGCGCGCACTTGGCGCGGGCCCCTTCCGCTCCACCGCGCGGGCTTCGGCCGTTACTCGATCGAGCAAAGGATGGCTCCTGGCTCGGAATGCGAGGCGTGAAGCGCACCCCGCCGTCGACATCGGAAATCGCGCCGGACGGGACGAATTTCATCGAAGCCGCTTACAGCAATCCGGCGGGAAGCCGAGCTTACAAGCTCTTCGTCCCTAGTGGCTATCAGGGGCAGCCGATTCCCTTGGTCGTGATGCTTCACGGCTGCACCCAGTCGCCGGATGATTTCGCTGCCGGTACGAGAATGAACTTCATCGCAGAAGAACAAACCTGTTTCGTGGTCTATCCGGCCCAGCGCAGCGACGCCAACCAATCGAAGTGCTGGAACTGGTTTCGCGCAGGCGACCAGCAACGCGGCGGCGGTGAGCCCTCGCTTATCGCGGGCATTACCCGCCAGGTCATGCGCGATTATTCGGTCGATCCAAAACGCGTCTATGTCGCCGGACTGTCGGCCGGAGGGGCCGCTGCAGCTATCATGGGAGCAACGTACAGCGATCTGTATGCGGCGGTAGGGATCCATTCCGGCCTCGCCTGCGGGGCCGCTACTGACATGCCCTCCGCATTTGCCGCGATGCGGCAAGGCGGCGGATCCGGTCGCAGGGGCATTTCCGGCAACGGGCCGTCTGTACCGGCAGTTATTTTTCACGGTGACCGCGACACCACCGTGCATCCAAACAATGGCGGTCAAGTTCTTGAACAGGCCATAGGTACAACGAGCACGCAAAAAACGGTGCATCGCGGGCAGATACCTGGAGGGCATGAGTACACCCGCACGACCCACACCGACGCGGGCGGACGCGAAATCCTGGAGTATTGGAATATCCATGGCGCTGCCCACGCTTGGTCGGGCGGTAGTCCTGCGGGCTCGTACACCGATCCGCGGGGACCGGACGCAACGAGGGAAATATTGCGCTTTTTCCTCGGGCATTCGCTTCCTTGACGACCAGCGACGAGCGGCCTTTCGGCAATTGATATTAAGACGACTACCCTCATGTGAAGCATTGCGGCCAGCTAAAGCCGGCGGCCAATCTGCATTGATCCTCATTTTAAATGAGACTGCGATGTACAGTATCAAGCATGCATTCGGCCCGGAGGGCGGTAGGATAAGGGTGCGCCTGGTAGGGTATCGGCAATGGTGAGGCCCGTTTGACGGTATCCGACAACGGCCGCGGCATCCAGAATCTTAACGAAAACGGATCTGGCCTCAAATTGATTGCCTCGCTTGCACGTCAGATCGGCGGCGCAGTGGATCAGGAAAGCAGCGATAGGGGGAGGGCAACCTCGCTCACGTTTCCATTGATGACGTGAGTTCAAAGCATCATTCGCAACGCGATTACGCGATTGACTGCCACATCATTAATCGAACATCCACCGTCCTCTACTTATATGTCCGTAAAGATGGAAGTGTCGCTGCTCGGATAAGTGGCCTTTGGGACTTCATCGCTTAATACTTAGTTCAACCATTTCATTCGAGAACTTGCGGAACATTGCGATCCGCTCTTTTGTGAGCTCTTCAATTACGCGGATTAACTGAAAGGGCGACCTGATCGACGCAAGCCTCGGTCCGAATTCAAGCGCAAATTGCATGTTGGCTTGTGCCATTTCCAACAGCTTTGCTTGATACGCCCGCGCTGTTGCCGTGGCTGAAGAAAAATCAAAACCTTTCTTTAATTCCGTTTCGCTCATGATCTGTTTGACGGAGTCCTGCAGTGCCATCGCCGGACTCTCAAGAATGGCAGCCGTTTGTTTCGGGGCATGACCCTTGGGGGACAATCTAATCGGGTCGGCTGCAACCGAGCGCACGCGGCTGGGTTTAGAGCTTCTAATAACAGCCGAATTGGCCCGTTGGGCCTTCGCGGTTACTTTCGAACTGCGGGCGGGCTTTGACGCCGTTGGCGCTTTACGTTTGGTCATTTCAGCACTCCAAAGATTATTATTGACCAAAACGGTCATGATTGAAGAGCCAACATGCTGAGCAGTTCAACGTTCCATCGAATTACAGTGCGACGCGGATTAATGCCCACCCGTTGAGGTGTTTTGACCAGTATATCGGTTTCCGGATATGCCAGATTGTCCAGTGCATCGCGGCAGGTAATCCTTCCACGCTACCTCGAAGCTGGAGGCTTAGGATCAGATAGCCCCATGCGTCTCCGGGTGAAGATGCATTAAAGCCAAGTTTGGCTGGTCGCCATCCTATCAGCGCTGTTCAAATCTGCGATGCTTATCGCCGGTGCGTGCCGTCGAGAAGGTGGTCGCCGCGGCGGAGTAGGAAGCTCGGCAGTGCCTGGAACATCATCCCGTAATTGAGGTTTGATCTAACGACCATCGGCGCGCTGCGCGGATCGTGAGGAAGTAGTTTGATGTCGAGTGGCTGGGCTGTCAATGTGAAGGAGAGCCCGTCGGATGACTTTGAGTCTTCCAAAACCTACTACGCCCGCGTTGCGGACAGGCACCATGCCGCAGAGGCCGTTCGGCGCCATCTTGCGGCGGCGCGGGGCAACACAATTGAAGCGCGGGTGCCCATACAGTCCACTGTATTCGATGCCCTTGGCATTCCCGACGGCGAGGTTGTTCTGAAGACTCGGGTCAGCACCCGGGGTAATTGAAGTGTGATCGGCCGTCGCAAGGAAGTAAATGCGGGCGCAGCTTAGAGGCCGCCTGCGGCTTCGAATTTTAAAACTACGGTCTAAATCCCTTGGCGCGCGGTAAGGCGTTCCCTCTTTGCAATCGCCGTTTCTGTTCCGGACTACCCCCTTCGGGGGACGAACAGACCGCGGCAAGAACGCGGCGCTGGCGTGGACCAAAAAGGGCCACCTAAAAAGTTAAAAGGGACCAACGACTAAGTGGATAATGAAAAGTCAGGGCCCGTAGTCTTACCCGGCACAAAGCCCGGAAAATTTTGGACATTTTCACAGCAATCTCCGGACCGGGACGCCGAGGCCGTGACGCGCGGGGGGATGGAAGGCGCCCGCGCCACCGCCACAACACCTTCTCTCATAACCGGGTAAAGTCCGGCCAATGCGTCATCGCGAGATCGGGGTGATAAAATCACGGTGCAGGCAAGTTGGTCTGTTGGCACCATCGAACAGAACGGTGACGCCTGTATTGCTTCGGAAAACCTCGACCACGATCCCAGTCTTGCCGGCCAGCGAGCGGCATCGAGTGGCTCCGAGTTCACTCATCTTGAAGCGAGCGCCGACCACCAGCCTGCTAAATTCTTGCGTGTCACTCACAATGCACTCCGTGACAAAAAACCACTTAGAATGACGTTTGAACTTCTATCTCGGCTCAGGTTCCAATGAGGGCGTAAGCTCTGGAGCGCGGAAGTACTCCAAAGTAGTTCGGGGAACGATCCAACCAAGTTGCGTTAACTTTACTCGCCGTTGGCGCTTTTTTTTCAGCGTTGCGGTTGGAATGGGCGGCCCCCAGCGCAGCCTCCCGGCCCCTGATAGGGCCGCATTTCTGCGGCTCGCGAAATGAAAAAGGCCGCCAAACTGAGGCGGCCAAACTAGCGATTGGAGCCAGAGGACAGCAGGAACTCGCTCATATCAAGTGCCGTTTCAATCTGGCGAAGCTTCTGGACTAATTCGTCCCGCTCGCTGCATGGCGCAAGCGTCTCCACATCTGACCGGACCCGTCGTGCCAAATTAATCAGGCGTTCTTCAAGTGTCGTGCTGGGGTTGACAAGGCGGCGCCGCACAGCCTCACTCCGGGGCTTTGAGGTTGCTGGATTGCCAGCCCGACTTATCCGACATCGGATCTCGCGCGACGGTGCGCGTCATCGTGTGATTGCAATTGGCGCACTCAAAGGTCCGGCTGTCATCGCGGTCAGACGCTGGGCTGATCATGGTCAGCATCATTCGTTTGGAACATTGGGGGCAGCGGGGCCGCTCAAATGGGATCAGCGACGGTTCAGGACGGGTATGAGGTTGGGGCATGTGATGCATCCCTTTTGGTCAGGCGGGAGCGCAACACTCTCAGTCACCGATGGAAGCCGAAGGCGGAGCGGTGATCGGGATAATCTGGCATGTCCGGCAGCCGACGTAGTGGTCAAAATTGCTCACCGGAACAGTTAATGGAGGAACTAGCGGGCAGGCACGCATGGGCACACACCGAACCAGCCGGTGCTCAAACCCGCGGCTTTGCCAGGCCCGTCGTTTCTGTTCCGCCGGACCTGGAGCCAAATGTGGTCAAGCTCGTCGACCATCAGGACGCCGGCGCGCCGCTGCTTGACTATATTCGGGTCGCGCAGGCCGTCGCCGTGGGTCGCGACGTTTAACATCAACAGTATCAATAAGCGACGCCTGCCTAACATCCTCTATAGGCTGCAGTCAGCGCGTCCCGAATAGCTACCTTTGAGGTGAACCAATCCATCAGGAAATCGTTACTGGTGGCCACTTCACCGGAGGAAAATACATGCGCGTTGTTGTCCTCGCCAGCCTCTTATTGGCCTCATCGAGCCTGCCCTCCTTTGCCCAGGGCGAAGGGAAGCCGCCGATTTCGTCGCCGCAAAGCGTGCCTACTCAACCCGCCCCGTCCGACCAGAATGCCCAGCAACCGCGAGATCAACGCACCGACCGGGCCCAACCCAAGATCGAGGAGCGGGAAATGGGTCGGGACTGGCGGATGCGCCGGGGTGACGGCGACCGTATGAGCCGCGATGACCGTGAAATGGGTCCGGAAGTGCGACGCAGTGACCGCGAAGAATATCGCGAGCTCGACATGGATCGGCGTCGATACAGCGATCGAAACGACCGCGACAATCGAGGTTGGGACCGTGCGGACCGACACCGGGACTATCCAAGCTACGACGATGATCGCCCTCGGAGGCGCGTGAAGATCTGCATCGAATACGACAACGGCGATGAGTACTGCCGCTATCGGCAAGGACCCTGAGGCGATTCTTATCGAACGACGAAAGTTGCTATTGCTTTGGCGGCTCGCACTTACCAGCGAGCCATCAACAGTTTTGACAGAGGGTCGGTGATGCCTGAACAAACGAAACGATCGGCCTCGGTGGGATTCACACCTGTCAGCGCGCCTCGCTTGCAGAATTCCTCACCTAGATTAACGATCCCCAGCCCACCCTAACGTAAACGAGCGTCCGGGCTCGGCGAAATTTGAGCCCGACGCAATCAACCATGCGCTTTACAGCAATCTTTTCGGCTGGCTGGTCGGAGGCTGGCGGCGAACGAGCCGCACCGTTTCAACTGCCTGGCAAATAGCGCACCGGTAAGTGAATGGCCCTCACCAACGTACTCAGAAATTTCAATTCTGATTTCAAAGAATATACATTCGCTTGGCCGCAGAAAGCGCGCGAATGCAGCCTGTGCGATCACCCTTAGCATCAAACCGTTTGGCGCGGGCCAATGTCGCTGAGAATTTTGATTGCAAGCGCTCCTGGGCTTGTTTCAAAGAATCGGATGTTGGCTGTCGATCAAGTTGCTCGCCAACCGACTGTGGCGCTGTCAATCCCGCGTTCGGATTTCCCGCGGACTGGCGTATGGCCGCTTCGAATTGAGCAATGTCTTCGCTGCAGGGACCGGCTTGAGCAACCGGGATGTTTAAGCAGAGCACCGCGCAAACGATGGGCCCCATTGTTTCTCGAAGTTTTGACATAGGACCCGCGCCCGGATCAACCTCGTCATATGGTTCGGCCGCTCGTTCCTGGAGAACAACGATCCGAAGCCCGTGGCCGATGCGATTAGAAAGTTCACCAAGGTCTATCCCTACGAGGGCGGGAAATACCTCATCCTGCCGCCCGGCTACGATGGTCAGAGGGTTATTTCAAACCGTTGCCGGCGACCGGCGCGCGAACCCTCGACTCGGTGTCCTGGCACTTTTCAGAAGTAGCGGATCTGACGAGTGAAGTCCGTTGTTAGGGGAAGATCGGAAGTCGCCGACCCGGACGTCAACTTCCGCAAATGACCCACAACGGACTCTGGCCGCCTGCCGGAACACGCGCTCGCGCGGATAGCCAAAAGGTGACGCCCTCTTCCTCAAATCCGCTAGGGAGCAGGCTTGTCGTCGCTCGCATGCATTACCTTCAACGGCGCGATTTGTCCCTGTCGATGCCGGTTTTTCTCCCGGTATAATCAGGCTTGGTCCTGAATTCTTCTCTCATTCGGTTCCGGCGCGGCGGAGGAGCGTGCCGGCTTCGCGCCTGCCGGTGCGGCGGATGCCGGATTGCGCTGTTTCTCGGCTGCCAATATGCTCCGCCTCGGCACATGCTGGCCAACAACCAACAGGATCACCCCATGCCGACCGTGTGCCTGGCCCCCCTGGACGAGACCATCACGATCGAAGAGCTCTCGCGCGATCCCTATCCGATCTACCGGCGCCTGAGACGCGAAGCACCCGTATTACGGGTCAAATCCGTAGGCCGCACCTTCCTCACCAAGGCCGTCGACACCAAATACGTGAAGGACAACGCGGCGTTGTTCAGCTCCGACGACCCGAACACGCCCATGAAGCGCGCCTTTCTCGCGCATACGCTGATGCGCAAGGACCATGACGAGCACCGGACCGAACGCATGGCGATGATGCCGGCCCTGATGCCGAAGACGATCGAATCCGTCTGGGCGCCGCTGTATGCGAAACTGGCCGCGGCGTATCTTGACCGGCTGCCGCGCGGTGAGGTGGTCGATCTCTTTCCCGGTCTCGCAGGACCGCTTGCCGCACGGATTCTGGCACATGCGATGGGCGTTCCGGACGCGAACGATGAGGACATGCAGCGATGGTCGCAGACGCTGATCGACGGCGCCGGCAATTTCGGCTGGACGCCGGGGCCTTTCGATGCGACCGACATCGCCAATGCGGAAATGGACAAATGTATTCGCGCCAACGCCGAACGCGTGCGGGCCGAACCGGATTCCTCAGCGCTCTCCTTCATGGTGAACGCGAAGAATCCGATTCCGGAAAGCCAGATGATCGCCAATGTGAAGATCGCGATCGGCGGCGGCATCAACGAGCCGCGCGACGCCCTGCTGACGATCCTCTACGGCCTGCTCACCAATCCGGATCAGCTTGACGCCGTGCGCGCAGGCGACAAATGGCGCTCCGCCTTCGAGGAAGGGGTGCGGTGGGTGGCGCCGATCCAGGCGAGTTCGCGGCTCGTTATGGAGGACACGGAGATCCGCGGCTGCTTCATCCCGAAAGGCGACACCGTTATGACGATCCAGGCGTCGGCCAATCGAGACGAGGACGTCTTCGACGATGGCGAAAACTATTACGGGTTGCGTGAGCCCAATCCTCACCAGGCCTTTGGCAACGGCCCGCATCACTGCGCGGGCGCGCACCTGTCGCGGCGAACCGTTGGCGCGATCCTGCTGCCCATGCTGTTCGAGCGCTTCCCCAACATGACCTTGCCTGATCCCGCGGGCGTGCGCTGGCACGGATTCGGTTTCCGCGGCCCGCTCAATCTGCCGATTCTCCTGCAATAGGAGCGGCGCGAGGAAGAGGCGTTTTATTTTGCCTCATCCGCTGCCGCAGATCGTCCGCAATTCCCCGCAAGCAGCTTGCCGGCGAGTTGCGCGGCAGGTTCTTCGCATAGATCAGCTCTCGCCGGGTCCTGGCCGCGCAAGCTGGCGAGGTGATTGAATAACATCGAGATGTCGCATGTTGGCACTCTTCGGACCGAGCTCGATGTCCGAGTTGAGTCCGTAATGCGCAGCAAAGCGGTCGTCCGCCGGTCACGCCCTAGATGTCCGCGCTGTTGAAGCAAGAGCGGACTCTTCAGTTGCCGGCTGATTACCGCGATTTAATCTTCGCACTCATCCTTCATTCACAGAGGACCCTCTACGCTTCCTGCGGAGACTATACTCAACGGGCGGAAACTGATGAAACTTAGATTCGCACTTCTCGCACTGGCCACGTTGGGTGGCGCAGCGTTCTCGACCGGAACCGCTTCAGCAATGCCGCTGGCCCCCTGGGACAGTTCCAGTCTTCGAACGTCGAGAGCGTTGCAGTGGTCTGCGGTCCGCGCGGTTGCGTCCGCACAAGGCCCGAGTATCGGCGCGGGGCCTACGTCGTCCGCCGCCCCTATGTACGTCACGGCTACGGATACCATCGGGGCTATCGTCGGTACTAATCTTGAAAGAGGGCTTCGGCCCTCTTTTTCTTCTTCCTGCTAACGTTTGCTCCAAAGTTGGCCTATCCATCGAGATCCACAAGATACACGATGCTAGTGTCACTTGATGGCTCGGTCGATTGCGTTGCTTGCCGATAAAGAACTGCTTCTTCAGCAGTAGCCAACCTGACCTTCATCGTGGCGCTGGCATCGCACAACGGGGTGCCATGAGACGTGATTGTACTCAACTTTGTGCGTAACCGGCCGTGTTCGCAAAGACGTTCCGCGTCCTTGTGCCTCTTAGCTTGCAGCGCAAGCGTTGGCCTGCCGTTGATCTCAATCGTGAATATCGAGAATGTGAAGCGGTGGTCCATTTGATCTCCGCCTTCCTTTTATGGACCTACAGATCAATCCGTCAGCAGATCATAGTCCCGGCGCAAAATAGTTTGGACGTGAACCGCCGCGCGCGCGGCGGTATTGGCATCTGCCGCGCCCGCTGCGAGCACACAGAGCGACCAGTTATTTTCAGCGTGCTTTGCAACACGATTGATCGCTATTTCCTGGATGTTATGACAGCCCGGCTGCTTTCTAACTTCTAACAACGCTCGACGCTGCAATTCCGGCATTGAAACGCGGATCTTGGGCATAGGGTTGGCTCGGCAATTGTACGGTGCGCCGGCCTTGAATGGTTGGGAAGCCGCGCGGCCTATACCTAACAGAGCAAGAGCAATTTGAGTTCCACTTGCGAGAGCCGCGACCCTCGATTTAGGCTGGGCATTCGCACGGCGTCCCAATCGCCGCGGCTGTTCAACGGGCGGAACACCCCGTAGCTCAAGCCATCCTTTCACGGTCGATCAACCGGTCGTATGGCCACTCTTGGGAGAGCGGGACCTGACCTTTGGGATCCAAAAGCATGACGAAACGCGAACGCGGCGATCTAATTTATGGGGTCGCCGCGAGTGCGCTCGTATTTGTATTCATGATCATTATGATTTTCTCGCAATGATGGTTTCGCTTGTCGGAGGTTACGCAGCGGCGCGCCAGCGCATGGCGCCGCATGCCTGGTCGCGGAATAGCGAATACTGCCCAACGTAACCCCATCGCCCCGCGAGGTCTTGGAACCGAGACCACCGGCTAAACGTTGTCATAGCTAGAATTCCAAGCTGCGCAATTATGCAGCAGGCGGAGTAAGACGCATGGATACCACCACACTTCTCATCATTGTACTTCTTGTCCTGCTGCTTGGCGGCGGCGGCTGGTACGGCCGAGGACGCTGGTACTAAACGGTAGCTCGATCTGTGGCCGATCTCTCAGCGTGACCAAGACGACTACGTGATCCCCGATGTGTGAAGGATCGCTGCATCGATGAGCGACGGCTTCGAGCGCCCAAAGTTCAAGTCGACGCTTAATTTTATCCTGAGAGCTGTGTCGCATAGGCAGAGCAAGACCCGCCGGCGACCGGAACGCGCCGGTTCCGGTTGCAGTCTGCTAACGGCCGAAAAGCTGGGATTAGCTCAATTCGTCAACTTCTTGTTCACCAATAATTGCCACCCTGATCGTCGCCTTACCGGGCTTGTAATTGCGTAATCGAAAAGCCGCCCACGATCGTCCCGGAGGCGGCTTTTTGTTTTTGTCCGGGGCGCGCGCGAGACTGCACGTGAGTTTTCAGATCACGGTTTTGAAGGTGTTGGCCGGTCAAGTTGATGGGCGAGCAACGCTCGCCGAACTCACGCGACAGGTTTCTATTCTCATTTCCAGTGGCCCCGATTGGACCGATCGAACCAAGCGGCTAGCTGCGCTTGCGCCTGGCCTAAGTATCTTCGGTTCGCATTTCGTGACTGTCGATGGTGGCGGTTGGCAGATTACCGACGCGGGCCGGGCGTTTCTATTGTCACTCGAAACTCCAGCCTCGGCGATGTCCGAAACACCCTCCACTACTGCGGAGTTTATGCCGGCATCCGTTACAGCACACCTCGAACCGACGCCCGAGGCTTCGCCGCCGCCGTCTGAAGGTCAACACGTGCCCGAAGTGGCTGCACCACAGCCCATCTCTCAGCGATCCACGATGATGCGCTTGATCGGCATCCAGAGACGAGTCAAATCCTCACCTAATGCGGGACGAAAGCGGCGGTCACGTTAGCCGCCCCACGATGGCTAGCTACGGAATTCGCTATCGCTCGTCGCGACCGTGCATAGCGTATTTCCATGCCGTCCAGGCGCGTTGGCGCCGGTACTCGATGAAGTCACCTTCGGTGCATCGCGGGAAATAGGCTTTCCAGGCAGATTCAAAGCCGGCCCGCGCCTCGTTGAAACGTGACGCATAGCCGCTACGGGAACGACCGCGATGTGATGCCGGGTAGAAGCCGACGTCCCATCTCCATTGCTTGGCCTTGACCGGCAGCCCTGACTGGACCGCGATCGTGCCGACCTGAACGTCACCATAAAAGATGTGCCAGCAGTCGGAGCGTTCGGCTGAGGGCGGCGGTGAGCTCGAGCATGACCCATTGGAGCGCGCTCGTAGCGGCTAGGCAAACGACCCCAGCGCTAGGGTTCGTAACTGCCGCGGCATACTCGGGATTGCGCTGTATCTTCAGCCGGAGCTGGACAAGCCGAACTGCTTTGCTCGTTTTCTGTACCGCCGTTGCAATCGAGCATAGACAGCTTGGCGTGTTCGATTCAGTTCAACAGCTATCTCGGCGGCTTCCTTTCCGGCATCGAGGAGCTCATCAAGCTTCTGCTCCTCTTCGGAGGTCCAACGCCGTCTCGCTGGACTTGGAGCTGTCATTTCTTCGCTTTGAGCTGGACTTTTGTGGGCGGTGGCGCTGCAGCCTCGCGCTCCAGCCGCTCGGCCTTGAGACGCTCGCGGTTTTTTGAGAACGCCTTTTGCGCGATCTCGTGCTCGGTCATTGCCTTTTCGGCGTCGACTTGGCGGAATGCCTTACGCGCTTCGCGCGCGGCTTTGCTGATCGGCTTCTGTGGTTCAGCTTTGCCTGGTGTCTTCGTCATTTCTTAGCCCTTCAGCCAAGATCTCGACCAGCCGGAGTTTTCCGCAACCAGAGTGGGCGCGCAAGCGATAAGGCGCGCGAAAGCCGCCCCGAGGGGCCTGGCAAATCACTGGAAATGCTTAGTCCCAATCCTCCTCCTCGGTCTCTCGCCTCACGGCCTCACTGAGCGTCCAGATCATCGAAAGAGGCCGCCAGCGGGGCGGCCTCCCGAGCATCTTAAAACTCAAACTGTTAGCCAAAGTAGCCGTAGTAGTCGGTTGGATTGTTGCGGGCATACGCCGCGGTAAGCTGTTGCTGCAACGCGATCCGCTGATCTGTCCGCACCCCGAAGCCTGTAATGACACCGGCGCCGCCGCTTACAGCCTCAAGCTGCTCGTCCCTCATTTCGGTTGCCTCAATCTGGTAATCCCATTTCATGTCGCTCTCCTGGTTCCTTTTTCTCCCGGGCACCATTGCCTCGGCTGATTGCGACATTGACGGATAAGTTCTCGTGGCGCTGTTCCCTAGGGAACAGGCCGAGAGGGCGGCTGAAATCAAATCAGGCCACCGATAACGAGTGCTGCCACTTTGGCGATGTGCAGCGGGACTTTCTGTCCGAAGCGGCGGCCTTGGTGCTGACCCGCGCTAGCGTGGGCTTTTTGTGCACCACTCTCTTGTTCATCTATTGCGTTGGTACAGCCACGTACAACGTCCGCGGACTTGTCTGCGATGCGATGTGGGAGACGTTCCATGGTGATAATAGAAAGAGAACAGCTACCAACGCAGTTGCACCCATTATCGCTAGCACAGTCGTACCCAATCCCAGATCCGGACTAGAATTGCACTCTTCCTGCATTGTGTCTCCAAACGCCCCTGATGTTCAACAAGCAGCACCAGGGAAACGTTCCTCCGGAACGAGCGCGATATACTGCAAGCGGGGCGAAGCTGACCCTCGCCAAACCCCCTCGATCGATGGTTTCGCGGTCGGCGCGTCCCGTGCGCAGATCCTGAGGGGTTGGCAAATCGCTGGATCAGTCCGTCGAAACTCGACTTCGGCGCAATAATCGCACCTGCTCAATTCTGTTACACAGGTCACAGCGATATTGAATGATGTCAATTCCTTCAGCGTCGGGGGAGCTTTTTTCGAGCCTCATTGTTTGATTGCATACGATGCAGCTAACGAGATCGATAAGCGGGCTTTTATCGTCGTTGCCCGCCGTGCTCACTTCCCCTTCGCCTTCGGCTGATCAAGGCGAGCCTCACGAAACTCCGGAGGCCCCTTGGTTAGCCGCCGCCTGCGCTGGGCTTGTTCTTCAGGGGCCGCCGCGGGATCGATAATCTTTTCGATCGCCTTCGTGGCAAGCTCCTGAGCGCGCAACCTCCGGCCCGGCTTGCCGGCCGGCCGCGCAGGCGCTTTGACCTTCGTCCCCAAGCTGTCGATTGCCTCAACGGCTAAGTCCGCAACGAGAGCGGCGCTAAGTCGCCCGGTTGGCCTCGGTTTCGCCTTTACAGTGAGCCCCAACTCGACCAGCCGACGGAAGGCGTCAGAGCGGCTGGTTTTGTTGGTTTCTGCCCAAGCCTCAACCGCTGCGATCAGGGCGGGCGGCATCCTGGCAGCAATATGTGGATCTCTGCCACCTTTGATAGCAGGTCGACCGCGCCTTTTTGGTGCAACCGCACTTGATTTTTTCATATATTTGGTTGTACCATAAATCTGCTTAAAAACCAAGCGGCCCGCCGAGGTGCTAGGAACACCGCGACAGGCCTGGCCCAAACTATTAGGTAAGTCATGGGTCAGGTTACTTCTGAGAATAGCACACCTATGCCAGCCGAAAGCACCGGCGGGCTTTACTTCCCCACAGACACAACGCGCGAACAGTTGTTCCAAGCCATCGGGCAACTGCGCAAGGGACGACAGATATCAGATCGACTGGATGTCCGAGACCAGCGACGCCAACATCACTCCCGACCAATGGGAACGCAGAGAGCCCCGCATGCGAGCGACAACCCGAAGGTTGGTAAGGCATCACCGGGCAGCAATTGAGCGCGTAGCGGCCGCGCTGCTAGTCCGTGAGACGCTGAGCGCTGAGGATATCGACGCGATATGTAGCCCGCCGGTTCACGCCCGGCGGGCTTTTCTTGCGACACACCGGAACCGTGGCACCACTCGACGGTTATTATGGCAGCAGCGACGGAACTGGGAAACCGGCAGTCGCGTAAGGAGCCGCACGGAGTCATGCCCGGGCGGCTTTTTTATGTTTTAGACCAACCTGCGCTCCGGAGAGATATCGTGCGAATAGTGAGTACACTCCACGATGGCCGAGAGTGCAGCCATTCTCAGCGCTATCGGGTCCCGCTCGCCTTTCGCGGCACATGCAAGAATGTTAGACGCGATTTCGGCTTTCATCGTCGACGTGCGCTTTGCCTCGGGGAGTATTGCCGTGGCATCGTCAAGGACTGCCCTCATCAATTTGATTAGCTCGGGCTGAAAAACCGCTCCAATTGCGCCCATCGCCGTTCTCCCACTCACTACGCCTCTCTTTATTATTCTATTGCCATGATTTGAGCGCGTCCTGTTGAACGAACGCAAGGCTTATTTTTCATTGCGGCCTTATCCTCGCTGCGGTGCTCCGGTTCAACGCCCGCATGACGCCGATGCGGGCCATCATGGTGGGGCCCCGCTATGCTCGACAACCAGCATTCGCTGGTCCGGCAGTGGGATCGGCTCCTCAACGCGCGGTCCGGGCGGTTAGGCCTCTGGGGCTCGCCGAATTAATGTTTCTTAGGTCGACTCCCGGAGGGATAGGGAATCTACTGATCCCCATCATCGCACCTCGCAACCAAATCGGTTTGGAGGTTCGTGATTTGGGGGTGACGCTTTATAGGAGGCGCATCCATGTGCGATTACAGCTTACATGCGGTCGCGACACGACCCGCGGTGGTCGCGGAAACGTTGGTCTCGACCAACTTTTCTACTGGGACTCACGGCTTTGCGAGCCCAGACGATTCGAAAGTCGCGGTCTGCCTTCGTCCTGGGACCGAGATAGCATTCGAGAATGACGCTCAAACTGATGGCATCATGTTTTGCAAGAGCATCGGCGATCGACTCGCGCGCTTTCGCCAAATAAACCTCAATAAGCCATACCAACATCACGACGCGCTGGAATTCTCAAACGGTACAATCGTTCTTGTCACTGACCTCGCTGCGGGGCAGAGGGCTACCGTACTGCAATTGCCTGCAAGCCCAATCGAGGAAAAGCCTCGAGCGTCCCAACCTGCAGCTCGGTATGAGACCGCTAACGTCTGATGGACAAAAAAGGCCTCGGATCGCTCCGGGGCCTTAGCTAAACGCGAGAACGAGCCAACCTGAGCACAACATCACAAGGGCTGTTACGATTAGCGCGAGAAATCCGTCAGACACGAAGTCATGATTATGCATGATACACCTCCTGCCGCTGAGGGGAGGCTGGTCCGAATTTATTAAAAATTTCGGAATCAGCTTAAGGAAGCCGCCGTCGGTTTTTTAGTGAATATTCAAATCAGGCGTCTTAAAAAATGCGAGAAATGCGCGTGCCGAGATCGATCCAGGAGCTTTAAGGATTGGCCACCTGAAATTTATCCGCACTATAGACCGTTACTTTGAACGCATGATCGATCAGCAGCTGCAGATGATTTGGGGTGGAAGCCGCCATCAGGCGACGTAATGGATCAGATTGCCAATGGCGGCTTGCTGACCACCGCGCAGGCAGCGACCATTTGCGAAGTTTGTGGTCAAACTATCTGCCGGTGGAATGATGAGGCCGCCCGCAGGGGCGAACCGAAGCAGGCAACGTGGTTGATCGGCACCGCGCGGCTGCTCGACTATGTCGAGAAGTATCAGGGCGGCTTACCTGCGCGCGTCAAGGCGGAGAGCCTGCTCAAGAAGCGCTGGCCGATTTGGTCGTTGCACGGGAATGTAGGTCAGCACAGTGGACTATTGATGCATGGCGATACGCGTCTAATAGACACATTGGAAACTCAAGCATGGAGGTCTTTGCTCGACAACGTTTAACCCGCAACCTATCTGGGAGGAAACCATGAGGTATCATCTCAATTCATCGTGGATGTGTGGTTGTGTTGTTCTTGCCTTGGCAGTCCCGGCGGCCTCTGCCCCGGCCGTGGCTGAAGAAGCGGGTCAATGGTTCGGTCGAGCCGTTCTGGTCACCTTGTCCAACAAGAGCGTTAAGCTGGAAGACCGGGCTGACCATACGGTGTCGGTCACCGAATTCGACGGCGCCGTGTTCAATGCCGACGGCAAGCCCTTCCTCGACAAAGCCCGCTATCAGGTGGTTGATCTAACGGATGTTGGCAATTCCAGCGGCGGCCATAAAACCTTCACAGAGGCCGATGGATCCAAGGTCTTTGCCAAGTACGTCTTGAAAGACGTCAAACCGAAAGAGTTCCGCGGTACCTTCGAGTTCACTGGAGGCACGGGAAAATATGCAGGGATCACGGGCCGCGGTGAGTACCACGTCGTGCAGGTCAGTGACACGGCCGTGTGGGATGAACTCCGCGGCGAGTACAAAATACCGTCTACTGTTGGAAGTTCGCGACCTGATCCGGCCAAGTAAGCATCGAACTGCTCTCAAAAAGTAAAGAGACGCTGCCTATCTGAAGAGCGGATGATCTTGAATGGCCCGACGTGCAATATCGTCGGGCCATTTGTTTGCTTGCTGCGGCGCGGCACGAAACTCTTTAAGCGTAGCGCAACGCACGCGCGCCTGGGTGCTTCGATGTCCGTTCTTGAGGGCAAAGGAGACTTCTCAGTTACCCGCCCCGATTTCTGAGTTTGACCCAGAACGGACGTTGCGCCTCACCGTCTCGCCCGGCCACAAAAGGGCTTTATGATCAGAAGTAGCAGCGTCATTGTCCTATCGGAATGGACGAGCGGGGTTGAAGTTTCATAACAACGGTCCTCACTATCCAAGCCGGGCTGGCGCGGTGATCCCATGCCTCTGGCATCCTTGACAGTGTCTGAAATCTTCCCGTGGGAGTTTCGCAATGATCTCCAGCCAACCGGGTTTGACGAGCGCCTACCTGAGAACTCCAAAGGCCGCAGCCTTCGCGGGCATCATATTTTCTGTGTTGTGGGTCGCTGTGTTCGGACTCATGCGGCTTTCGGTGCCATCTGATCCCTTCGAGGAAGGCGCTTGGCTCGCGGGGGATACGACGTTTGTGGCGCTTGCCCTAAATCTTGTGCCTGTCGCTGGCGTAGCCTTTCTCTGGTTCATCGGAGTACTTCGTGACAGACTTGGGGCTCGCGAGGACCAATTTTTCGCGACCGTGTTCTTGGGCAGCGGAGTCTTACTGCTGGCGATGCTGTTCGTTGCCGCCGCGGTCTTTGGCGCGATCATAGTCGCACTTCGGGCGGCACCTGACGCGCTCGTCCACTCCGCCACTTTTCATTTCGGGCGCGGCTTGGCCTACGGGATGATCAACATTTACGTGGTAAAGACGGCGGCGGTCTTCATGATCACGACGTCGACAATTGCCATCTATACCCGTTTGATGCCCCGTTGGCTCGCAATCGTGGGATTCATCATCGCGGCGGCGCTCCTGATCGGAAGCTCCTATTTCGAATCGAGTCTGCTTGTGTTTCCGTTGTGGGTCTTGTTGGTTAGCCTGACCATCCTACGAGACAGGAAAGTTGTCCCAATTTCGACGGATCCGCTGCCATAGCGGTTACGGCATCCCAGCTGAGGTGAACTCCCCGTGTTTCGGTCGCACCAACTTGAACACGGAAATCGTCAAAGACGAGACGAAGTAGGCCGCCTCAGTTGGCGGCCTCTTTCATTTATCGATGCGAATTCCATGTCGCCTATTGGCACGAACCAGACCAACGGGACCGGTCTGTCGATGTCCGTTCTTGAAGGCAAAGCCGACTTCCCGGTGGCCCACCCGGACTTCTCAGTTTGACCCGTAGCGGACATTTGGCTAGCCCGGATCATCTCTCGCTGTGGCGAAATCAGTCTGACCAAGTTGGATCGGTTACCGACTTTTCCCGGAGTGCCAATTCCGCGCGGAAGGGAATGGCACAAACTGCATAGTCCAATAGGACACGACCCTTGCCATTTTTTCCCAAATCAAAGTTCGCCTGTGGCAATCCGGATACAGGTCGAAGCAATCAAATCATTCATACTGTGTCGTGGAATGTACACGCCGCGCGGCTGGAAGGTCGTTGGCTACACCGGAAGGGGATATGCGATGAAGAAGTTTCTGATGGGTACGGTAGGTCTGATTGCGCTGGGCATGGGCGCTCCTGCGTCCGCCGCCGACATGGCCGTCAAGGCAAGGCCTATGGCGGCACCGCTTCCGGTGATCTACGATTGGAGTGGCTTCTACATCGGCGGCAACGGCGGTTGGGGTCAGAGCCGCAACTGCTGGGATTTCGTCGATGTGGCGGGCGTAGTCGTGGCTGACGGCTGCCGGGAGCGGTCGGGCGGCCTCGCCGGCGGGCAGATCGGCTATCGCTGGCAAGCCAATCAGTGGGTGTTTGGTCTGGAAGCGCAGGGCGATTGGGCCGATCTCAGCAACCAGCGCATCAGCATTATCAATCCCGCGTTCTCCACTCGCACAACGACCGATGGTATTGGCCTCTTTACCGGCCAGATCGGCTACGCTTGGAACGCAGCACTGCTGTACGTAAAGGGCGGCGCGGCAGTGACGAGCAACCGCTTTAGCATCCTCAGTACCATTACCGGCGCTGAACTGGCCTCAGCTAGCGCGACCCGCTGGGGCGGCACCATCGGTGTTGGACTGGAGTACGGCTTCACACCAAACTGGTCGTTCGGGGTCGAGTACAACCATCTGTTCATGGGCGACGCGAACAATTCGTTCTCGGTCGCCAATCCGATTGTTGCCGGTGCGCTCAACCGGATCAGTCAGGACGTGGACATGGTAACCTTGCGCATCAACTACCGCTTCGGCGGTTACGGTGCACCGGTCGCTGCGCGGTACTGATCTCGCCCCTTTGCATAATCTCCAGTACAATAGGCCGGCGGAAATGCCGGCCTATTTTGTTGGAGGGATTACATGCCCAAAAAATCGGTCGGTTGCGCAACTCGCCCACAGCCGGCTTCGCGACGCGCGGCTGCCGATCTCATAAATGAAGCGTTCAAGAAATCGGATGTTTCCGAAATTTGTCATGCCGTTGGCGCGGCCACCCACCTTTACAATATTTCTCACCTTGCGGAGAAATCTGGGATTGCGAGGACAAGCATTCATCGTGCGTTTGCACGCGATCCGCAAAAACCGAACTTCACGACAATTCTTAGAGTACTCGATGCGATGGGCTTCCAGTTGCATGTCACGATGCGCCGGAATGCAGGAGCAGGGCGTTTAAAATCGGTTGAGAATGCCAAGAGCCTGTGACGGTGCCGCGCCCCGCACCCAGGTCCGCTCCTGGCACAAAACGGACATCCCGGAGTCGGCGGCCAATGTCCGATGTTGTGACCTTGCACAGCAATGCAAACGACCAGAGCATTAGTTCCATTTTCTAAAGGGCAGCCGGTTCGTGTGCCTTTCGTGTAACACTCTCTAAGAAAGTAGCCTGAAGAATAATGTACCGGGTGTCCCTCGTTGCGTGACTCGAATCGCAGCGTAAAGCTGGGATGCGAGGGTATCGGATCGTTGCGGAGTTCAGCCAGAGGGCGGCTCCGAAAGAGCAGGGGAGCGGGCCATGAAGATACTCAACAGGGCAGTGCTTGGTTCGGCAGCATGTCTCATCGCCATGGGCGCAGCCCAGGCGGCGGATCTTCCAGTCAAGGCCAAGGCGATCGAATACGTCAGGATCTGTTCCCTCTATGGAAATGGCTTCTACTTCATCCCGGGTACCGACACCTGCATCAAGCTCGGCGGTTACCTGCGCGCCGATGTCACTTTCAACGGCGCTGGTATTCAGGGCACCCCGGCCTGGAGTGGCGCTGCGGGTCAGCAAAACCGGCTGAGCAACTACTATTTCGCTCGCGCCCGCGAAAACCTCTCCGTCGATACGCGTACCGCGACCGAATACGGCGTGGTCCGCACTTTCTTCGATGCGAATTTTTCCTGGACCTCGGGTACCTATGCCGGCACTGGCGCCGGTGGCACCGTTTACTCTGCTGCCGCCCAGGCTGGCGGCTTTGGTGGCGTTGGTAACCCCTCCGACGGCGGTCTCTCCGGTGGGGCCTTCGCCCTTAACTTTGCGTTCATCCAGTTCGCCGGCTTCACGATCGGCAGGGCAACATCCCAGTTCGACGCACCCTGGTCTGGCTATCCCGCCAACATCACCGACGCGCTCCTCGGCGGCCATTCCGACACCACCGGCGTGAACCAGTTCTCCTATACGGCGAATTTCGGTCAGGGCATCACCGGTACGATCTCCGTGCAGGATCAGGTTATCTACTATCAGACCAATTTGTGGAATGCGTCCACCCTCACCGCGGCCAACTTCGCGGGCGGCGTGTATGGCGCCAATGCCTTCGGCGGCACGCGGGCTCCGGACATCGTTGGCATGCTTCGCGTTGACCAGACCTGGGGCCTTTTCCAGGCCTCCGTAGCCGCGCACAACATCCACGCGGCCTATTACGGCGGGACAGAAACTTCAGGTCATCCCAGCGACAAGTGGGGCTG
>NZ_JAFCMA010000050.1:0-42802 GCF_018130125.1 Bradyrhizobium sp. AUGA SZCCT0177 | reverse complement strand
TCGTGTGCAGCCTACTTAGTGCTAACCGCACACGGGACCGCGGGTGCAGCGCGCACCCGGTCTTCCCTGCGCCCTCTTATTTCGAGGGCAAGGAAATTTCTGGCAAAGCTCGGGCGCAATGCGTCGCGAGAATGCAAAACTGCGTTTGGATGACGGTGCAGCTACAAACACCGCCGTCGTCCCGGCCTTGAGCCGGGACCCATACGCCGCGGCAGAGATGGTTGCGCACGATGGTCGATGGCTTTTTTCAACAACAGATGACCGGGGTTATGGGTCCCGGCTCAAGGCCGGGACGACGAGAGATTTGCGCATGACGCTACCCCGGCAAATACCCCTTGACCGCCGGCAGGAAGAAAATCGCGATGTTGATCGCAAAGCCGATGCTCCACAGGATCGAGCGCAGCGTCGGGCGGTTGCCCAGATAAGTGAAGACGTAGGCGATCCGCACGATCAGGAACAGCACCGCCAGTTCGTCGATCAAATGTTGCGGCCCGAGGCGAAACTCGGCCAGCAGCACCGCGACCGCGAAAAACGGAAAGGCCTCGATGCCGTTCTGATGGGCGCCGAGGGCGCGGGCGCGGATCGGATCCTCGTAGAAATCGGGGGCGCGGGGCCTCGCATTGTCGAAACGGCGAAACCCGATCCATTTGACCGAGGCGATCGTCAGCAGGTACAGCAGCAGCGTTCCGAAAACGCACCATTCGGCGACCGTCATGGTTCCTCCCGCCCGGGGCAAGACCTGAGCGTATCGAACCGATGGTTGTCTTGACAAGGATGGTGCAACGCGCGAAGCCACGGAAATCATGACCGTGGTCGTTCCCATAGGAAGTGCGAAGCCTGCGCCGGAAGCCAAGCCCGAGCGCGTCGGCGTGCTGCTGGTCAATCTCGGCACGCCCGATACCGCCGATACCAGGGGCGTGCGGGTCTACCTCAAGGAATTCCTCTCCGACCCGCGCGTGATCGAGGACCAGGGGCTGCGCTGGAAGCTGATCCTCAACGGCATCATTCTGCGCATCCGTCCCCGCCGCAAGGCGCGCGACTACCAGAAGATCTGGAACGTCGAGAAGAACGAATCCCCGCTGAAGACGATCACGCGCGCGCAGGCCGAAAAGCTGGCGGAGGCGATCGCAGACCATGACCACGTCGTGGTCGACTGGGCGATGCGTTACGGCAATCCGTCGATCCGCTCGCGCATCGATGCCCTGACCGCGCAAGGCTGCGACCGTCTCTTGGTCGTGCCGCTCTATCCGCAATATTCCGCCGCGACCTCGGCCACCGTGTGCGACGAGGTTTTTCGCGTGCTGGCCGGCATGCGCGCGCAGCCGATCTTGCGGGTGACGCCGCCCTACTATGACGACCCTGATTACATCGATGCGCTGGCGGCCTCGATCAACGCGCATCTGGCAACCTTGCCGTTCCAGCCCGAACTGATCGTCGCGTCGTTTCACGGCATGCCGCAAAGTTATGTCGACAAGGGCGATCCTTACCAGGCGCAGTGCATCGCAACAACCGACGCCCTGCGCCGGCGCATGGGCCTTGATGCGTCCAAACTCAAGCTTACATTCCAATCGCGCTTCGGCTTCGACGAATGGCTGCAGCCCTATACCGACAAGACCATCGCGCAGCTTGCGAAGGATGGCGTCAAGCGCATTGCCGTGGTGACCCCCGGCTTCTCCGCCGATTGCCTGGAGACGCTGGAAGAGATCGCGCAGGAAAACGCCGAAATTTTCAAACACAATGGCGGCGAGCAGTTCGCGGCGATCCCCTGCCTCAACGACTCCGAGCCCGGCATGGACGTGATCCGCCAGCTGGTGTTGCGCGAGCTTCAGGGCTGGATTTGATATTCCACTGTTCAAGCGCCATACATCTGGCGGGCGTCAAACGGCTCCCTACGTAACCATTGCTAGAGAACAGCCGGGCTGAACCGGCGGTGGCATCCGGCAGACATATGGACGACCGCGTCCGGCAACGGTCTTGCCGGTTTTGGAGGGAATTCATGACTGGTTTCGACATTTTCGCGATTGCGTTTTTGCTGCTGGTCATTGTGACCCTGTTCGCCGGCGTCAAGACGGTGCCGCAAGGCTATGACTGGACCATCGAACGGTTCGGCAAATACACCCGCACGCTGTCGCCGGGGTTGAACATCATCGTTCCCTATTTTGACCGCGTCGGCCGCAAGATGAACATGATGGAGCAGGTGATCAGCATTCCCGAGCAGGAGGTGATCACCAAGGACAACGCCACCGTGACGGTGGACGGCGTCGCGTTCTATCAGGTGTTCGATGCCGCCAAGGCCAGCTACGAAGTATCCAATCTCGATCAGGCGATTATCGTGCTGACGATGACCAACATCCGCTCGGTGATGGGCGCGATGGACCTCGACCAGGTGCTGTCGCACCGCGACGAGATCAACGAGCGGCTGCTGCGCGTGGTCGACGCCGCGGTGTCGCCGTGGGGGCTGAAGGTCAACCGCATCGAGATCAAGGACATCGTGCCGCCGGCCGACCTCGTCGAAGCGATGGGCCGGCAGATGAAGGCCGAGCGCGTCAAGCGCGCCGACATTTTGCAGGCGGAAGGCCAGCGGCAGTCGGAGATCCTGCGTGCCGAGGGCGCCAAGCAGGGCCAGATCCTGCAGGCCGAAGGCCGCAAGGAAGCCGCCTTCCGCGACGCCGAGGCGCGCGAACGTTCGGCGGAGGCTGAAGCCAAGGCGACGCAGATGGTGTCCGAGGCCATCTCCAAGGGCGACGTTGCCGCGCTGAATTACTTCATCGCCGATAAATACATCAAGGCGTTCGGGCAACTGGCCGAATCGCCGAACCAGAAGATCCTCATGCTGCCGATCGAGGCCACCAGCATTCTGGGCTCGCTCGCCGGCATCGGCGAGATCGCCAAGGCGACCTTCGGTGACGCCGCTACCTCGGCAGCAGCCGCGCGGCGCGGTTCGGTGCCATCAACCGGTCCCGCCACGCCGCCACCGCCGCCGCCGCCGTTCTCGCCGCAGCGGTAAGAGATTGGTGTGATGATGAGCAGGCTGGCACATGTCTGCTCCCTCTCCCGCTTGCGGGGGAGGGTTGGGGTGGGGGCTCTCTCCGCGATAAGACTCGTGGAGAGAGCCCCCACCCGCCTCGCGTTGCTCGGCACCCTCCCCCGCAAGCGGGAGAGGGAGCGCACCGCCGGTGTGTTGATGAATTGTACGAGATACTAGAGAGGTCGTGTCATGGCCGACATATTTGCTACCCTGGGCACCTGGAACTGGCTGATCTTCGGCTTCATCCTGATGGCGCTGGAATTGCTGGCGCCGGGTGTCTTCCTGTTCTGGCTTGGGCTTTCCTCGCTGATGGTCGGCCTGGTGTCGTTTGCTATCAATCCATCGTGGCAGACGCAGCTTTTGATGTTCGCGTTGTTCGCGGCAGCGGCGGTGCCGGCGTGGCGGCATTTTGCGAAGAGCGCCGGCAGCAGCAGCCAGAGCAACCCGTTCCTCAACCGGCGGACCGAAGCGATGATCGGCCGGGAGTTCACGCTGGAAAAACCGATCGTCGACGGCACAGGCACGGTGCGGATCGACGACACGATCTGGCGCGTCGCCGGCCCCGATGCGCCGGCCGGCAGCCGTGTCAAAGTCGTGCAAGCCGATGGCGCCAGCCTGACGGTGGCGGTGGCCTAGTCTGTCGTTTGCTTGCTCCACCGCTCCGCAAAGCGGTGGAGAGGAAGGAAGGTTTCGTTCAAGTCCCGGCCGAGCCCGGTCGGGCCATAGCCATCGCCCGGCAGCAGTTCGATCAGGCCGGCCTCGCGCAGTTCGGAGAGCCGGGTCTGCATCACAGTCGGCGAGGCCTCGTCGCAGGCGGTACGCAGCGCGCGCGAGGTCAGCGGTCCCTCGCGCAATTCCCAGAGGATGCGCAAGGTCCAGCGGCGGCCCAGCAGATCGAGCAGCGCCATGATCGGCCGGCCGGTCCGCGAGCCGCGGACGGCGCGTTTCTTCATGGCAGGGGTCTGTTTCGACATCGGAAAGCCTCTTGCAAGATGCTACAGATATTGTAGCGATGTGCTACATTTATTGTAGCAAAGGAGTGGGCCGATGTCACGATCCGCGCCCCGCATCGCGCCGTTGCAGCCGCCTTATCCACCCGAGATTCAGCAACAATTCGACCGCATCATGCGCGGCGCGCCGCCGCTGGTGCTGTTCCGGGTGATGGCCGGCCAGCCCCGCGCCTGGGAGAAATTTCGCGCCGGCAGCCTGCTGGATCGCGGTCCGCTCAGCTTGCGAGAGCGCGAGATCGTGATCGACCGCACCTGCGCGCGGACCGGCTGCGAATACGAATGGGGCGTGCATATCGCGGCGTTCGCGGAAGCCGCCCACCTGACCGCCGAACAGATCCGCGCCACCGTGCTCGGCGATGCCAAGGCCGTCTGCTGGTCGGAAGCCGAACAGGTATTGATCGCAACCGTCGATGCCCTGCACGAGCGCGCGACGCTTGATGAGGCCGAGTTCAAGGCCCTGTCGGCGCATTATGACGACGCGAAAATTGTCGAGATCATCCAGCTCTGCGGCTTCTATCGCACGGTGTCATATCTGGCCAATGCGCTGGCATTGCCGCTGGAGGAGACGGCGGCGAGATTTCCGAAGTGAGATGTCGTCCCGGCGAAGGCCGGGACCCATACTCCGCGGCGCTCATTGCTAAAGAAGGTATCTGACGCCAGCGCTCTCACCGATAGGCCGCGGCGTATGGGTCCCGGCTCAAGGCCGGGACGACAGATCAAGCCACGCCCGCGCGCAGCAAATCATGCAGATGCACGATGCCGACCGGCTTGCTGGCATCGGTCACGATCAATGCGGTGATCTTCGAGGAATTGAGGATCTCCAGCGCCTCGCCTGCGAGCAGGTCGCGGCCGATGGTCTTCGGATTCTTCGTCATCACCTCGTCGACGGTGGCGGTCATCAAATCGGGGCGCATGTGGCGGCGCAGATCGCCGTCGGTGACGATGCCGACAATGTGGCCGCGGGCATCAGTGATACCAACGCAGCCAAAGCCCTTCGACGACATCTCGACCAGCGCATCCGACATTTTGGTGCCGAGCGGCTTCAGCGGCACCGCGTCGCCTGAATGCATGAGGTCGCGGGTGTATTTCAACAGCGCGCCCAGCTTGCCGCCGGGATGCAGCACGCTGAAATCGACCGAGGTGAAGCCACGGCCTTCGAGCAGCGCGATCGCCAGCGCGTCGCCGAGCGCCAGCATCATCAGCGAGGAGGTGGTCGGCGCCAGATTATGCGGGCAGGCCTCGCGCGCCTTCGGCAAGGTCAGCGCGACGTCGGCGGCCTTGCTCAGCGTCGATTCCCGGTCCGCGGTCATCGCGATCAGGGGAATGCTGAACCGGGTGGCGTAGGTGATGAGATTCTTCATCTCCGGCTGCTCGCCGGACCATGACAGCGCCAGGATGACGTCGTCGGCGGTGATCATGCCGAGATCGCCGTGGCTGGCCTCCGCGGCATGGACGAAGAATGCCGGTGTGCCGGTGGAGGCAAAGGTCGCCGCGATCTTGCGGCCGATATGGCCCGACTTGCCGAGCCCGGTCACGATCAGCCGCCCCTTGGCGTTGCCGATGCGATCGACGGCCGCAGCGAACGGCGCGCGGAGGTCGGACTGCAGCGCCGCCGTGATGGCGGCGATGCCGCCGGCCTCAACATCGAGCGTGCGCAGGGCCGACTCGATGGCGGCGTTGGCATGATCGGTGCCGGATGATTTTGCCATCAGCGGTTTCGGCTTGGCCATGTCTCAAGTCCAGGGAGGAGGGGCAAAGCCCCGGACCCCTCCTTAGCATGGCCCAACCGGCGAAGCGACGCGGGCCGCCGGCTCTCAACGGGTCATTAACCATAATTGTTTTAACTCCATTAACGACGTTTTCCCCGCGCGCTCGGAGTGCGTCGAATAAGTATCTGACGTTGTTGGAGTATTTTGATCGTGATGGCAGGTCCAGTAAGGGGCCAAAGCAGGCGCGCGACAGCTTTCCGCGCGGTATTGCCATGCCTTGCGCTGATCGTCCTGACCGGCACCATTGCGCAGGCCCAGACCGTCACGCCCGACCTGTTCAGCCCGACCCGCAGCAGCCAGCTGATGCCGGTGGATTCGCCGCTGCGCCGGACCAATGCCGAGGCCAACGATAAAACCAGCGACGACGCCAACGACGCTCGGGTTCGCGACAAGGAGAAGCCCGCGCCGTCGCGCATCGGGGCGATCCCGCGCTATGGCCTGCCCGCCGCAAGCGGCGCTTCCAGCTCCGGTTACGACTCGCTCAACCGCAAGCTTCAGAAGCCGAAATATTATCCGGGACAGGTCCGGCCGAAGCCGCCGCCGGGACCGGGCAGCCGGCCGCCGCTGCTGTCGAACACGCCGCTGCGGCTTTCGATTCCGCCGTCGCAGACCGCGAACAAGGCCCCGATCCCGCCGGCGATGGCCGGCACGGTGGTGGGGCAACCCGCACGCAAGCGCCTGAAGGTCGATGACGATCCGTTCGGCGCGGTCGGCGATTACGCCGGCAGCTTCCTGATCAAATCGGCGGTCGAACTCTCGGGCGGCTATAACACCAACCCGCGCCGCACCGTCGATGAGAAGGGCTCGCCGTTCTATATGATCGCGCCGGAACTGCTCGTCATGTCCGACTGGGAACGCCACGCGGTGGTCGCGGATCTGCGCGGATCCTTCACCGGCTATGGCAACACCTTTCCGCCGCCGACCGACGGCACGATTTCGCCGGCGCCGGTCGTGATCGATCGGCCGGATTTCACCGGTCATGTCGACGGCCGTCTCGACGTCTCGCGCGACACGCGGCTGCTCGCGCAGGCGCGGCTGCGTCTCGCCACCGACAATCCGGGCAGCCCGAACATCCAGGCCGGCCTGCAAAGGTACCCGGTCTATGCGACGTTCGGCGGCACCTTCGGCTTCGACCAGAATTTCAACCGCCTGCAGGTTTCCGGCGGCGCCACCGTCGACCGCACCGCCTATACCTATTCCAAGCTCACCGACGGCACCTCGACCAGCAACGACGACCGCAACTTCAACCAGTTCGGCGGCGTCGGCCGCGTCAGCTACGATCTGATGCCGGGCTTGAAGCCGTTCGTGGAAGCGCAGGCCGACAGCCGCGTGCACGATCTGAGGCTGGACCGCAGCGGCTTCGCGCGCGATTCCACCGGCGGCTACGTCAAGGGCGGCACCAGCTTCGAATTCTCGCGGCTGCTGACCGGCGAAATCGCGGTCGGCTACGCCGCGCGCGATTATGTCGACAGCCGCCTCAACCGCCTCGAAGGCCTCTTGACCTCGGCTTCATTGACCTGGACGGCGACACCGCTGACCACGGCCAAATTCTATTCCGACACCACGATCACCGAGACCACGCTGCCCGGCGTATCCGGCGTGCTGACGCACATCTACACCGTTGAAGTCGATCATGATTTCCGCCGCTGGCTGACCGCGATCGGCAAGTTCACCTGGGGCACGCTCGACTACCAGGGCGACAACCGCAAGGACAAGATCTACACGGTGTCTGGTGACCTCATCTACAAGATGAACCGCAATCTCTGGGTCAAGGGCACGGTCCGCCGCGATTGGCTGGATTCAAACCTCCCCGGCAACAGCACCGCCGCCACCGTCGTCATGCTCGGCGTGCGCCTGCAGCACTGAACCTTCATCGCCTCGCTTGTGTGCTGAAGGTAAGGTGAGGGAATTGTGACACACCCCTAAACGGGTACGTGACGGGTATCACACCCACTATTGCTTGACCGCGGACCAAAGCGGCCCCAATCTGGCGCTCCTTACAGAAGGAGTTTCAATGGCCCAGGGCAAAACTGCCTCTCGCAGCATTTTATCACGTACTTTGGCTACGATTATTCTCGTTGGCATCTATTGTTTCAGCATCGTCGGTGTGACGGCGCTGATGGTTGGAGGATCGACAACGGCGGCGTACGCGCAGCGCGGTGGTCGTGGCGGCGGAGGCCGTGGTGGCGGCGGTCGCGGCGGCGGACGCGGCCGTGGCGTCGGTCGTGGTGTTGGCCGCGGCGGCGGTTATTACCGCGGTGGCGGACGCGGCTATGGTCGCGGCTACGGTTATGGCGGCGGCTACTACGCGCCTTCCTGCTACTGGGCTGGTCCCGTGCGGATCTGTCCGTAAGTCCAGCGTTCCGCAGGACTGATATCTACAAGAATGGTGCAGTGCGCTCCGGCGCCCTGCACCATTTTTGTTTTGCCGTTCAATTGCGACCGCCCCGCTTACCGCGGCAGCGTGGTCGATCCCATCAGATACTGGTCGATGGCGCGGGCGCAGAGGCGGCCCTCGCGGATCGCCCATACCACCAGCGACTGGCCACGGCGCATGTCGCCGGCGGAGAACACGTTCGGCACTGACGTCTGGTAGTCGGTCAGGTTGGCGCGGACGTTGCCGCGCTGGTCGAGATCGACGCCGAGCGTCTTCAGCATGCCGTCATGGACCGGATGCACAAAACCCATCGCCAGCAGCACCAGTTGCGCGTCGAGTTCGAATTCGGTGCCGGCGATCGGCTGGAATTTTTCGTTGACCTGCACGCAATGCAGCTTCTGCACCTTGCCGTCGTGGCCTGAGAATTTCTGCGTCAGCACCGCGAATTCGCGGCGGGCGCCTTCGGCCTGGCTCGACGAGGTCCGCATTTTCAACGGCCAGTTCGGCCAGGTCAGGCCCTTGTCTTCGTGCTCGGGCGGCGCCGGCATGATTTCGAGCTGGGTCACGGACTTCGCGCCCTGCCGGAACGACGTGCCGATACAGTCCGAACCGGTGTCGCCACCGCCGATCACGACCACATGCTTGCCGCCGGCGAGGATGTCCGCGGCCGCCCCGAGCGGCTCGGACGAGACGCGGCGATTTTGTTGCGGCAGGAAATCCATCGCGAAGTGGATGCCGTCGAGGTCGCGGCCCGGGATCGGCAGATCGCGGCCGGCTTCGGCGCCGCCGGTCAGGGCCACCGCGTCGTATTGCCGGTGCAACTCGCGCGGATCGATCGCGGTTTGACCATTTCCTTGCGAAGTGCCGCCGACATGGACACCGTAGTGGAAGGTGACGCCCTCGGCTTCCATCTGCGCCACGCGGCGGTCGATGACGTGCTTTTCCATCTTGAAATCGGGAATGCCGTAGCGGAGCAGGCCGCCGGCCTTGGCGAATTTCTCGTAGACATGGACGTCATGGCCGGCGCGCGCGAGCTGCTGCGCGGCGGCAAGGCCCGCAGGCCCCGAACCAACGATCGCGACCTTCTTGCCGGTCTTGCTGGGGGCGATTTCCGGCTTCAGCCAGCCATTGTCCCATGCGCGGTCGACGATCGCGCATTCGATGGTCTTGATGGTGACCGGGTTGTCGTCGATGTTGAGCGTGCAGGAGGCCTCGCACGGCGCCGGGCAGATGCGGCCGGTGAACTCCGGGAAATTGTTCGTGGAGTGCAGATTGCGCGAGGCTTCTTCCCAATTGTCCTGATAGACGAGGTCGTTGAAATCAGGGATCTGGTTGTTGACCGGGCAGCCCGGCGTACCCGGCTGAACCGAGCCGGTGCCGTGGCAATAGGGAATGCCGCAATTCATGCAGCGCGCGGCCTGGTCGCGGGCGTCTTTCTCGCTCAGCGGAATGACGAATTCGCGATAGTGCTGCAAGCGGTCGGCGACGGGCGCATATTTGCGGTCGTGCCGGTCGATTTCCAGAAAACCTGTGATCTTGCCCATTAAACCCAACGTTCCTGCAACTTAAGCTTCGTCGTCTTCATCGTGCTCGTCATCCCCAGGGTGCGCGCTCTTGCGCGCCTCGAAGGATGAATTGTCGTCCCAGCCGTCCTTCGAGGCCCGAGCTTTGCTCGGGCACCTCGGGACGACGGCGTCGCCCAGTCTACGCCCCGATCGCGATTTTCGGCTCGGCGTCGGCGTTAGCCTTCAATTCCTTCAGCGCGCGGCGGTATTCCACCGGCATCACCTTACGGAATTTCGGCAGCCAGGTCTTCCAGTCGGCGAGGATCTCTTCGGCCCGCTTCGAGCCGGTCAGCTTGGCGTGGCGCGTGATCAGGACGTGCAGCCGCTCGACGTCGGAGTCGAGCAGGTTCTGGAACACGTCGACCCTGCCATGCGCTTCGAGATCGCCGGTGTGGTGATAGGTGTTCTGGTTGATCATTTCTTCCGAGAGCACCGGTTCAAGCTCGACCATCGCCATGTTGCACAGCTTGGCGAAGTCGCCGGCCTCGTCCAGCACATAGGCGATGCCGCCGGACATGCCGGCCGCGAAGTTGCGCCCGGTCTTGCCCAGCACCACGACGATGCCGCCGGTCATGTATTCGCAGCAATGGTCGCCGGCGCCTTCGACGACCGCGACCGCGCCGGAGTTGCGCACCGCGAAGCGCTCGCCTGCGATGCCGCGGAAATAGCATTCACCCTCGATCGCGCCATACATCACGGTGTTGCCGACGATGATGGACTCTTCCGGCACGATGCCGGAATTGCGCGGCGGCTTGACGATGATGCGACCGCCCGACAGGCCCTTGCCGACATAGTCGTTGCCTTCGCCTTCGAGCTCGAAGGTGACGCCGCGCGTCAGCCAGGCGCCGAACGCCTGGCCCGCGGTGCCCTTGAGGCTGACCTGGATAGTGTCGAGCGGCAGGCCGGCATGACCGTAGATCTTGGCCAGCGTGCCCGACAGCATCGCACCGGCCGAGCGGTCGGTGTTGTTGATCTCCTCGTCGATCTTCACCGGCGCGCCGCGGTCGATCGCGGCCTGCGCCTTTTCGATCAGGCGCCGGTCGAGAACGGCTTCCAGATGATGGTCCTGCCTCTCGGCGTGATAGATCTTCTGGCCGGGCTGTTCCTTCTGGCGCACGAACAGTTTTGAGAAGTCGAGGCCCTTGGCCTTCCAGTGCGCCACCAGCGTCGACTGGTCGAGCATCTGGGTCTGGCCGACCATCTCGTTGAAGGTGCGGTAGCCGAGGTGGGCCATGATCTCGCGGACTTCCTCGGCGACGAAGAAGAAGTAGTTGATGACGTGCTCGGGCTGGCCGGTGAAGCGCTTGCGCAGCACCGGATCCTGCGTCGCGACGCCGACCGGGCAGGTGTTGAGATGACACTTGCGCATCATGATGCAACCGGCCGCGATCAAGGGCGCGGTGGCAAAGCCGAATTCGTCGGCACCGAGCAGCGCGCCGATCACGACGTCACGTCCGGTGCGGAAGCCGCCGTCGACCTGGACCACGATGCGGCTGCGCAGCCGCTCGCGCACCAGCGTCTGGTGGGTTTCGGCAAGGCCGATTTCCCACGGAGAGCCTGCGTGCTTGATCGAGGTCAGCGGCGATGCGCCGGTGCCGCCCTCAAAACCTGCGATCGTCACATGGTCGGCGCGTGCCTTGGCGACGCCCGCGGCCACGGTGCCGACGCCGATTTCGGAGACCAGCTTGACCGAGACCTGACCGTCCGGATTGACGTTCTTGAGGTCGTAGATCAGCTGCGCCAGATCCTCGATCGAATAGATGTCGTGGTGCGGCGGCGGCGAGATCAGGCCGACGCCCGGCGTCGAATGCCGGACGCGCGCGATCACGGCGTCGACCTTGTGGCCGGGCAACTGGCCGCCTTCGCCGGGCTTGGCGCCCTGCGCCATCTTGATCTGCATCATGTCGGAGTTGACGAGGTACTCCGTCGTCACGCCGAACCGGCCGGAGGCGACCTGCTTGATCGCAGAACGCATCGAATCGCCGTTCGGCATCGGCTTGAAGCGATCGGCCTCTTCGCCGCCTTCGCCGGTGTTGGACTTGCCGCCGATCCGGTTCATCGCGATCGCCAATGTCGTGTGCGCCTCGCGCGAGATCGAGCCGAAGCTCATCGCGCCGGTGGCGAAGCGCTTGACGATGTCCTTGGCGGGCTCGACCTGGTCGAGCTTGATCGGCTTGCGCTTCTCGTCCTCGGCGGACTTGATCCGGAACAGGCCGCGCAGCGTCAATAGCCGCTCGGATTGCTCGTTGAGGATTTTGGCGAACGCCTTGTAGCGCTCCAGTGAATTGCCGCGCGCGGCATGCTGCAGCATCGAGACCGATTCAGCGGTCCAGGCGTGGTCCTCGCCGCGGGTGCGGTAGGCATATTCGCCGCCGACATCGAGCGCGGTCTTGTAGACCTGCGCGTCGCCGAACGCATCGCTGTGACGGCGGCAGGTCTCCTCGGCGATTTCGGCAAGACCCACGCCTTCGACCCGGGTGTGGGTGCCGGCGAAATACTTGGCGATAAATTCTGCCTTCAGGCCGACGGCGTCGAAAATCTGCGCGCCGCAATAGGACTGGTAGGTCGAGATGCCCATCTTGGACATCACCTTGAGCAGGCCCTTGCCGATCGACTTGATGTAGCGCTTGACGATCTCGTAATCGTCGAGCGAGCCGGGCAGGCGGTCCTTCATCGCGATGATGGTCTCGAACGCCAGATACGGGTTGATCGCTTCGGCGCCGTAGCCGGCGAGGCACGCAAAGTGATGCACTTCGCGCGGTTCACCGGATTCGACCACGAGGCCGACCGAGGTGCGCAGGCCGGTGCGGATCAGATGATGATGCACGGCGGCGCAGGCCAGCAGCGAGGGGATTGGAATCCGGTCCGAGCCCGCCATGCGGTCGGACAGGATGATAATGTTGACGCCTTCGCGCACCGCGCCTTCGGCGCGCGCGCAGAGTTCGTCGAGCACCTGTTCGAGGCCCGCCGCGCCGAAGCCGGCATGGAACGTCGTGTCGAGCGTGCGCGACTTGAAATGGCTGTCGGCAACGCTGGAAATCGAGCGGATCTTTTCCAGATCCGCGTCGGTCAGGATCGGCTGGCGCACTTCGAGACGCTTGGTCGAAGCGAGGCCCTGCAGGTCGAACAGGTTCGGCCGCGGCCCGATGATCGAGACCAGGCTCATCACCAGTTCTTCGCGGATCGGATCGATCGGCGGGTTGGTGACCTGCGCGAAGTTCTGCTTGAAGTAGGTGAACAGCGGCTTCGGCCGGTCCGACAGCGCCGAGATCGGCGTGTCGTTGCCCATCGAGCCCGCGGCCTCTTCGCCGGTCGAGGCCATCGGCGTCATCAGGATGGTGACGTCTTCCTGCGAATAGCCGAACGCCTGCTGCCGGTCGAGCAGCGGCAGGTTGGAGCGCATGCCCTTGCTCGAGGCGTCGGGCAATTCCTCGAGCTGGATCTGGGTGCGATGCAGCCAGTCGCTGTAGGGATGGCTCTTGGCCAGATCAGCCTTGATCTCGTCGTCGGGAATGAGGCGGCCCTGTTCGAGGTCGACCAGCAGCATCTTGCCGGGCTGCAGCCGCCACTTGGTGATGATCTGGTCCTCGGGGATCTTGAGCACGCCCATTTCGGACGCCATCACGATGCGATCGTCCTTGGTAACGAGATAGCGCGCCGGCCGCAGGCCGTTGCGGTCCAGCGTTGCGCCAATCTGGCGGCCGTCGGTGAAGGCGATCGCGGCGGGGCCGTCCCACGGCTCCATCATCGCGGCGTGATACTCGTAGAAGGCGCGGCGCGTCTCATCCATCAGGGGATTGCCGGCCCAGGCTTCCGGAATCATCATCATCACGGCGTGCGGCAGCGAGTAGCCGCCCTGCACCAGGAATTCGAGCGCGTTGTCGAAACAGGCGGTGTCGGATTGGCCCTCATAAGAAATCGGCCACAGCCTGGAGATATCCTTGCCGTACAGTTCCGAATGCACCGAGGCCTGCCGCGCCGCCATCCAGTTGACGTTGCCGCGCAGCGTGTTGATTTCGCCGTTATGGGCGATCATCCGGTAGGGATGCGCCAGCGACCAGGCCGGGAAGGTGTTGGTCGAGAAGCGCTGATGCACCAGCGCCAGCGCGCTCTCGAAATCCGGCTCGTGCAGATCGGGATAATACTTGCCGAGCTGGTCGGCGAGGAACATGCCCTTGTAGATCACGGTCCGGCACGACATCGAGACCGGGTAATAGCCGGCAAGGCCGCGATCGCGGCGCTGATAGATCGCCTGCGAGATCGACTTGCGCAGGATATAGAGCCGGCGCTCGAAATCATCCTCGGTCTTGGTCGCGCCGTTGCGGCCGATGAACACCTGCATGCAGGATGGCTCGGTCGGCTTGACGGTTTCGCCGAGCGAGGAATTGTCGGTCGGCACGTCGCGCCAGCCGAGCAGCTTCAGGCCTTCGTCCTTGATCTGGTCGGCAATGATGCTCTGGATGACTTTGCGCCACGCGGTCTCCTTCGGCAGGAACAGCGCACCGATGGCGTACTCGCCGGGCTTCGGCAGCTTGAAGCCGATCTCGGCCGCCTTGCGCGTGAAGAACGCGTGCGGGATCTGCACCAGGATGCCGGCGCCGTCGCCGGCGCGCGGGTCGGCGCCCACGGCGCCGCGATGTTCGAGGTTGCAGAGAATGTTGATCGCGTCGTCGACGATCTGATGCGACTTCCGGCCCTTGATGTTGGCGATGAAGCCGACGCCGCAGGAATCTTTTTCGAGGCTCGGATCGTAGAGCCCTTCAGCCGGCGGACGCCAGCTCCACTCGCGCTGAGGCTCGGTATGATACGCGTCGTCCGGTTTCGAGATAGCGGTCGCCGACAGCGTTTCTGTCACGATGTTTTCGCGCTCGAATTCCGACCCGCTCATCTTAGTCCTCTCAATCAGGTCAAGGGCCTTAACTGTCACCGGCGCACCTTGGGCGCTTGCGGCACCCACCGGGCCACCGCTCGTCCGCCGCGAGCCGAAATTTCCTAAATTCAGGCTTGGGCGTTCAACGTCCCTGAGGAACGGCCTTGCCTGTACTTGCCTGGAGCTCGAAGCCGCCAGCTTTCGTTGCAATCCCCGTGCCGGGAATGCCCACAATTGAGACAGTGATGCTGTCCTAACTCCCGACCATGCCAAATTTTTCTCTATCACACAAGCGCGTGAAAGTCCCTGCCTGCATGACTGATCCGTGCCTGTAGCCGTCGAAACACACTGTCCCGGCTTGCCGAAACATACTGCCCCGGTTTGGGGCAAACGCGCCGCGATCCGGCCCAAGGACCGCCGAATTTCACAATGAAGTTCGGTTCCGGGACGGCCGGGCAAGAGAGCGAACACGCTCCAGGCAGGGGCTAACAGGAGCAATGGATGATGAAGTTCTTCACAGGATGGGTTTTTGCGGCGGGGACGGTTCTCGCCACAACGGCCGCCCAGGCGCAGGTACCGGCGCCTTACGAGGCCGGACGCTCGCCCTATTATTCGGTATCCGACATTGGCGACCCCTATTATGCGCCGCCCCGTTATGCGCCGCCGCCGGCCTATGCCGGGCCGCGCTACGGTTACGGGCAGGGGCCGATGCTGCTGCCGCCGACCGAGGTCTACACAGTGGTGCGCGAGAGCGGATTTTCGCCGCTCGGCATCCCGCAGCAACGCGGCTTCGTTTACACGATTTCGGTGATCGACCGCGGCGGCGACGACGGCCGCCTGATCATCGACGCCCGCACCGGCCGGATTATCCGCTTCATACCGGCGCACCGGATGGGCGATAATTTCAACGACGATCTGACCATGAATTACGGCCCGCCCGGATCGCTGCCGCCGACCCATGCCAGGGGCGCGCCGCGGCCGCCGAAGCCGGCCCCGCAGGTCGCAAGCCACACCGTGCCGGTGCCGAAGCCGAGCCCGCTCGCCGTCGCCAAGCAGGCTACCGCCGAACCGGCAGCCAAAGCCGTGGCGGCCAGGCCGGCCGCCGCCGAGCCTGCGGCCAAACCCGCAGCCGCGGCAGAACCGGTGCAGCAATCGGCGGCAGCTCAGCCTAAATCGGCCGAAGCGCAAACAACGCCGGCCGCGGCCGTGACGACAGGTGCGGCCCAGGCCAAGCCGGTACCGCAGATCGCCCCGACCCAGGAGATGCCCAACGTGCAGGGGCTGGAGTAAAGAAGCTGTCATTCCGGGGCGAGGCGAAGCCTCGAGCCCGGAATCCATAACCACGATCGGGAGTATGGATTCCGGGCCTGCGCCAAGAGGCGCATCCCGGAATGACGAAGGAGTCGGGGAGCAACAACAGCCGCAGCACCTATTCCCTATGACCCGCCGCCGCGAGGATCAGGTCGGCGATCTCCTTCGGATGCGACACCAGCGACAGATGACCCGCGTCCAGTTCGACCGTGGTCGCGTTCATGCGCTTGGCCAGAAACCGCTCGAGGTCGGGATTGATGGTCTGGTCCTGCTTGGAGACCGCATACCATGACGGCTTGGAGTGCCAGGCGGCCACGGTGGTGCGTCCCGCAAACAGGGAAACGGCGGTCGGCTCCTGCACCGCGTAGAGCACCTCGGCCTTTTTCGGCGCCACGCCGTTGGCGAAATATTTCAGGAACGAATCCTCCGATAATTTGGTGAAGCCGTCATGTTCCCGGATCCCGGCGCGCACCGGCCCGGCCGGGAATTTTCCGGAGAGCGCGACAAAATCCTCGCCCGCATCGGGGCCGCGCGCGGCGACATAGACCAGCGCCGATACTTTCGGATCCGTTCCGGTCTCGCTGATCACGGTGCCGCCCCAGGAATGCGCGACCAGCACGGTCGGCCCGTCCTGCAGTGCCAGCGCGCGGCGGGTTGCGGCGACGGAATCGGCAAGCGACGTCAGCGGATTCTGTACGGCGGTGACCTTCAGCCCCGCGGCCTGCAGATAGGGGATGACTTCCGACCAGCTCGAGCCGTCCGCCCACGCCCCGTGCACCAGCACGACATTGCGCGCCACCGGCGCCGCCGCCTCGGCCTGCGCCGGGAGTGTGCCAAGCGATCCCGCAAATGCCGTGACCGCGAGCGCCGTTACCAGTTGAACCATCTTCATCGAACCTGCTCCGTGATTTTTTCAGCGTGATGCGCTGCCCATGATTGGAGTTTCGATGCGCGGGGCGTGACGTTACGGTGCTCACGGCAGTGTGAAATCACGAACATCGCGCACAAAAAACGCCCCGGTTTCCCGGGGCGTTCTCGCGTTCAGCCAATATCTGCTGAAAGCCTGATCGCGCTCATAGCGTTTTCGAGCGAAGTGGACACCGGTTCGCGTGAAGAAAACGCGTCAAAACGAGAATCTAGAGCTTCGGTTCTGATCCGATCAGAACCGAAAATGCTCTAGGCCGCGACCGCCGAGCTGTCGACGACCCGCGGGGTCTGGGAGCCGTTGCTGATCGGAATGCTGCGCGGCTTCTTGGCCTCGGGAATCTCGCGGACGAGATCGACGTGGAGCAGACCGTGCTCGAGCGAGGCGTTCTTGACCTGCACGAAATCGGCAAGCTGGAAGGCACGCTCGAAGGCGCGCGCCGCGATGCCGCGGTATAGCACTTCGGATTTGTCCTGGCCGTTCTCGTTGGCGGATTTCTCGCCCTTGATCGTCAGCGTGTTTTCCTTGGCGACGATCGAAAGCTCGCCTTGCGAGAAGCCGGAGACCGCAACGCTGATGCGGTAGGCGTTCTCACCGGTGCGCTCGATGTTGTAGGGGGGATAACCGGGGCTGCCGTCTGACGCTGCCTGGTCGAGCAGGGAGAAGAAGCGGTCGAAGCCGACGGTGGAACGATAAAACGGGGCGAGATCGTAGGTACGCATAGGGTAGTCCTCCATTGAGCGACTGTTGCAGTTAACCCGCCCGCCATCGGGCCGGGCTTTCGTCCATGTGCAGCCTCAGATTTCGACTCCGAAACACAGGGGTATTCGATTCCGAAACACTGGTAGCGGCCTGCACAGAAGTGATATGGGAGGGGCTGAACATCGTTCAAGAGGGGCCAAACCAGGTCCCTTTTTTGATACCCGCCTTGATTTCCAGCCCGTTTCACCTAGCCGGTTCCCTGTCCATGACGCTCGTCTCGATCCCTGCCAATCCGGTTCCGGAGGATGTCGTCAGCGGCACCATCAAGACGCCTGACGGCGCCGAACTGCGCTTTGCGCGCTGGGCACCGCCGGCGGGCCGCAAGGGTACCGTCTGCGTCTTCACCGGCCGCAGCGAGCAGATCGAGAAATATTTCGAGACGGTGCGCGACCTGCGCGATCGCGGCTTTGCCGTGGCGATGATCGACTGGCGCGGCCAGGGTCATTCCTCGCGGCGCTTGCGCGATCCACGCAAGGGTTATGTCCGCGATTTCTCCGATTTCGAAATCGACGTCGAAACCTTCGTGCAGCAGGTGGTGCTGCCCGATTGCCCGCCGCCCTATTTCGCGCTGGCGCATTCGATGGGCGGTGCCGTGATGCTGCGCGTCGCGCATGCGGGAAAACGCTGGTTCGACCGCATGGTGCTGTCGGCGCCGATGATCGATCTGCCGGGAAGCCGGACCTCATTTGCGGCGCGCACAATGTTGCGAGTGCTGCGGCTCGCAGGTCAGGGCGGCCGTTACGTGCCTGGAGGCAGCGACGCGCTGACCGGCACCGAATCCTTCATCAACAATCCCTTCACCAGCGATCCCGTGCGCTTTGCCCGCAACGCCGCGATCCTGGAAGAAGACCCGACGCTGGGCATCGGCTCGCCGACGGTGGCCTGGGCCGACACGGCGTTTCGCGCGATCCACGGTTTTCGCGCGTCGAACTACCCTTCCGAAATCCGCCAGCCGATCCTGATGCTGGCCGCCAGCAGCGACACCATCGTCTCGACCGCGGCAATCGAGGAATTCGCCTATCATTTGCGCGCCGGCTCGCATTTGGTAATCGCCGGGTCCAAGCACGAGATCCTGCAGGAGCAGGACCGCTACCGCTCGCAATTCTGGGCCGCGTTCGACGCCTTCGTACCGGGCACGCCGCTGTTCAAGTGATCAAATCCGAATAGATGCGAGTTTGAAAGGTTCTCGATAGCGATGGCATCGAGGATGACCAAATCGGCTCGGTTGAAAGTGCGGTCCCAACTACCAGGTGTGGTAGGCTCAAGTCCCGATTACGTCTCCGTTAAGTCGCGCCGGAGGAATGTGATCGCGTTGGCGATAGGGGGAGGCAGTTTCATGCGTCTGTTGATTCTGGGCGGGAGCCAGTTTCTTGGGCGCGCGATTGCGGATCATGCTTGCGCTGCCGGACATGACGTGACGTGCGCCGCACGGGGGCTTGCGGGTCCGATTGCGCCCGGCGCGAAATTTGTTGCCGTCGACCGCGACGTTTCAAATGGTCTTGAGCCGCTTGCGCGCCAGGAGTTCGATGCTGTCGTGGATGTATCACGTCACCCGGGCCAGGTACGCCGCGCGGTCGCCGCACTCAAGCAGCAGACCGGGCACTGGACCTTCGTCTCGACAGTAAGCGTTTATGCGGACAATCGCACTCCCGGGCAGCATGCGGACACGGCCCCACTGCGGGCACCCACCGCCCCGGAGGTCGAGTATAGTAGTGAAGAAATCTATGGTGCTGCGAAAGTCGCATGCGAGCAGGCCGTAGGCGAAAGCGCCTTCATTTGTCGGGCGGGTCTTATTGTCGGGCCGGAGGATCCGACGGGTCGTTTCACTTATTGGCCAGCGCGGCTTGCCCGCGGAGGCGAAGTGCTTGCGCCCGGGACACCGGAGGACACCGTTCAGTTCATCGACGTGCGCGACCTTGCCCAATGGATCGTTCATGCCGCGGAAGCCCGCCTGATTGGTATCTATGACGGAATTGGGCCAACGCGCACCCGCGGCGAACTGCTGGCTGAGTGCGCGGCGGCACTGGGTTCATCCTGTACGTTTACGTGGGTAAATCGTGCCTTCCTGGAGCAGCACGACGTCAGACGTTGGGCGGGTCCTCGATCACTCCCTTTGTGGCTCCCTTTGCCGGACTTTGCCGGCTTTGCTACGCGCGACACGACGCCGGCGCGTCATGCCGGCCTCACCTTGCGGCCTCTTGCAGAGACCGCGCGTGACACGCTTGGCTGGCTGTGCACCACCAACGGCACAGTCGTCGGCTTAACCGTCGATGAAGAAAGGGAAGTGCTTGCCGCATGGCATGCGAGGGGCCAGCATCCTGGCAACTGACGACGACGTGATCAATTCTATGACTGCACGGCCTGGCCGGCTGGCGCCGGCAGCCGGTCGGTGATGCGCTTGGGTAGCTTCCGCTCGACGAACAACGTGCGGACGTCGGCGACGCTGAGGTAGCGCGCCTCGCCGTCACCCTTGCCGAGAATGTCGAGCAGGACCGGCCATTCGCCCTTCATCATGATCGGATAGGTCCAGCGCGCCTTATCGCCGTCGCGCTTCAGATTGTCCGCCATGAAGGTCTCGATCTGCTTGGCGTTCAGCCCGGGCTCGGTGCCGCCATCGGGATTACGGTATTCCTGGCCGAAGCTCGCGAAGCGTTCGATCTGCTCCAGATTGACCTGTCCATCCACTTCGAGGATGCGAGAGCCGGCGCCATGCTTGTCGAGCGGGCCGTTGCGCAATTCATCGAGAATTGCGCCTGATGTCACGCTCCTCAAGGGGTGGCCGTTTGCGATCATCGCAATTCCGTAGGTGAGCACCTTCGCCCGGATCAAACCCATTCCCGTTTTGCCGCTCGCCAGCCCGATGTCTTCGGTCAGCGTGCCGAGCGGCACGATGTGGCCGTCGACATAGCCGTTCGCGACCAGCGCGCGCAGGAACGGGCAGGGATTATTCGGAGAGACGGCGATCTGCGTGGCCGGTGCTTGGTCTGGCATGGATCCAATCCTGAAAAGGCAGCGAATATGAAAAAGACAATCGGCCTTGGTCTGAAGGGGGATGGATTCGAAAAGCGAATCCGCCGGTCGTGTACTACTTCAGGCTGCAAACGATTTTCGCCGGATTCGAAGCCGTGTCAACCAGAGGCCGAAGACGTGGCCGGCCGGGATGACAATTTGGCGCAAAGGTACGCGGCCTCTTCAGGAATCGGCGGCAAGCTTCGGCGCGGACTCGACGAGCGTCAATCTGGTGGAGGGAACGCCGGCCTTCAGCAGGCCGTCACGGTAATGGGCGATGTCGTCAGGCCGTTTCCAATGGAAATTGCTCAAATGGCGTTCGACGGTAAAGGTCGGATAATTGTGCAGCAGGACCTCGGTGGCGTTGGCTGCTTCCTCGGCGCGCCCGAGCTGGGCGAGCGAGGCCGCCCGGATCGCGAGCGCCTGAAGATGATTGGGATTGAGATACAGCTGTTCGCGCGCCCAGGACAGCGAGGCGTCATATTGCCCGATAAGGTAATGGCTGAACGCATTCACGCCCGCCCATTGATATCGGGGGTCGGAATTGCCGCGCTGCGCCGCCATTGAAATCAGTTCGATGGCCTTCCGATGTTCGCCCGCGTAAAAATAACAAAAGCCAAGAACGCCGCGGGCGCCCATGTCGTAGGGGTTCAGCCCGACCGCCCGGTTCGCGGCATCCATGGAGACCTCGTGATGTCCTTCCAGGGCGTGCAGATAAGCGACAATCTGGAAGGCAAAGGACGAGCGCGGATCAAGCCTGACGCTGCTCTCGGCGAGATCCATCGCCGTGGTCCACAATTCGCGCGTGCTCTTGATCCATCCGAACTGGATGCTCTGCATCATGATGGTGGCGAGATAGGCGCGGGCGATCGACAGCGTCGGATCGAGCGCGATCGCCTCCCTGAACAGGCCGATCGAGGTTTCGAAATCGGCCTTGGTCTGCAGGTAATAATAGGAAAGCCCTTTGAGGAAGCGGTCCCATGCGGTCAGGTCGTTCGACGACGGCCGGGGAGGGGCGGAAGCCTCGGCCCGGTAGATCTCGGCCGCGATCGCCGCCGACAGGCTGGTGGTGATCTCGTCCTGCATCGCGAACAGGTCGCCCATGTCACGGTCGTAGCGGCCGGTCCATAATTGCTCGCCGTTCTCGGGCGCGATCAGCTCGGCGGTGACGCGGATCTTGCTGGCGGCGCGGCGCACCGAGCCCTGGATCAGGTAACTCGCGTCGATCTCGCGGGCGATCAGGCGGGTGCTCAGGTTCTTGCCCTTGAAGGAGAACGTCGAATTGCGGCTCAGGACCCGGTAGAACGATTGCAGCGACAATGCGTGGATCAGGTCCTCGGTGAGGCCGTCGGAGAAATACTCGTCGGCGCTCTCGCTCAAATTGGCAAACGGCAGCACGCCGACGATCGCGGTCCGGTATTGCGCAGGCAGGTTCGCAGGATCCCTCGCCTCGCGGCTGCGGTGGTCCGCGCCTTCAGGCTCCCAGGTCCAGACGCTGACCGGCTCCTCGATGTTCTTGAAGCGATGCGGACCGGCATCGACCAGGGGAACGCTGAGACGCTTGCCGGCCTCGCCATAGGCCTTACCCGACACCGCCACGCCACCCGGGGCGGCCACCGATTCGAGCCGGACGGCGATGTTCACGTCGTCGCCGAACACCTCGTCCTCGTCGGCCATCACGTCACCCATATGGATGCCCATACGGAATTGCATCACGCGGTCGGTGGGCAAATGATGGTTTCGTTCGGCCATCATCATCTGCATCGCGACCGCGGCCTCGATGGCGCCGACGATGCTGGGAAACTCCAGCAGGAAGCCATCGCCGGTGTTCTTCACCAGACGGCCGCCATGATTGAGGATGATCGGGTAGATCGCGGTCCGGTGAGCCTTGAAAGTGGCGTGCGTACCCGCCTCGTCGGCTCCCATCATGCGGGAATAGCCGGCGACATCAGCGCAAACGATGGCGGCTAGCCGTCTTTCCATGTATCCCCAAAACTCCCGCACTTGCATACCACTATGTGGTTGGCCAAGCGATTCCAATGATTATTAAATACGCTGTATCTGGCGGAAGGCCGATCCAGAAGTGATAGTAACGCAATCCAATTGTGATTGGCATGCGCTGGACCAATGGATTGTCACGAGGGAACTGGTCAAAATCATGGGCGAGCTGCTCGGCATAAACGAACTCTGGTTGTTCATCCTCTCGGGGGTGCTGCTCAACGTCACGCCGGGGCCTGATACCGCCTACATCATCGGCCGCAGCATCCAGTTGGGGTGGCGCGGCGGGGCGGCGGCCGCGCTCGGCATCAGCTGCGGCTGCCTGGTTCACGTGTTCGGGGCCGCGATTGGGCTGTCGGCGCTGTTGCTGACGTCGGCGGCCGCATTCACCGTCCTGAAGCTGGTTGGCGCGGCCTACCTGGTGTTCACCGGCATCCAGATGCTGCTGTCGCGCCAGAGTCCGGTCGCCGACATAGCCGTGCAGGACGATGCCACCCCGCTACGCCGGGTGTTCTGGCAGGGGGCCTTGACCAACGCGCTCAATCCCAAGGTGGCGCTGTTCTTCCTGGCGTTCCTGCCGCAATTCGTGGCCGCTGATTCGCCGCACAAGACGGCGGCCTTCCTGGCCCTCGGCCTGATCTTCATCTTCAACGGCACGCTGTGGTGCCTCGGTGTTGCGGCGTTCGCGTCGAAGGCCGCCGCCCGCATCCGGCACTCCGAGCGCGTGATCGCCTGGATCAACCGCGTGCTCGGCGGGATGTTCGTCTATCTCGGGTTTCGCGTCGCGATGCTGCAGACCCGCTGATCTACCCCATTTGGGTGAAGCGTCTTTCAAGCCAGTTCGCGTCAGGAAAACGCGTCAAAGCAAAAGACCTGGAATCTGGTTCTGATCCAGCCAGAACCGGGTTCTAGCCGTGAATTTTCAGAAACCCGCCGACGGCGAGATAGAGCCCGAGGAAAATCATCGCGATCAGGAACCAGCGGCGGAACACGTCCGGCTGCATCCGCGTGCGCACCGCCTGGCCGATGAACATGCCGGCAAAGGACGCCGCCATCGCCACCGCGCCCGGCAGCGCGGTTGCGGCCGTCAGGAGACCCGCCGCGGTGATGTTGAAGGCGAGCGCCACGGTAGCGACCGTGAAGAACACGCCGAGCGCCTGCACCAGTTCGTCCTTCTGCATGCCGATCGCCTGCATGAACGGCATTGACGGGATGACCTGAACGCCGGTCGCGGCCGAGATCACGCCGGTGACAAGGCCGACGATGCCGCCGATCCACTTCTCGTCGCGGTGCGCGACCTTGAAGCTGAATTTGCACAGGCCCACGATGGCATAGATCACCAGCAGCACGCCGAGGATGACGGTGCCATAGGCCGCATAGGGCCCGGTCAAGAGTCCGCCGTTGAGCCAGATGCCGATCACGGTGCCGACCATCAGCGGCCACAGCCGCCGCATGATGTCGCGCAAGTAAGGGCCGCCGAAGGTCTGCCAGATATTGGTGACGATCGCCGGAACGATCACGATCGCGATCGCCTGTCCGGGCGCCATCGTCAGCGCGAGCAGCCCCATCGACACCGTCGGCAGGCCGAGCCCGATGACGCCCTTGATGAAACCGGCGAGCAGGAACGCGGCCGCAATGAGAATGAGCATGGAATCGATCATGCGGCCACATTGACCGATCGCGCTATCCGGCACAATCTGGAGATTACGGAGACAGCATTCGGCCAGGCCGAAGGCAGATATCGGGATTCGTGATGCGCTTCGATCTGGTCGATCTACAACTCTTCATCGCCGTGGCCGAGACGCGCAGCATCACCAATGGCGCGAACCGCGTGCATCTGGCGCTGGCCTCGGCCAGCGCGCGCATCAAGGGCCTGGAAGCCGCGCTTGGCGTTTCACTGCTGCAGCGCGGCCGCCGCGGCGTCGAACTGACGCCGGCCGGCGAAAGCCTGCTCGATCATGCCCGCATCGTCATGCACAATGTGGACGCGATGCGCGGCGATCTCGCCGCATTCTCGCGCGGCGTCAAGGCCACTGTCCGCTTCCTCGCCAACACCTCAGGCCTGTCCGAATATCTGCCGAAGGCGCTGGCCGCGTTCCTGAGCCAGCATCCGCATATCTCGATCGACGTCGAGGAGCGCGAAAGCGCCGACATCGCGCGGGCCATCGCCAGCGGCGCTGCCGATCTCGGGCTCGCCGCCGAACATGCGCTGCCCGACGGCATCGAGCGGATCCCCTACAGCGAAGACCGCCTGGTGCTGGTCACCGCGCGCCAGGACGAACTGTCGAACCGGCGGCAGGTCGATTTTCGCGAGGTGGTGGAGCGGGATTTCGTCGGCCTGATCACCTCGAGCGCGCTGCACGCGCATGTCACCGGCCACGCCGCGCGGCTCGGCGCGCGCTTGCGGTTCCGCGCCCGGCTCAACAATTTCGATGCGATCGGGCAGATGGTCGCTGCCGGCATCGGCGTCGCCGTGATGCCTGAAGTGGCGGCCAAGCGCTGCGCGCGGTCGATGAAGATCAACGTCGTCAGGATCAGGGATCCCTGGGCCAACCGCAGGCTTGCGATCTGCGCCCGCAGTTTCAAGTCGCTGCCGAAGCCGGCGCAGCAACTGGTAGAACATCTGCGCAAGATGGCGCCGAAGTAATTTGGAGAAAGAAAATGCTCAAGGTCTGGGGACGCCGAAGTTCGTTCAACGTCCAGAAAGTCATGTGGCTGATCGGCGAACTCGATCTTGCCCATGAGCACATCGACGCCGGCGGCTCGGCCGGCGGACTCGATGCGCCGGCTTTTCTCGCGATGAACCCGCACGGCCGCATTCCCGTGATTAAGGACGGTGACGCTGTGGTGTGGGAATCGCATGCGATTCTCCGGTATCTGGCCGCGCGCCACGGCGCTGGTCGATTCTGGTCAGATGATCCCGTCGTCCGCGCCGCCGTCGACGGCTGGATGGACTGGTCACAAACCGCGCTGCAGCCGGATTTCCTCACCGGGGTGTTCTGGGGATTTTACCGGACGCCGGAAGCAAAGCGGAACTGGCCGGCGATCAACGCGGCGCTGGCGCGATGCGCCAGGGATTTCGAAAAACTCGACCGGTTGCTGGAGGGACGCAGCTTCCTGCTCGGCGAGACCTTGTCGCTCGCGGACATCACGGCCGGGACGTCGCTCTATCGTTACTTCGAACTGGAAATCGACCGCCCGCCATTGCCGCAGGTCGAGCGCTGGTACCGCACGCTGCAACAACGCGAGGCGTACCGGACCCACATCATGATCCCGTTCGGCGAATTGTTCGGGCGGCTGGATTATTGATGGGCTGTACTCATAAATTTAACGCTCGGCCCGCAAGCAAAATCCGAGGGCGTGATGCAGGCGCTGCAATGCTGCCACAAGAATTGTCCGGGCAATTTATGTGGTAGGGTGTGCACCCGCTCATCATGTTCGGAGGAAGCTTGTTGTGAGCGTTGTGGCAGCCCACCTGTACCGTCATGGCAAGAATGTCAAAGCCGTTTCGCTGGATGAGCCCATCGATTGCAAGGGCAAGTCCGAGTTTGTCTGGATCGGGCTATTCGAGCCTTCGAAACGAGAGCTTGAGCAACTCGAGAAGAACTACGGGCTTCATCCGCTCGCGATCGAGGATGCGTTCAAGGCAAACCAACTGCCGAAAGTTGACGTCTACGGCGACCAGCTGTTTGTCATGACGCGCACGGCTCATCTTGAGCAGGATCACATCGCCCATGGCGAAACAGCGATTTTTGTCGGAAAGAATTTTATCATTACAGTTCGGCATGGCTCGGCTCGGGCGCACAGCGAACTGCGCGCCCAACTCGAAGCGGCTCCCAGCTTGCTGGACCATGGTCCGGATTATGTCTTGCACGCCATCCTCGACTTTATCGTTGATGGATACCTGCCGGTGATCGAGACGATCGAGGAACACGTTCTCAAGATGGAGCAGAGCGCGCTCGACAGCTTCCTCAGTCGCGCAGACGTCAAACGGCTCTTTGGGCTGCGCCAGGAACTGATCCGCTTTCAGCGAATTATCGGCCCCATGATGGAGGTCTGCGGCCGGCTCGTACACCTTGAGACACCGTGCCTCGATGCCAACGCCCGTCCCTATTTCCAGGACGTCCTGGACCACGTGCGGCGCGTCGAAGCGATGGTGAACTCGTTGCGAGACGTGCTGACTTCGGTTTTCGAAGTGAGCAATCTATTGGAGCAGCAGCGTCAGAGCGCGATTACGCGGCAGTTGGCCGCGTGGGCCGCGATCTTGGCCGTGCCCACCGCGATCGCCGGGATCTACGGCATGAATTTCGAAAACATGCCCGAGTTGAAGACGCAATACGGCTACTTTGTCGTCGTCGGCGTTATCGCCCTGCTTTGCGCGGTGCTTTATGTGCGTTTCAAACGCGCTCGATGGCTCTGATACGAGTTCGTGGCCCGCCCGAGTCGGTGGCAATTGATCTGCGGCGCCCAACCTGGCGTAGCGAACTGGCAACCGTCATCACTTCCTGCGCCAGATATCCAGCAGTGCTTCGGCCTTCGTTCGCAGCGGCAATCGTTCGTTGGTCAGCGCATCGAGGAAACCCGCAATGCGCTGCGACTTTGCCAGCGTATAGAGCGTGAGCGCGGCGAAAGCGGCTGCCGTTACGGCTACGTAAATTGCCTTTGCCGCGAGATGATGGTCAGTTGCGGCGATCAGGCTGCTCATGCCGAGGAAGCCGGTCGTGGTGGTGCCGATCAGGCCGATCATGGTCACGACGGTCAGCCTGAGGAAGATGTTCGACTGGCGACGCAGCAGATCGCTGTCGAGATAGGCGCCCATATCCTTCAGCTCTTCCCGAATCTCGACGTACAGGCGATCGGTGCCGAGATGTTTGACGAGGGCATGGAACACCTCGCGCGTCTGCACGTGCTCCGATACATCGTGAAACCAGTAGCGGTGGGTGAAGCGATGGAATATTTCGAGCAGGCCCCTGATCTCGGCGCGGAATCGTCGCACGGTTTCCTGCTGCTCGATATTGAGGCGCGTTACAGCGTGCACCAGGCGGTCGGACATCATCAGCAAGGCGCCCTTGTGCATGTGCGCGATCAGCGCCAGCAGAAAGAACTGATGACGGAACTGGCCAAGAACGCCGCGCTCCGCATCCAGGAATACGGGCCTCGCGGCGTCGCCGACGATGAGGAACGCGTGATCGCAACACATCACGCGCGTGCGCAGCCGGGCGTCGGATTGCGTTTCGTCATAGTACCTGTCGTAGCAATGGTTTTCTTCGAAGCTCGCCAGATATTTCTCGGAGTAGGGCAGCGCGTGCCGGTCGCCGGGCGCGTTCGCGTAGGCAAGCCGGGCGAAGTCCGCCCGCGTCAGCTGCTCCGGATGTTCGACGGCGAGATAAGCCATCAAAGGCATGCGGTAATATTCGAGGTGGCGGAACCGCAGCGCTCCCGCCTGATCGGAGTGATGGGCCGCCATCGGGTTGAGCAGATATTGCCAGTGCGCCGCGAGCGGCGGCGCCCGCTCGCGACACACCGATGCCAGATACTGCTTTCTGTCCTCGTAGTCCGACACCGCGAGCACGCGCCCGTCTGCCGCCAGCCATTCCACCTTGCGGGGGCAGTTGATGCCGTCTCCCTCTGCGGTCCAGCCCGCAGGATAGGCGCGGCCGAACCGGTGCAGGGTGTCCTGCACCACGTCGAGCGGCAGGTCGGAGCCGGACACTTCGACGGCGAGAATGACAAGGTCGACGTCATAGAAGAAGTAAAGATCGACATGCCGGACATCGAAGACAACAGGTGTGACCCGGTCGGGGAAAAGGATCCGCACCGCTGCCACGTCGGTCCGGCGATAAGCCTTTATCGGGGATTCACCGTAGGCGGCCATGGAGCGGCGTTTTGCGCCTTCGCCGTAGAGAAGACGCTGCACATAGGGCAGGAATGTCACGAATTCGCGATAGTGCCGTTCCTGGAAGGCGTCGGGATCGGCGCAGAATTCATCATCCACTTCCTTCCAGACCCCGCCGGCCCCCTTCTCGAGGAGCTCCCAGTGATGATGGATTTGCGAGCCTTCCTTCAGCGGCAGCAGTTGGAGCGGCCAGAGCAGGATCTGGTGGAACGTGCGCACCAGCGGTGTGGATTCGGGCGTGGATTCGATCGGCTCCGATGCCCGGCGCGCCTTGGAGTCCCGCCCGCCGATCGTTTGCGACACCATGGCACGTCCTCGACATTCGGGTTGGAGGCCTCAATGCTGAACCATACCGCAAAAGCACCGGCATTGTCCGCGTTGCTGTCGCACGCTGCAAGCGCGACGCCAATTCCGCATTGCAGCGGGGATGACGCAATGGCCAATAGACGACATTCTCGAAAGGAGTAGGCTGGCGAGCGTCTCATGCCTTTCTCAGGAGGTCAGACCATGACACGGCACCTTTTCTTTGCGATCACGCTCATAGGCACCGGAATGCTCCTCAATGCACAGGCAGAAGCACTGACAGCCTCGCGATGTGAGGATCGAGCCGCAAATTGCGTTGGCAGATGTGCCAACCCCACCGGTGGGGGCGGTGACTGGCGAGGGCATCAGAACAAATGCATGCTCTACTGCGACCGGCAGGTGAGCAGCTGTCTGATCCGCGCGCGATACTAGCCGCTACGCCCCGTGTTGGCGGAGGCACCACGAGGATTTCGTTGCGGCGTCATTTTGGCCCTCCCGCGCGGAAGCGAAAGGGGCCGCAAGGCGTGAGCACAGCGCCGTTCTTGAAGAGAATTGCGCCTGGAGAGAATTACTTCGCCGTCTCGAGGCCCGCGTCCTTGATTACCTTCGACCACTTCTTGATTTCTGAGTCGATGAAGCCGCGGAAATGCTCCGGCGTGTCGCCGGCAACCGTGAGGCCCTGATCGGCCAGTTTTGCCTTGACGCTGGGATCGGCCATCGCCTCGTTGGCGATGCGGTTCAGCTCAGTGATGATCTTCTCGGGTGTGCCTCCTGGCGCGATCATGCCGTACCAGTTTTCGATCAACAGATCGGGCATGCCGACTTCCGCCGTCGTCGGCACGTCGGGCGCGGTCGGCGCGCGCGTGGGGGAGCCCAGTGCAATTGGCTTCAGGGAGCCCGCCTTGATATGCGGCAGGATCACCGGCAGGTCGAGGAACGTCATCTGCACCTGCTGGCCGAGCAGGTCGTTGATGGCCGGCGCCGCGCCGCGATAGGGCACATGCACGATGTCGAGTTTTGCGGTCAGCTTGAACAGCTCGCCGGCCAGATGCGGCAGGCCGCCGACGCCGGCGGAGGCAAAATTGAGCTTGCCGGGCTGCGCCTTGGCGAGGGCAATGAGTTCGGCCATGTTGTTGGCGGGAACGTTGCTGGCCACGACCAGCATTTCCGGCACGGTCACCACAAGCGTGACCGGTGCGAGGTCCTTCCGCACGTCGTAGGGCATTTTTTCCAGCGACGGGTTGATGACGAGCGAGCTCGCGCTGGTGATGCCGATGGTGTAGCCGTCGGGTGCGGCTTTCGCGACCGCGTCGGTGCCCAGCACCCCGGCCTGTCCGCTGCGATTTTCGATCACGATCGGCTGCTTGACCAGTTCCGACATGCGCTGGCCGACCACGCGGGCGATGATGTCGTTCGGCCCGCCAGGTGGGAACGGCACGATCAGTTTGATTGGTTTGGTTGGAAAATCCTGTGCCGTGCCCGCGGCCGGCAATAGCAGTAGCGACAATCCGGCCGCCAGCGCGCCCCAAATCCTCATGCAAGCCTCCCTGCGCAGATGTCTAAAGCGTCTGTCGCGTTGCGTGCTTATAGCAGATTTTTTGTCCGGCGGGTTAAGACATCGCTGCGGTCAAGGCACGAGTTCGTCGGTGGCCGCGAGGCGGACGGGCTTTTGGGAAATGAGATTGCACCAGACCCAATGATGATGCCGCATGACGCTGACCGCATCGAGGTGAGGGCGGTCGCTCAAGGTGTGGGCATCGGTCACCACGACGACGTTGTGCTGGTTCGAGACGGCGGATCGGACGGTGGCATCGACGCACAGATCGGTGGCCCAGCCGGTCACCAGCACGCGGTCCGGCGCGATCCTGCCGAGGCGGGCCTGCAGCTCGGCGCCGGCGAAGGGGTCGTTCATGCTCTTCTGAACGACGACATCGGCGGGATCCCTGACAAGTTCGGGAAGCAGCGCCCAGCCCGGCGATTGCGGTTCGAAATCGTCGCCGCTGTCGCCGCAGTGCTGAATGAAGATGACCATGCCGGACTGCGCGCGCACGCTGGCGGCAAGGCGGTTGATGCGGTCGATGACCCCTGGCAGATCGTGCTTGGGATCGCCGCTCCGCAGCCCGACCTGCATGTCCACGATCAGCAGTGCGTCCATGCGATGCCTTCCGTGGCCGGGAGCATGATCGCCGGGCAAACGGTTTGTCCCGAGGAAAGAACCTGCCCCGCACTTGATGCGGGGTGGAACCGGTTTTACCGGGGTCAACACCAGGCGTTTGCCCGAAGATCGTCTTTTAAAGAATGCGCTAGCTGTTGAGTAGTTTCATCGCCGCTTCATGCACGCGGGCGTCGCCGGCGGCGATGATGCGGCCGCCGCTTTGGGCGGGCTTGCCATCCCAGGTGGTAACGATGCCGCCGGCGCCGGTGATGATCGGGATCAGGGCCGCGATGTCATAGGGTTTCAGTTCGGTCTCGACCACGAGGTCGAGATGACCGGCCGCCAGCATGCAGTAGGAATAGCAATCGCCGCCATAGCGCGTCAGCTTCACCGCCTCTTCGACCCGGCCGAAGGCGGCCCGGTCGGCGGCGTTCATCAATAGCGGGCTTGTCGTGTAGGAAGTCGCGTCCGCCAGCGAGGCGCAGCGCCGCACGGACAGCTTCCGTTCGCCGGAGGGGCCGGAATAATGCGCCGAGCCGCTGTCGCCGGAAAAACGCTCGCCGATATATGGCTGGTGCATCATCCCGAACACCGGCGTGCCGCGGTGCATCAGGGCGATCAGCGTGCCCCAGATCGGAAAACCCGCGATGAAGGATTTGGTGCCGTCGATCGGATCGAGCACCCAGACATATTCGGCGTTTTCCTGCTCGTTGCCGAATTCCTCGCCGACGATGCCGTGCTGGGGAAAGTTGCCCTTGATCAGCCGGCGCATGACAGCCTCGGCGGCGCGGTCGGCCTCGGTGACGGGATCGAAATCCTTGGCGCTCTTGTTGTCGATCGAAAGCGAGGTCCGAAAGAACGGCAGAATGGTTTCGCCGGAGGCGGTTGCAAGGCGGCCGATAAAGGCTGTGAAATCGATGACCGTCACGGCAGTTCCTTGAAAGGGCGGAGGGGTGTTCAAGCGTTCGCGTTCTTGCCTAGCTCAATCCTGCGATGGGCGCACGATTAACGGAATGTTATTCCCATCTCATCCGACTCAGGGCCCCCTTTGGGGTTTCGAATCGGCTTCGTTTAGGCATGCATTTTTGGTGACACGGCTATTCACAACATCGAGATTTGTGAATTGTGGCCGCTCCGTAACACCGGGTTCCCACGGAAGTTTCTCCGTAAGTCATTGAATATAAAAAGAAAAATAGTATTTAACTGACCTGTTGCATAACGGCCAGCCTCGTCGGGATTACGCTGGGAAAGTTTCGAAAGGACTTGCGTTTTGTGCAGCGCGGCCGCATATTGTTGCGGTGCGGTAGGGCCTCGCCCTATCGCTGCCCTCCTTGGGCGTTTCCTCCCTAGACTTGGGCCGCTTGTTCATTCAAGCGGCCCTTTTTTCTTGCCGTCATTCCCCGATGCGCAGTTGCGCATCTGAGGGCGTGCGAAGCGCGAGCCCGGAAGCTCGAGATTCCGGGCTCGCGCTTCGCGCCCCGGAATGACGGAGAGATGGATTACTCCGCCGCGGCCTGGAACGGCCCGAGGTCGCCGAGCGGCACGGTGGCCAGTGCGTCGGCCAGAACAGAGAAATCGGCCGCCACCTGCGCAAAGCGCGGTGAGCGCTCGCGGCGGCGTTCATCCATATAGATCGCGCGGTTGAGTTCGAGCTGCACGGTGTGCAATCCGCTTGCCGGGTTGCCGTAATGCTCGGTGATGAATCCGCCGGCATAAGGCTTGTTGCGGCCGATCGAATAGCCGAGCCCGCTCATGACGTCCTCGACGACGTCGGGCAGCAGTGCGGCGCAGCTGGTGCCGTAGCGGTCGCCGATCACGATATCGGGCCGCCGCGGCTCGTCGCGCGACACGCCGATCGACGGCATCGAGTGGCAATCCACCAGGATCACGGTGCCGAACGCCTGATGCGCCTTGTTGATCAGCCGCCGCAATGCGCGGTGGTAGGGCTTGTAGAGCGCCTCGATCCGGCCCAGCGCCTCATCGACATTGAGCCGCTCGCGGTAAATCTCCTGCCCGTCGCCGACCACGCGCGGGATGGTGCCAAGGCCGCCGGCGACCCGCATCGAGCGGGTATTGGCAAAGCTCGGCAGCCGGCCGGTGAACATGCGCGGATCGAGCTCATAGGGCTCGCGGTTCACGTCGACATAGGAGCGCGGAAAATTGACCCGCACCGTCGGAAAACCGCGATCGCTCAAATCGACGATCAGTTCGTCCATGAACGAATCCTCGGAGCGGCGCAATGCTGCCAGATCGATCCGGGAGGCGTTGAGGAATTCCAGCGGATAGACCGAGCCGGAATGCGGAGAATTGAAGATGATCGGCGCCCGCCAGCTGGCCGGCTCCACGATCTCGAACGGAGGCGACAGTTCGCCATCAAACTGGGTCATCGTCGGGCGCCGTCCCTTGGATCCGTGCTTCCCAAGCAGTCGATCAAGACAATCGATAGAGCAACCGATTCTGCCGGAAAACCAGAGATTTTATGAGAACGCATTGTCGGTAATCACAATCATTCTGCCAAGTGAAAAAAGCCGCAATGGTGCTGGAACACATCTCAAATGCGGAAAACGCCTGCCTTGATTGATCTCTGGCGCGTTCCGGTACAGAAATAGCGCCGCTCTCCGTGAGCTGCACACTGCTGCCTTTCACCCGATCTTTACCGTCTGTCGGGCTTAGTGTGCGGACTGACCCTCCAAGCCGGATTCGACGACAGCGCCATGCACAAAATCCTCCTCGCCGAAGACGACAACGACATGCGCCGCTTCCTGGTCAAGGCGCTGGAAAACGCCGGATTTCAGGTCTCGCCCCATGATAACGGCCTGTCCGCCTATCAGCGGCTGCGCGAGGAGCCGTTCGAGATGCTGCTGACCGATATCGTGATGCCCGAAATGGACGGCATCGAACTGGCGCGCCGCGCCTCGGAACTCGACCCTGATATCAAGATCATGTTCATCACCGGCTTCGCGGCCGTTGCGCTGAATTCCGATTCGGAAGCCCCGAAAAACGCCAAGGTGCTGTCCAAACCGGTCCATCTTCGCGAATTGGTCAGCGAAGTGAACAAGATGCTGGCGGCCTGATTCGGACTATTTAGCTCGAAATCACACCGGAAATTACCCAGAAGCGTCCTTGCGGGGGCGCTTTGGAGCCGATATACGGACCGCACCCAATACGATCAAAGCTGGAGCGGGATGGTCATCCCAATCTAGGGCGCGTAGCTCAGCGGGAGAGCACTACCTTGACATGGTAGGGGTCACAGGTTCGATCCCTGTCGCGCCCACCATCTTTATCAATGACTTAGCCAAGATATTTCTTCCTTTCACTTTTTAACGCCCAAGCTTCGCCCAGAGAACCCTGTTCGCGCTTGGTTCAGATACTCAGGCGAGTGATGGCCGTAGGTTGTCTCAATCACCTTTTCGGAGGTGCCGACAAAGCCGGCGACCTGTCGGATAGGCACTCTGTTCTGCAGCAGCCAGGTGATGCAGGTGTGCTTAAGCACATGGGGCGTGACATCCTCGCCCAATCCCGCTAGCTCGCGAGCGCGATCCCAACCCGTTCGCTCTTTCGCTATCAAGCGGCCAGCGTACTCAACGGGGCCGATTGTGGTCATGCGTCGCCACCGCTTCAAATGCGGTAATAGACGATCGGGTATCGGTGCCGGCACACGCCGTTTGTTGGTGTCTGATTCGCCTTCGCCGCGGCGATACATGACGCCTTGAACTAGATCGAACCACCCGCCCTTTGAGTTCACCCCCCACCGCATCGCCAGGTTGGCTTCATGGCGAGTGCCGGTGTAGAGCCCGATCAGGACGAAGCGAGCAACGTGGTAGGACGGCTGAAACATTCGCCCCCACTTTACCGGCTCCCTTGATTTGATATCGCAAGCCGTCACGACGATGCCGAGCGCACCTGCTAGTAACGCCGCGGCTTCGAAGCGCCTTAGCCATCGAGTGCGGGGTTCGCCGCCCTCCGGCAGCGTCACCGGCACCGGCTGCGATAGCTTGCGCTCGGCGTAGGCAAAGTTGAGTGCCGCGCTTAACGTTACAAGCTCACGCCGTGCCGTCGCTGATTTGACGGGGCGGCCCAGCTCACCAGCCATGCGGCGCTTCGCGTAGGATCTGCAGCTATCTCCATCGACCTGCCAGCAGGTACTAGAACCGAAGTGCTTCAGTAGAGGTGTAAGGTGATACCCTACCAGCTCGGGGTGAACGAGCGTCGGCGCTTTCTCGGTGCCGTAGAATGCCAGAACGTCAGCCACCGCTACCTCTCCAGGGTGACCACTAAGCCAGTCGGGCTTGTGCTTTTTGCCAATGTAGTCGGCGAGGGATTTCTCAGCGTCTGCGCGACTATCTCGGCCGCAGCCAGTGCCGACTTCGTCTTTTCCGTCGAGAATAACGTAGACGGATTCGCGGCCACGGCGTTCGCGGAGGTAGAGGCGGGGACCTTTGGATTTTCGCGACATCTCGTCCTCATTCGGTCGATACCGGCCAAGGTGACGTAGTGCCTTCCCGCCACCAGCTCATATTCGAGATTGCCCCGCGCGATTTCGTGGCCAAGCCCGCTCTTTGTCATGGAGCCATCAGGGTAAGCGAGACGCGCTGCAATGGCGGGGCGCAGCGGCGTGTCAGCCTTAATGGCTGAGAGGTCGATTTCTGACGGGGTCCGGCGAGACATCAGCCGGCGATCCTCTCCGGCTGCATCCTTGCGCGGATACTGCGGATGATCTCGCTGTTCTGGGACGCGCCGTTGTATGCAGCCTCGGTCTCAAGCCAGGTTTTTACGTCTCGCGGCAAACGAACCAGCAGCCGTTCGGCTTCGTCACTTTTGATCATCTAGGTCTCCTCTCGTTTGAGAAACTCGCGGCCGGCATCAGTCCTCGTTCCTTCCGTCCTCGTATAATTTCTTTGCACGAGCCGCGAGTTCAGTAAGGTCGCGACCATATGGAATAACGATCGACGCGCCGAGCTTCTTAATTGCGCCAGCCAGGCCGGAAGCCTTCACCGCAACAGAGTTCTTAATTTCCGGAGCCCGGACGAACCAGTATTGTTCGATCCATTCCATCTTTATAGGCATCTTCGTATCAGGAGTTTTTGCACCCGCGATCGCATCATCTGTCCACGCATCGATCACCGCCAAATTGGCGTAATCGATCAGAAGCATCGCCTTTGCCGGGTGCAAGTCGAAGTCATCTATCAATCGCTGCCCGAGCACAATTCGGCGGACCTGTATTGAGTCGTAGTATCGGCGGCCCCTAACCTCTTTCATCTCGATCAGCGCGTTGACGATACTTCGATTTGCCCAGTTCTGAATCGTGGTCGCAGTGAGGCCAGGGGCCAGCTTAAGGACATTCGCCTGCGAGAAGAGCGGCTTTTGCGCATATGACCAAAACCAAAAGATCGGGTGGTCCTTATTTGTTTCAGTAACTATTGCTCGATGAGCGGCGCGCATGGCCCGAATATATCCAAATCAGTTAGTGTCAGGTGACATCTAAGACGATATCAATTAGATGTCAAGTGAATGCACAGCCCGCCGGGGTGAACCGGCGGGCTGGTACTGTCTATTCGCCCTTTAATGGCCTTGCGGTCGGTGCGCTGATATCAAGCCACCGCGCAGATCCTTAACGCGCCGTTCAATGTCTAATACGCTGAAATCAAGTAGCGCGCCGTCTGGGGCTGCCAATTGGAACGGCCCGTCCGCATCGTCGCGATACAGGGTTAGGACGGACCGAACAGCCACCTCGAGCATTTGCTCGATACCGTGCAGCGCGTTGTCAATTTCGTTGATGTCCATAAGAAATCCCTCCCGGTTAATTCAGGCCAGTTTTCGGCCGGATGTGTTTGTTGGCTAGGATGAAGCGCTTGTGCTCATGCGTGCCAGGTCGAGAGCCACCCCCATGGCCATGATGGGCTTCAAATAGCCGCGCGGTTTATCGTCGAAACCGCCCTCGAAGACGCAAACAAGACATGCCTTATGGGCCAGCTCGTTCATGTCTCGCGCTCGATATTCGGCGATGGCCTTGCGCGCGTCGCGATGGGCCCGGCAGGCAACCTCATGGGCATCTTGCGTTGCAAAGAAGTTGCTGCCGTCCATGTACTTCTTCTGGCGGCCCTCCCACCTGCGATATGTCCGCCGACTGGGGCTGGTCGGCTCGGGCTGCCGCTTCAACCACTCTCGATACAGTACATATTCCGCATCGTAAGCGGCGTGCGCAGCTATTAAGGTCTCGTCGGCATCTTGCAGAGCACGGACAAGGTCCCGGAGTTCTTGACTTACCTTCGTGCCGTCCAGAGCTAACACAGACGGCCCCGGAGCGGCTTCGACCGCAGCGGAGCGGCGACGCCAGCAGCCTTAGCAAGAAATCCCCGCCTGAAGGACGGCGAGTTTGCATCCATCGTAGGTGACATTGTGCATGCTCCCTATCCCTTATTGCAGGCGTCCGACCCTATTGTACGGTTCGCCTATCATGTGTATGATACATATGATAGGAACTTACGCAAGACGGGTGTTAAGATGAATAGACAGAATCACGATGCACTGATGCCGCCCAAGCTCGATCCCGAGACCGAAACCCGACGCCTCAACCTGGTCGCCTCGGCTTCCTGGGTGAAGAAGATTGACGACTGGCGCCGGCATCAGCCGGACTTGCCGAACATTTCTGAAGCAATCCGCAGGTTGGTCGAGATCGGCCTGAAGGCAAAGGCGAAATGAGCCGACCTCCGTCGGATCAAAGCGGCTGATTTCCCGGCTGACAGGAGGCGCGGAGTAATGATCCAAGATACTCCAGTACTCGCCGCCAACATGAGCCAACGCGCGGTGATGCAGCATCTCAGTTTGACTGAATGGAAGGTAGTGCCTCACCTACCTGTGCCGGCTGGCCCAGGTATGCTCGATCGGATACGGGGCCATGGTTGGATAGAACTTCGTGGAATGAAACCGCGAACAGAAATCCGTTTGACCGAGTTGGGACGGGCAGCAATGCGCGCCCCTGTTGTACTGAAGGCGAAGACGAAATGACAGACCCCACCCGATTTCGCGGAACGGGCACGCTGTTCGTCAAAGGGGCTGAAGAATCGCCCGTCGAGTATGAAATTACCCTCTTTGAGGTTGACACCATTATGCGCGCGGAAGGTTGGGTCGAAGCCGGCCCTGCCGTTTTGACATATGCGCAAAGTGCGAGCGGAGCTCAGCTCAGATTGAGCGATGGGCGAGTTGTCGATGTCAGCATCGGAGGCTTTATCGTGAAAGGCAGCCCTAGCCGGGCTGAGTTGATTGTCCACGGCGGCTTGTAGAGATGGCTGAAGGCGAAGAAGTGATGAGCGAAAGATAACAACAGCTGCAGAGCGGGAGGCCGAAAAGGCCTTCAAGAAGGTCGAGACAAAAACGGCCACAAGCGAGCATGAGAAGGCAAAGAAGTCCTTCGATGAAAATCGGGAGCGGCTAAAGGCCGAGCGGATAGCACGCGAAGCGGGGCTGAAGGCGAAGGGAAAATGAACGATCCAATCGAAACCCTCATGAAGCGTTCAATCTCCGCGGCAGGAGAGTACAAGAGCTTGGACCGAAAACTGGGGCAGCTTATCGACCAAGCCCAGCGCCTCGAGTGGACCGATCCTTTGCGGAACGAGCTTGAACTTCAGAAAGTGGCGATCGCTCTGGAAATGAGGGCGTTGTCTGGTGGCCTGTAAGCTGGGGCTGAAGGCGATGGGGAAATGAGCGGTCCCCGTCCAGCAGGCCGCCCCTGGACACTTACGGATGACGATCAGCTGCGTAAACTACTGGTTTCCGGAATGGCCGTCACCTTGATCGCACTGAAAATGAAGCGCTCCATCGGCGCCATTTATTCGCGGAAAAGTTTTCTGAAGAAGGCGAGGGAAAAGTGACCTGCCGCGACGGATGCAATGGGGCCGCTAAGGTATTCGCCGAATTAGCCCCATTCCAACAGGCCACTAACGGAAACAGCGCCCCCGAGCCGAATAATGCTTGGTGGCGCTGCTCCTGAGCTGGAAATTGCAATACCCAGCGGAGAAGATACCGCCGGCGCGGGATAAGGTTGCTAAAAAACATACACTGAATTTCGGGAACAAGTGGCAATGGCCGGCGTTGATGGGTTGTCCGAAAGGACTTTTGGACACGTCAAAGCTTACCGGCTTCAGCGCGCTTCCCCCTTAGCGCTGGGGCCGTTTCTTTGTTGGCATCTAGCCCGCTAATTGAGGCCGTACCCTCCCAGGCGGTGCCTACGCTCCCTGATAGCGTCTGCCGCGCGCATAATTGCGAGCATGGCAATCAGCGCGGCGATCCCTATGACAAGAGCGGTAAGAGCAAGCATTCTTACCTCCTATCGTCAGCCCAGGTTTTCATCCCGCATTCGCACTTGAACATGCGGACCGTGCGGCCACTAAGGGAATCGAGCATAGTCGCGACCAGCGCGGGCTTCTCACCGCACGAAGTGCACAGACGGATTGGAGGCTCGTAGCTGGAAAAGACTTCGTTCTTAAATTCGCTGCTCATGAGTAACTGCCTCACGATTGTGATTCGGCTAAGTTACAAAGTGTACATTGGTTCCTTCCCAAGGTGCCGGAAATAGCCAAACGGGGCGAGATTCACGCAAACGGCCCCGGCGCGGAGAACGCCACGCTGCACCAAAGGCCGCCAACCCAACGGGGGTTTTCTCCCGGTCGGGGGCTGAGGAATCTACCGGGAGCGTCGAGTCGATTCTTGGGGCGCTCAGGAGTTCCAAAGAAACGGCCCCAGCGTGCGCGGTGGGCGAACACTGGGGCCGACATTTCCTCGAATGAAGCGCGGGGGGACGTTGCATTCATTCGGTCGCGCACAACTAAGCGATCCGGTCAGGAATTGTTCCGCTCCCTTTTACGGGCGGCTCAATCGCAAAGCCTGCCAGCGTGAACCGGTGGGCCGGTTGATATCAGGGGCCTCAGGCCGAGATGTCTGGCCGCCCCTCGCGAAACTGATCGCGGAGTTGTTCGGCGGGTTCGCCGCCGACGAATTCGATCATCAGGCTGCGTAGCTCGTTCTCTCGTGGTCGTCTTGATCGCGCCATTCCTCGCCCAGGATGAAGCCGAGCAGCACCAGGAGCTCGGATCGCTTTCCCTCAGGCGTTTGAGCTGGGGTGTCCCCCATCTTGTTGACAAGCTCGTCGGCCGCCCGCCACTGAGCGTCTTGCAGTTGGGTCAAGCGCTTCTGCTCAATATATTCCGGCAGGGCGCTAACCTGCGCCCAGCGCCGATCGCTTGTTTCAGCCGCATTGCCGGCCGCCGCGGCCTCATCAAAAAGCCGACGACCCTCATCTAGCAGCAGGGCCTCCAGTCAATCTATCTCTGGATTAAAAGCTTCCGCAGCTTCCTTATGCTCGAAGATCAGCTCCTCCATCTCCAACAGCGCGGCATCGTCAGGCCCGGGCGCTGGGCCGCCGTGGCTAGCCACAGCCGTTGCGGCTACGGTTGAAGCCCCGACCAAAACGACACCACCAGCGGCATGGGAGAGGAAGCGGCGCCGCGTCGGAGCGTCCACAGGGTCGATCTGGGATATGGGCGAGTTTGTTCGGGGCATGCTAAACATGCCGTCAGCCTGGATGGTCATCTGCATTGGTCTCCGGGTTAGAGCCGAGCGGGAAGTTCCAGCTTCCCCTCGGCTTGATCTTGTGTTATACAAAAAGTATGAAGAAAGCAAGGACTGTTAAACAAAAAGTCATTGGTCGGCCACGGACTGGCACCACACCGTTAATGGGCTTTCGTGCCGATCCGGCGACGCGCGCATCAATCGTCAGATGGGCAGAAAAACAGCCCGATATGCCTTCCTTGTCCGAAGCCATCCGACGACTCGTACAGCTGGGGCTGAAGGCGAAGAAATAGGATGCTCTCAACGATACAATATCCGCAGTAAATACGCTAAAGCTGTTCTCAGGCCTCGGTTTTAGGGAGGGAGGCGCGCATGAGGGCGATCGGCATCGCGGTAATCGTGGTTTCCTGCCTCGCGATGGTTTTCATCGTTTTCCATTACCAGCGCAGCCAGAACCAGATCGACCAGATGCTAGGAACAACAGCGGACACGAGGTGATGCGTTCGCCTGTATCGGCATCGCCTACTCTCACGATCAGTTATGTGGTCGTTCCACCGACCGCTGTTCGGCACGCCGCAGCGCTGTGGCGCGGGGGCTAAAGGCGAAGGGAAAATGAAGAGGCGCATTATTCAGCCGTGGACGCCTGAAGATGACGATCGCCTTCGCAAGCTCGCCGCGGAAGGTCGCACCTCAGTAACGATCGCGGAACGGATGAAGCGGACACCGGCATCTGTTCGCGGCCGGGCAAAGGCCATTAACGTCGTACTGATGAAGGCGAAAGGCGTCACACGTCTCCCCATCACGTTGGGAGACCTGGGCCTGAAGGCGAAGGGGAATTGGTCCCTCCCGAAGCGGTGATACTGCTGATGGTAGCGCCACGCGTCAGAGCGGCTTTAATCTTCTGCTCCGTTTCCGGGCGAAGTATCCCGCCCCTGTATTCACGGATTTTGCGACACTCGCGACAGAATCGATATTGGTAACCTAACTTAATGTAGATGGGTGCGTCATCGAGTGAGTGGCCCCGCTTGCAGATCATTACTCCTCGCGAGAGCGGAGACCGTTTCTTTTCAACAACCTTCCTATTAGCGTTGGCAAGTCGCAGCGCTTCCGCTCCCCACTCCGGGTTTAGCTGACAGTGTTTCTTGAAGCGAGCGGCGCCAACGATAAACGAGCTACTATGTTTTGTTTCCCCGGACGTGAGTACCCGAATGGTTTTGCCGGCTTGCAGCGCGGCCATAAATCTGCTCGCCATTTCAGCTGGCAGTCCAGGTGCCGCTCCTCGCCATCGGAGTTCAGCTGCGCGGCATATGTCGGCATGTGACGGCTGAAAAGCTACGGCTGTCATATCTCCGCTCCATCAGCGCGGGATGCGCCAGCAGATGCAGAACCTGAGTCGCGGCGGACCGGTGGCGGCGATTGCCATGGCATTTCCACAGTTGGAGCGGATTGATTTGAGCCGGATGCGTCACGGTGGGGAATCGCCCTGAGGTGAATTTTCAAACCGATGTGGCGCCGGACCATGGGGATGCAATGGGTACTCTGATCAACGATTGTTCTGGCCTGCGAACGGTCTATGACGCTGAAAGCGGACGACTGGTGACTTTTGATGAAATGATAAGGAAACAACATCGCAGTAGCGGCGCGACATTTGCCGATGCGGCAAGCGCAAAGAAGGCCTACTTCGATAACAACGTGTCTTGGGGGGACTGGATTCCAGGTTGGCCAGACTTGAGCAGTTAGCGCGGGGCGTCAGAGTTAATTCCCCGTTACGCTTTCTATTCAAATGCCCAGGGAAGTGAGTTCGGTCCCTTAAAATTTTTGCAGAACCTGAGTCGCGGCGGACCGGTGGCGGCGATTGCCATGGCATTTCCACAGTTGGAGCGGATTGATTTGAGCCGGATGCGTCACGGTGGGGAATCGCCCTGAGGTGAATTTTCAAACCGATGTGGCGCCGGACCATGGGGATGCAATGGGTACTCTGATCAACGATTGTTCTGGCCTGCGAACGGTCTATGACGCTGAAAGCGGACGACTGGTGACTTTTGATGAAATGATAAGGAAACAACATCGCAGTAGCGGCGCGACATTTGCCGATGCGGCAAGCGCAAAGAAGGCCTACTTCGATAACAACGTGTCTTGGGGGGACTGGATTCCAGGTTGGCCAGACTTGAGCAGTTAGCGCGGGGCGTCAGAGTTAATTCCCCGTTACGCTTTCTATTCAAATGCCCAGGGAAGTGAGTTCGGTCCCTTAAAATTT
>NZ_JAFCMA010000005.1:0-315812 GCF_018130125.1 Bradyrhizobium sp. AUGA SZCCT0177 | reverse complement strand
TGCACACGAGCATACAGGGCAGCGGAGAACACCCGGCCTTCCCTGCGCAATGGCTTTACGGCTTATGCCGTGATCTCCCCGGAGACGAGTTCTTGGTTGACTCCGTCACCGCCGGTTCAGCTTGCGCTTAGCCGACGGCTTGACGCCTGCAACGGGCGCCAGGACCACACGGTTTTGCCGTACGCCCATCCACGCCGTCGTCTCAGCGTAAACAAGCGTCCACCGCAACCCGCCCAACGTCCGTGACGACGGCCGACGCCCTTCTAAGTAGGACGGGATAGCCAAACACATACCCCTGATTTTACTTCTGGTAAAAAGAAATATTTTTTATCTTGGGGCTTGACATGATTTACGAAAATCAGAACTGATTTGCCCGTCGGGTTGATTTGCCGCACTCCGCCGTCATTGCGCATCGAAAAAGAGGACCTACGGGACGGAACGCCAAAGCCTGGAATGCCAAAGCCTGAAACGTCAAAGCCCCGCCGATCTCGCCCGTGCGCTCTATGCCGCGCTGGCCGCCGGGGGGCCGGACTTGTCGGCCTATCGGTGGTCGGCGAAAGCGGCTTTTGCGGCTGTCGCGCCCGTCAATATCAGGTTACGGATGCAACCAGTTCCGGCTCGATATGCGGCACGGCTTCAACCAGCTCACGTGTGTAAGCGGTTTTCGGATTGTCGAACATCGCCCGGCTCTCGCCCTGTTCGACGATGCGGCCATTTTGCAGCACGATGGTTCGGTCGCACATCATGCGAACGACGTTGAGGTCGTGGCTGACGAAGAGGAAGGCCAAGTCATCCTCACGTCGCAGCCGGTCGAGCAGTTGCAGCACCACCGCCTGTACCGATACATCCAACGCCGCCGTCGGCTCGTCCAGCACCAGGAGGCGCGGCCGGCAGGCGATGGCGCGGGCAATGCCGACACGAGCCTTCTGGCCGCCCGAAAGCTGATGCGGGAAGCGCGTCAGCAATTCGACCCCCAATCCGACCCGTCGTGCACACTCCTCCACCCGCTGCCGCAGCGCGTCGCCGGCGCGCATGCCACCCAGCCGCAACAGCGGATGGGCGATGCAGTCAAAGGCGGTGAAGCGCGGGTTGAGGCTGTCGTTCGGATCCTGAAAGACGATCTGGATATCCTTGCGAAACGGCGAGCGGTGAAAATCGCGGGCCGGGATATGGCCGATCGACTGTCCTTCGAACGCGATCTCGCCCTCGCTCGGATCGATCAACCGGCAGATGATGCGCGATGTCGTGCTCTTGCCGGAACCCGACTCGCCGACCAAGCCGACGCTCTCGCCGGCATTGATCATCATCGAAAAGTCCGCGACCGCCGGGGCCCCCTGATCGAACCGCTTTGCGAGTTTCTGCACCTCCAGCAGCGGCGGCGTGCCCGGAGCAGCCGGCGATTTGGGTGCGACCTGGATCGCCACTTCTCGACCCCTCTCCTCTTCCGGCACCAAATCCGCGATCCGGGACGTCGCCGTGGGCGAAGCAGCCACAAGGCGCTTGGTGTAGGAATGCTGCGGCGCTCGGAACAGTGTCAGCGGTTCGGCCTCCTCGACCAGCCGGCCTTGCTCCATCACCACGACGCGACGACAGTAACGGGCGGCGAGACCGAGGTCATGGGTGATCAGAATGGTCGCCATGCCGCGCTCGGCCGCAATCCCGGTCAACAAATCCATCACGACCTTTTGCGTCGTAACGTCGAGGCCGGTAGTGGGCTCGTCGGCGATCAGCAGTGCGGGATTACAGGAAATCGCCATCGCGATCATCACACGCTGGCACATACCGCCGGAGAGTTCGTGCGGATAAGCGGACATCCGCTTTTCGGGATCGCGGATTTGCACGGCGCGCAACAGTTCCAGCGCCTGCGCGCGCGCCTGATCCCGCGGCATTCGCTTATGAGCCGTGATGGCATCGGCGATCTGGTCGCCGACGGCACGGATTGGATTGAGCGCTGCGCGAGGATTCTGAAAGATCATCGCCATCGCCGCGCCGTGCAGATGACGGAAATCACTCCCTGATATCCGCGTGATGTCCTGCCCGCGAAACCGGATATTGCCTGCCGTGATACGGCCGGCCGCATCCAGCAGCCGCGTGATCGCAAAACCCGTCACGGACTTGCCCGAACCGCTCTCGCCGACCAGGCCGAGCATCTCGCCCTCGCCGAGCGACAGCGTGACGCCACGCACCGCCTCGACAAGGCCACGCCGTGTCGAGAAAGTGACGTGCAGGTCGTCCAGTGCCAGCAGCGATGGGGTCATGTGCGCATGCGGGGGTCGAGAATATCGCGCACCCCGTCGCCGAGGAGGTTGAAGCACAGCACAGTCAGCATCAGCGCCAACCCGGGGAATGCAACCAGCCACCATTTGCCCGTCGAAATGAAGCGCGCGCCTTCGGCAACCATGATGCCCCATTCCGGCGTCGGCGGCTTGACGCCGAGACCGATAAAGGACAGTCCGGCCGCATTGAGGATCGCCCAGCCGAGATTGAGCGATATCTGCACCGCCATGGCCGGCAGCACGTTCGGCAGCAGGAAGCGCAGCACGACCGAGATGTGGCTGTCGCCGCAGGCGCGCGCCGCCTCGACCCAGCCGACATTGCGGCGGACGTTCACCTCCGCCCGCGCAAAGCGGATGTAGAACGGCAGATTGATGATGGCGGTCGCGATGATGATGTTCTCGACCCGGTTGCCGAGGGCCGCGACCATCGCCATCGCCAGCACGAAAAGCGGAAAGGCCATCACGACGTCGACAAAGCGGCCGACGCCGCGATCGAGACGGCCGCCGGTATAGCCGCAGATCGCGCCGATGACGGCGCCGATGGCAAAGGAGATCCCGACCGCCGAGACGGCGATGGCAAGGTCGAGTCGTGCGGCGACGATGAGGCGGCTGAATACGTCGCGGCCGAGCTGATCGGTGCCTGCGATGTGCGCCGCGCTCGGCGGCTGCAGCGCCTGCGATACATTCGAGACGATCGGATCGTACGGCACGATCCAGGGCCCGAAGATCGCAATCAACACCAGCAGGAAAACGCCGGTCGCGGCGACACCGGTGAGCGGATTGCCGCGCAGGATCCAGCCGGCATGGCGTAATGTCGCACTGGTCATCCGATTGTCACCCTGGGATCGGCGATACCATAGAGGATGTCCACCAACAAATTGACGATCACGAACACGGTCGCCATCAGCAGCACGAAGCCTTGCACCGGCGCATAATCGGAAGACAGCAACGCATCGAGCGCGTAGGAAGCGACGCCCGGCCACGAGAATACCTTTTCCACCAGCACATTGGCGCCGAGCATGGTCGAGAACACGATGCCGGCGATGGTGATGACCGGTAGGATGGCGTTGCGCAGTGCATAGGTGACGACGATTTTCCACCACGGAAGGCCCATGGAGCGCGCGGTGCGCACGAAATCACTGCCCAGCGAGACCAGCATCGAGGCGCGCGTGATGCGCGCCAGCGGCGCCACCACGAACAGCGCCATGCTGAGCGCCGGCAGGATCAGTTGCCGGAAGGCGGCCCACCAGCCATCGAAATCGCCGGCGATCAGGAAATCGATCAACAGGAAACCGGTTCGCCTCGGCGGCAGCGATGCGAAGATATCGACCCGGCCGGTCGGATCAGGCGCAAGCCCGAGCAGGTAATAGAAAACATAGATCAGCAACAGGCCCGAGACGAATGTCGGGACACAGACGCCGAGCGCGCAGAAAAATCGCACGCCGTGGTCGATGATGGAGCCCGGTCTGAGCGCTGCCAGCACACCGAGGGGCACCGCCGACACCAGCGCGATCAGCAGCGCCGTAAGCGTCAGTTCCAGCGAGGCCGGCAGCCGCTCGCGCAGATCCTTCGTGACCATTTGGCCGGTCATCATCGACCGACCGAGATTGCCGCTGCCGACGTCATAGAGATAGAGCATCAGTTGTTCGGGCATCGGCTTGTCGAGGCCCATCTGCTTGCGGATGACCTCGATCTCCTCCTTGCCGGAGTTCGGCCCGGAGGCGAAGAACACCGCCGGATCGCCCGGCAGCACCCGCATCAGCAGGAAGGTGAACACGAGCACGCCAAACAGCGCCGGTAGCGAGGACAGGAAACGCCTGCCCGCCCGTATCACCGTTGCTCCAAAGGCCGCCATCGTACCCGCCGGGTTACTTGCGACTGAGATCGCGATAATCGACCTGCCGGTGGAACTGGTAGGTGTAGCCTTCGACCGAGGCCGCCATGACCGCGTCCTGGCTGGGCTGCCAGAGCGGAATCTGCGGCATCTCGGTGAAATGGATGGCGTTGAGCTTCCTGCCGTCTTCCTCATACTTGGCCGCATCGGGTTCGAAGCGGGCCTTCTGCGCGATCTCCACCAGTTCGGCATTGTTGATCGACGAGTAGTTCCAGCGCTGATTGCCGGTGTAGAAGTTGCGGTAGAAATAGTCTGGCGAAGGCAACCAGGCGACGATGCCCTCGGTAAAGAAAGGCAGCTTCTTCTCGTTGATCTGCGTCGACATCTGCGCATCCGGCAGCTTCTGGATATCGACCTTGATGCCGATCTTGGCGAGCGACTCCTTCACTAGCGCAGCCATAGGCTCGGCGGTGGAAGCCTGACCGACGTTAAAGCTGAACGTGGTCGAGAAGCCGTCCGGCATGCCGGCCGCCTTCAGATATTCCCTGGCCTTATCGAGGTCGAGTTTCACCGGCTGCGGTACAGGATAGGCGCCGCTCGATGGCTTGCCATCAGCCCATGTTGCGCCAAACAGCGGCGACCCGCGGCTGAACAGCGCCGCCTTGAACATGTCGTCATAGGGCAGCGCAAAAGCGACGGCGCGGCGCACATTGACGTTGTCGAAGGGCGGGATTTGATTGTTCATCGAAACGAAGGTGACGGAATTGTATTGCGGCGTCGAGATCACCTTCAGCTTGGCTTTGGCTTCGAGCGACTGGACGTCGCTCGCCTGCAGATCGACGACGATATCGGCGTCGCCACGCTCGACCAGATTGGCGCGCGTCGCCGGCTCCGGCACCGACTGCACGATGACGCGTTTGAAGAACGCCGACTTGTCGGTCGTGCCGCGGTTCCAGGCCTCGTTGCGCACCATGATCACCTGTTCACCCGGCTTGAACGTCTCGATCCTGTAGGCGCCGCTGCCGGCCGTGTTCTCCTTCAACCACGCCGTTGCCCAGGGATCCTCTGCCGTCGCATGCGACTTGGCGACCTTGGAGTTGATGATGATCGGGTAGACGGTGGCGAGATTCGGTAAGGCCAGCTTGTCCGGCTTCGGCAGCGTCACCTCGATGGTCAAGGGGTCGACGACCTTGAACTGATCGGCTGATGTCAACGATCCCGTGAGAAGCTGCGCCTTGCCGAGGATCGGCGCCGTGACGACGCGGTCGAGCGACCACTTGACGTCATCAGCGGTGACCGGTGTACCGTCCTGGAATTTCGCGTCCTTGCGCAGGCGAAAAGTCATCTTCAGCCCGTCCGGGCTGACCTCGTAGGATTCCGCCAGCTCTCCGGTGATCTTGCTGAGGTCAAACACCCATTTGCCATTGAGTTGCTTGCGGCCAAATGACACGAGCCGGTCGTAGGTGCTGAGACTCACCGCAAAGGCTTCGCGGGTCGAACCCGGAACATTCGGCTCGAGCGTATTGACCGATGCGCCGGTGACGTAGCGCAGCGTTTCCGCGCGCGTTTGTGCCTGCACCGATCCGGCGGCCAGTGAAAACGCGACAAAGGCTACCGCCGAAAGCAGACGCCTGGATCCTGTAACGCCCATCGAACTTATTCCCTATATTGTCAGGTTTATTTTCTGAATGAGAACATCAACTTAAAGCAAGGGATATGCCAACCGGAACCGCCAGAGGCAGGAGCATAGTAGGTATGAGCCGAGCTTCCCAAACGCGGTTGAAAACCGTTCACCGTTCCTCACCCGTCGTGGATGCTTGCCGCACGACGACAGCCTGGGGCACGTCATACGCCTTGAACGAAGCCCAGTGCCGCTCGATGTCCGCGCGAAACAGGCCGCGTGTCAACCCGTGCACCAGCTTCGGCACGGCCGTGGTCATCGCATTGATCGATGAGCCCGAAGCACCGAAGCTCATGGTGGAGGCGATCGCGAAGACATGAATGTTCGCGATCCATGGTGTTTCACCGGCGACCCGCTCCATCAGCGCATAGTCGTCAGCGAGATAGGGAAAACGCCCGAGCCGCGGGCTGCGCTCGTCCGGCGGCGGCTGGTAGCGGTCGGCCCAGGTCGCGATGTTGGCGGCGCTGCTTCGCAGTTCGGGCCGGCCGGCAAAATTCATGTCGATCCCTGTGCCGCAGATCACGAAGTCGGCCGCGAACACGCCCCGCGGCGTCTGCAAGTCGACGCCGCAAGCCGTTTGCGTGGCGGCTTCGATCGGTGCCCCCTCCTGCAGGCGAAAATTGGGATGATGCGCGCAGCGGTCGTAGGTCGCTTGCGGAAAACCTTCCCGCATCTCCAGCACGGCGCGCATGAAGCGCCAGCGCCAGGCATCATCCAGATCACAGAAGTGACGCAGGAAGCCGCGGAACGTGAGCCAGCGGTAGGGCTGGATCACCTGGATCTCCGCCCTGCGGCAAAACAGATCCACCTCGGCCGCGCCTGCCTCCAGTGCGGTCGCTGCATTGTCGAAGGCCGAAGCGCCGGCGCCGATCACCGCAACATTCTTGCCGCACAAGCGGGCGAAGTCGATCGGCTGGGCCGCATGCGCGCAAACCGACGACGGCAGATGGCGTAGCGGCTCCGGAATGGTCCAGTCGCCCATGCCTTCCTGCCCCGTCGCCAGCACAATCTTGCGCGCAAAGACAATATCGAAACCATCAGCCGTCTTTACCTTGACCGCGAGCAATCCACCGGCCGCAGGCGAGATCTCGATAACCTCGCAACCATTCCGCACCGGCAGGTCCAGGATGCGCCTGAACCAGAGCAGATACTCCGCCCAAAGCTCGCGTGAAATCAGGTCGAGATTTCGCCAATCCCCCTCGCCGAAGCGCGCCTCGTGCCAGGACTGGTAGGTCAGGCTGGGAATATCAAGATCGGGCCCGGTGAAATGCTTCGGACTACGCAGCGTATGCATGCGGGCGTAAGTGAGCCACGGTCCTTCCTGCCCCTCCTCGGATTTGTCGAGCACGAGGATGTTGCGCACCTGCGAGCGCATCAGCCCAAACGCCGTCGCGAGCCCAGATTGCCCGGCGCCCACCACGAGCACGTCCAGCGCCGGTCTGCCGTCGGGCCCGAGCTTCGGCGTCAGCCACGCAGCATCCGGATGCGCGGTCTTTGCAAGATCGGCGCGAACCTGGGCTTCGAGAGCGAGCAAGCTATTCATGCCGCGAGCCATCCGCCATCCACCACCATCACGGTGCCGGTCGTAAAGGAAGACGCATCGCTGGCGAGGTGGAGCGCGGCCTGGGCCACCTCCTCCGCCTGGCCAAATCGCTTCATGGCATGGCGGTTGCGGGACGCTTCACGCACTGGTTCAGGGTCGGCATGGCGAGCAAAACTGCGTCGCAGCATCGGCGTGTCGATGGCGCCCGGCGCGATCGCGTTGACCCGGATTCCGTCCGTGGCGAAATCCACCGCCATCGTCCGGGTAAGGCTGATGATCGCGCCCTTGGCCGCGATATAGGCGCTGTTGCCCTTGCCACCGGCGATCGCCAGTTGCGAGGCGAGCGCAATGATCGAGCCGCTGCCTTGCCGCTGCATCTCGGGCACTGCCGCGCGTGCCCAGAGCCAGGTGCCGCCGACATTGGTGCGGAACACCGCATCCCAATCGGCGGGATCGGTGGTCAGCACCGTGCCGCCGCAGGAGAAGCCCGCCGCGGCCATCAGCACATCGAGGCGGCCGCGACGCGCTATGACATCGCCAACCACAGTTTGCGCGAAATCCGCCTCGCCGACATCGCCGACATGGAATGAAGCTTCACCCTTCACGCCGTCGATCGCCGCCAGCGTCTCCTGCAAACCCGCACTGTCGCGATCGACCAACGCGATAAAGGCGCCCTCCTTCGCAAACAGCGCCGCACTGGCGCGGCCGATGCCGGAGCCAGCGCCGGTTATGATCGCCGTCCGCCCTGTCAGTCTCATGTCAGGCTTTCCCTCGATGTTCTTTCCACCAGTTGCTCAGTTCGACGACGGAATCGGCGCAGCCAAACCGCGCGCGCCAGCCGAACTCTTCCGCCATGCGCGTGACCGAAAGCGGCGCCCGGTCGGCTGGACTATGCAGGTCGATCGTCGCCGCTTCACCGGCATCGGTCAGCCGGCAAATGAAACCGGGGCGCAGCGCGGCCAATTCCTGCCCCCATTGGAGCGCCGGCCATTCCACGCCGGTCGAAATATTGTAGAGCTGATGCTTGGGCCGCTCCGCCTCGATCAGCAACGTCACGGCTTCCGCGACATCCACGGCATAGATCCAGTCCCTGACACCCGGACGCGCCAGAACAGCCTCGCGTTTCTCCTGCATCGCAGCCAGAATCTGCACCTGCGGGCTTGGCGTGTCGCGCACCTCGTTGCTCCGCTCCCACGGGCCGAATACGGCGCTCAGCCGTACGCTGACGATTTGGCATTGCCATAGGGTGGAAAGGCGCGCGGCCACTTTCTCCGACGCGAGTTTGGTAATGGCGTAGAGCGAAGCCGGATCGCAAGGCGTTTCCTCATCAAGCACCGCATTCCCAAATGCGCTGGCGCCGTAGGCAGCCGCGGACGACAGATTGATGATGCGCTTGACGCCAGCGCGCTGCGCCGCGATCAGCACCGGCGTCTGAGCCAGCAGGTTGACCCGCAGAATGGTCTCGGGATCCTTTGCCTCGCGCTCCGGACCGGCCGTGATTGCGGCTCCGAGAATGATCGCCTCATAGCTGGTTGCGATCGCCTGCCCGACGGCATTCTGATCGGTGATATCGCCCTGGATGACGGTCAGCCGATCCGCGTGAGAGGCAAGATCCCTGGCTGCGTCAGACGGCAGGCCCGCGCGGTCGAACAACGTCACCGCATGACCGCGCGCCAGCAATGTCGCGGCGATATTGAGCCCAACAAAACCGGTGCCGCCGAAAACAAGGATTCTCATTTCTCAATCCGAACCCGTCGCCGCGGACAGATCACAGGAGCCTCGCCCCGAAATTCTGTTCCGGGTCCATATCCGATACCAGCCGGCCGGTCGGTTTCGCCGCCTCTCCTCCCGTGCGCGCGAGGAAACGCCCTGAGCCTGCTTCGACCGAACGTTTGCCGTCCGACACGATCACGCGCCCGCGCGACAGCACGGTCACCGGCCAGCCGCGCAGCTTGCGGCCGGCGAAGGGCGTATAGCCCGTGAGGTCATGCATCATCTCATCGCTCAGCGTCACCTCTCGCGCCGGGTCCCAGATCGCGATATCCGCATCGGCGCCAACCGCAATCGAGCCTTTCCGCGGATGCAGATTGTAGATCTTTGCAGGTGCCGTCGCGGTCAGTTCGACGAACTTTTCGATTCCGAGGCGCCCCCTGGAGACCATGGCGTCGAACAGCAGCGGCAACCGGACTTCAAGGCCCGGCAAACCGTTCGCCACCTGCTTGAAATTAGGATTGGGGCCGGCCCGCAGTTTACCGGTTTCGTCGAATCGGTACGGCGCGTGGTCGGACGACACGGTCTGGAGATCGCCGAGCGCCAACGCCTGCCACAGCGCTTCCTGGTCGGCGGCGCGCCGCGGCGGCGGGCTGCACATCCATTTGGCGCCTTCCACGCCGGGCTTGTCGAGATCATCGGCCGTGAGAAACAGATATTGCGGGCAGGTCTCCGCGAACACCTTCAGCCCCTGCCCGCGCGCATCGCGGATCACCCTGGCGCCTTCCGCCGTCGAGACGTGGAAGATCATGATCGGTTGGTCGATCAGCGCAGCCATGCCAATCAACCGCGTGAACGCCTCCGCTTCCGAAACGCGGGCGTGGCTGATAGCGTGATATTTCGGATGGGTATAACCGCGCGCGAGCAGCCGCTTCACCATCCAGGAAATGATCCCGTGATTCTCGGCATGGGCGCAGAGCATCGCGCCGCCGTCACGCGCCGCCAGCAGAATGTCGAGCAGCGGCTCGTCATCGATCTTCAGGCGATCATAAGTCATGAAGATCTTGATCGAGCCATGGCCCTGCTTGATCAATGCCGGCAGATCCGTCTCCAGCGTTTCCTTTGTCGGATCGGCGATGATCATGTGAAAGGCGTAGTCGATCACCGCGCCCTTTTTAGCCAGCGCATGATAGTCCTCCAGCACCTGCGGCAGCTTCATGCCGACGTGCTGGGCCGCGAACGAGATCACGCTCGTGGTGCCACCGAAGGCCGCCGAGACCGTCGCGCTCTCGAACGTATCGGCGTTCATGATACCCGCGGCCGATAGCTGTTCGATGTGGGCGTGGCTGTCGACGCCGCCGGGCAGCACCAGCTTGCCGCGCGCATCGATCTCGCGTCGCCCGGCCGGCAAGCCGCGGCCGACAGCAACAATCGTCTCGCCGGAAATGGCGACATCGGCCTCGAACACGTCGCTGACGGTCGCGACGCGTCCGCCACGGATGAGGAGGTCATAGACGGGTTCGGTCATGGCAAACTCTCCAAGTCAGGTCCTGAATCGCAAGTCGGGCGTCCGCTGCATAAAAGCACAGATCGTGTCGCTACACTCCCTTGCGCTTTGGGAGCAGACAGTGGACCATGCATCGCTCGATGGCATGGTCATTGCTTCCATCGAAGTCTCTTTGCGCCTCGGCCCCACGGCATCGGCCGATGCACCGTCCAGCAGGAAAACATGATGTCCAGGCAACGCATTCTCGTCATCAATCCCAATTCAAATCGCCTCGTGACGCAAGGGCTGGAAGACGCACTTAAGCCGCTCGGCTTTGAGGGCGGACCGGAGATCGTCTGCGAAACTTTGGCTGAAGGGCCCTACGGAATCGAAAGCCAGGCCGACGTCGATGGCGTGGCGATGCCGCTGCGCCGTCTTGTCGAAGGCGACAACAGTTCGGCCGCCTTTGTCATTGCCTGCTACAGCGATCCGGGCCTGCATGTCTGCCGCGAAGCGACGGACCGGCCCGTTTTCGGCATCGCCGAATGCGGCGTGCTGACGGCGCTTGCGCGCGCCGAAAGCTTCGGCGTCATTGCGATCGCACAGCGCTCGATTCGCCGCCACGTCCGTTACCTCAGGCAAATGGGATTGATGGATCGCCTGACGCGGGAGCGCCCGCTCAACATGAGCGTGGCGGAGACGGCGTCGGGCGAAGGAACGCTCGCGAAGATGATCGAGGTCGGGCGCGCGCTCAAGGACGAAGACGGATCCGGCGCCATCGTGATGGGCTGTGCCGGCATGGCGCGTCACCGAAGGCCGCTGGAACAGGCGCTCGGGATTCCCGTGATCGACCCGACGCAGGCGGCCGTGACCATGGCTTTGGGTGCGGTACAGTTCGCCCATCACTGACTTTCGCCGGACGGTTCACGCGCACCGCTGCGTGCAAGCCACTGGGCGTGGCTTTCGCGCGTCAGCGCGAAGGTATCGCGCTGGGTAGCGTAGAGATTGCCGAACAGGCGTCCGATCGGACGATAGACGTCGAAATCGACGTACATCCTCTCCCGGTCGACCAAGCCGTCGCGCGCGTGCAGGCGCAGCACCTCACCAACCAGGAGTTCGCGCCCGGGTCCGAAAGCGAGGGCGACATGTTGCCTGCACTCCAGCGCGAAGGGAGCTGCCGCCAGCCGCGGCACGGCGATATCGACTGACGGCAATGTCGCCAGGCCCGTCGCCTCCACCTCGCTGTTGCCGGAGGGAAAGTCGATCGCGCAGTCGTTCATGGTGGCCGCCAACGCCTCGTCCACCATATGCACGACGAACTCTCCGCTGCGGTGGATGTTGCGGGTGGTGTCCTTGGGGCTGTGATCGGCCTTGTGTTGCAAGCCGAGCACCACGAGCGGAGGATCTTCGGAGAACACGTTGAAGAAGCTGAACGGTGCCGCGTTGACCTTGTTGTTCTCGTCGAGCGTGGTCACCAGCGCGATCGGCCGTGGCACCACGACCCCGCACAGCAACTTGTATCGGTCGTGCGGATCAAGCTCGCGGAAGGAGATGCCGGACATCTAGTTTTCCGGCGGCGGCACCGCGCCGGTGCGGCTGGTGATCAGGCCATAATGCTCGATGCGGCGGTGGTTGGCGAAGTTGAAGATGGTTTTCTTGCCGAAATCGGTGGCGTCGAGGTCGCACGGGTAAACCAGCAACTCGTCCTCTTCGGTTTTCGCCTCGACGACGATCTCTCCGTCCGGATTGACGATCAGGCTGCCGCCGATCAAGGGGTGGCCATCCTCGACGCCGGCCTTGGCAACGCATACGACCCAGGTAGAGTTCTGGTAGGCGCCGGCCTGTGCGGACAGTCGGTTGTGGAAGAGCCGCTTCTCGGGCCCCTCCTCGCTCTTCTCGGCATTGACCGAGGGCGTGTTGTAGCCGATCAGCACCATCTCGACGCCCTGCAGACCCATCACGCGGTAGGTTTCCGGCCAGCGCCGGTCGTTGCAGACGGCCATGCCGAAGATTCCGCCGAGGGTCCGCCAGACCTTGAAACCGAGATCGCCGGGCTCGAAGTAGCGCTTCTCCAGATGCTGGAAAGCGCGCTCGGTATCAAACTCCGAATGCCCCGGCAGATGGATCTTGCGATAGGTCCCGACAATTCTGGCGGACTTATCGGTGAGAATACAGGTGTTGAAGTGATGTCCGTCCGCTGTCAGTTCGGCATAGCCAAAGCTCATCGCCATCTGGTGCCGGGCGGCGCGCTCAAACAGCGGCATGGCCGCAGCATTCGGCATCTCGCGTTCGAACCACGTGTCGACCTCAGCCTGGTCCTCCATGTACCAGCGCGGAAAGAACGTGGTGAGGGCAAGCTCCGGATAGACGATCAGATCGGCGCCCCTCGCCTTGGCTTCATCCATCAGCGCGATCATGCGCTTGACGACGGTTTCGCGACTGTCGGCTTTCTGAATCGGACCCAACTGGGCGGCGGCAACATTGATGACGCGCATGGATACCTTTCTGGGCGCTTCCATTTAAGGCGGCGCTTGCATGAAAATGAAGCAGCCTGTGAAGCTCGGAGTCTTATCCGGCTCAATCGAGCCAGCAGTTAAAGTTTTGGTTCACACGAAGTCAATTCCGGAGACAGTCCTCGTGATGCACGTCAGTTCTGCGTTTCCGCTCGCCGCCCCCCGCGGCGCGCGCCAGCGCATGGTCGAGCGTGCCGTCAGGCATCGGCAGGTACCAGGGTTCGCCAACCGGCCAAACGAGAAACGCAGCTCACTGGCGGTATCCTTGATGACTCAGTCCAGCCCTCCTATCGGCCGTGGCCAGGGGCAGCATGGCGTTCGTGCTCTTCATCCGCAACCTGCAGACCGTGATCCAGCGCATCGAGCAACCGATGGGATTCATCCGCGGAGATCACCAAAGGCGGCGCAAGGAACAGCGAGGTCTGTTCACCGCTGGTTCCAATCACCGCGCCGGCCTCAAGGGCGCGCAACGCGACGCGGGAAGCGATGGGATCCTCAAGGCTGTCCGCGCGCCACGTCCGCCAGTCCGGCCCGTGCAGCTCGATGGTCCAATGCAGGCCTTGTCCCGCCACGCGTCTTACGCTGGGATGCCGCCGGGCGATCTCGAGCAGACGCTTTGCGAACAGTCCCTCGAGCTGGCGTACCCGGGACAGGATGTCTTCGCTGGTGACGACGCCGAGGTAGGCGCTGATGGCGGCCATGCTGATCGGGTGCCCGCGCAACGTTCCGTAGTTCTGCCAACTCTTGCCCTTGAGCTGCTCGACGATGGCTTTCGACACCACGACGGCCGCGACCGCCGCGGCGCCGCCTCCCAACGATTTGCCGAGCGTCACGATGTCCGGGCGGCTCTCGCCACCTTGAAACGCAAACCATCGCCCCGCCCGCCCCGCGCCGGTCACCACTTCGTCGGCGATCCAGACCGATCCAGCCTCGCGGGCGTGCAGCGCCAGCTCGTCCTGATAGTCGGCGTCGTAGTAGATGCCGCCTTGCGTATAGTCGATGATGGTTGCGGCAGTGTCCGACAGGGTGCTTGCGGCATCGGCGAGATACTGCTTCGCCGATGGATTGTTCGGTGGTGCGCCGTAGATCGCGCCATCAGGCGCGGGCAGAATGCGGACCGGCGCCATCACCGCAGGCAGTTGCGAGCCACCGGCATGCACCGCGAGGCCGCCATGCCATTGCGGCTGCACGGTCATGCTGCGGGACAGACCGACCAGGCCGTGATAGGCGCGTTCGCGGGTCGCGAGCGCCGTGCGCTGCGTCAGTGCCTGGCAGAGCGAAAGCGCCATGTCATTTGCTTCGCTTCCGCTGATGCAAAAGCGAACGGCGCCGACCCAGTCCTCTTCACCTTCGAAGGCGACCCTGATCAGATCGTCAGCGGCTTGCTCGCGCCCGATCCAGGTCCAGCCTTCATTCACGACGGGCGTATCCGCAGCGCGACGGATCGCTTCCACCATCGCCGGATGACGATGGCCAAGGCCGCCACCAGTATTGCTTCCGTCGATCAGGCGACGGCCATCCTCGAGGTGGAAATAGACGCCCTCACCGCCGACGACGGTAAGCGGTGCGCTGTCGCCTGCGTTCAGGCCGGTTCGCAAGAGCCTACTCATCGAGAAACCTCATTCGCCGCTCCATAACCGCCGCCGCCGCAGCTCTCGATGGTGACAAGATCGTCGCGCTGCAGCACCAGATTCGATTTGCCATCGATTTCGACATTGGCGCCATTTCTGACCAGCGATATCAGGCAGGTCTGGCCGGGTTGGCCGCCCTGCATGCCGAATGGCGGGATCACCATTCGCTCGATACATGTGGTCAAATGCATGGACGGCGCGAGAATCCGGTAGGAACGCACCACGCCGTCGCCGCCGCGATACTGTCCGGCGCCACCGGACTCGCGGCGAATGGATTGCTGCTCGACCCGGATCTTGTAGTTGGCCTCGATCACTTCGGCCGGAGTATTGGACGTATTGGCCAGGTGCACGCGCGTCGCCGAAACGCCGTCACGATCATGGCGCGCGCCCTCGCCGCCGCCATGGACCTCGTACAGCATCTTCCAGGAGCCGTCCGAGCGCGGCTCGGCGAAAAAGAGCACGCTGGCTGTCGTCGTCCCGCCGGCGGACAAGCGTTCCGGAATCGCGTCCTGCATCGCATGGAAGATGGCATCGACGATGCGCATTGAGGTTTCGTGATTTCCCGCCGCGACGGCCGCCGTCCACCCCGGCTCCAGAATCGAACCCTGGCGCGTGATGATCGTGAGCGGCCGCAAGGCGCCGGCATTTTGCTGCATCTCACGCCCGCTCATGATGCGTGCCGAATAGGCAACCGCGGAACGCGCGATGAACGGCGTGGTGTTGCAGAAATTCGAGGCCCGGTCGGCGCTGCCGGACAGATCGAACGTGGCTTCGTCACCGGCGATGGTGATCTTGACGTGAATGCGGGCGGGCTCACCGCCCGCGCCGCCATCGTCCAGGTAATCTTCCCCTTGATAGACGCCATCAGGCAATTCGCGGATGGCCTCCCGCATCTCGATCTCCGACAGATCATGCAGACGCGCCAATGCCGCGGCGAACACATCCCTGCCGTGGTGCCGGCAAAGCTCGACGATGCGTTTTTCGCCCGCCTTGGTTGCCGCGATCTGTCCGAGCAGATCGCCCTCGCACGCTTCGGGATCGCGTACATTGGCCTTCAGAAGCTGCATGATGGGCGTATTCACACCGCCCGCTGTCGCAATCAGAACCGGCGGAATGCGCATCGCCTCCTGAAAAGTATCGATGGCCTTGGCGAAGTAGCTGCCCGGCCATGTTCCGCCGATATCGGGCCAATGCGCGAGGCTGATCGCGAATGCGACGATATCACCGTCGACAAAAACCGGCCGGACCACTTTGACGTCGTTAAGATGGTTGCCGCCCAGCGCGCCAAGATTATAGATCAGCACGTCGCCGTCGTTCAGGCTGCCTACGGGCACAACTTTCAGCAGTTCCGGGACGGTGTAAGCCATGGCCCCGAGGTGGATCGGGATGTCCCGGCCCTGACCGACCAGATCGCCCTTCGCATCGGTGATCGCAGATGAAAGATCGCCGGCTTCGCGCAACAGTGGCGAGCGTGCCGAACGCGTCATCACCAGACTCATTTCCTCGGCTGCCGCCGACAGACCATGCCGGATCACCTCAACGGTAAACGGATCGAGCGTCATGGCCTCACCTTCGTCAAAAAGAGATGACCGACCGTGTCCGGTTTGGCCTGCCAGCCCGGGGGGACCACAATTGTGGACCACGCATCTTCAATGATCGCGGGCCCGAGGACCGGCTCCTTCATCGAGGCGCGGTCCACGATCACCGTCGCCACGTCATGGCCGCCATCGAACGTGCATCGACGCGAAGCCACCTGCAACTTGCGAACGGCGGTCGTGGGGCGATCGACGATGGTGGTCGATGGCCGCCGCGCCTGCACGCGCACCGATTCGATGACGCAACTCTCCTGCGTCGCGTAGCCGAACAGTTCGTGGTGACGAACGAGAAAATCTTCCCGCAGGCGCGTGGTATTCAGAGGCAGGGAGAACGGCACGGCAATGGCGTCGTTCTGCGCGGCATAGCGCATCAGGGCGACCAGTTCGACGTCGATCTCTGCGCGCGCAACGCCGTTGGCAATCAATGGTTCCGACGCCTGCCCGATCAAGGTCTCAATCCGCTCCAACACCCGAGCGAGATCGATACCATCCAATGCGACACGGAAGGTCTGCTGCTGCAGAAAGCTGAAATCGGCGGTGAGACAGCCCAGCGCAGAGAATGCGCTTGATGCGTTGGGCACCACGATCGAGCCGATGCCGTAGAGATCCGCCATTCCCGCCGCATGCATCGGACCGCCGCCGCCGAAGGCAAGGAGCGTACAGTCGCGGCCGTCGATGCCGCGTTCCACCGTCACCCGGCGCAGCGCCCTTGCCATGGTTGCATTGGCGACCTTGACGATGCCGAGTGCGGTCTCCTCGAGGCCCAGTTTCAACGCTTGTGCTATGGGCGCAATGGCGCGCCGGGCAGCCTCGATGTCGAGGCTGATACGGTCCCCGAGCCGCGTTTCGGGATTGAGATAGCCGAGCACCGCGTTGGCATCGGTGATCGTCGCCGCCGTGCCGCCGCGGCCATAGCAGGCCGGGCCGGGTTCCGACCCCGCGCTCTGGGGTCCTACGGTCAAGCCGCCCGGCCCATTGCGCACGATCGAACCACCTCCCGCCCCGATCGAGTGAACCGCCAGCATCGGCTGGCGCAGCGGCCGATCCCCGAGCATTCGGCCGTCCGCCATCTCCGCCTGCCCGTCGATGATCAGACAGACGTCGGTGGTGGTACCACCCATGTCGAAGGTGAGCATTCTCGGCGTGCCGAGCTGACGCGCGATGCTGACCGACGCTGACACACCGGCCGCGGGCCCGGACATCGCCATCACCAGAGGACGCCGCTTGACCGCAGCAATCGGAACCATGGCTCCGGCGGAATGGAACACCTGCAGGCCAGGTCCAATCGGCAAGCGCTGCTCCAGCTCACTCAAATATTCGACGGCAATCGGCATCGCCGCCGCATTGAACACCGTCGACGACGTGCGCTCGTATTCGCGTGCTTCCGGATTGACCTCATGTGACAGCGAGACATGCGGCACGATCGCCTTGAGCCGTTCGGCCAGAATCCTCTCATGTACCGGATTGGCGTAGGCATGCAGCAAGGCCACCGCGACGCTTTGCACACCCGTCTGCTTCAGCCAGGTCACCAGACGATCGATCTCCAGATCCTGCAACGGCTTCAGCACATTGCCTTCGTGATCGAGCCGCTCAACCAGACCGAAGCAAAGCTCGCGCGGCACCAATGATGGCGATTTCGGCGGGATATCGAGGCGGTACAGATCACGGCGCCGGTAGCGGGCGATATCCAGCACATCCTCGAATCCCGCGGTGGCGATCAGCGCAACCTTTGGGAGGCGTTCCTCGACGATCGCATTGGTTACCCGTGTGGTGCCATGGACGAAGCGTTTGACCTGATCCTTCTGCAGTCCAATGGCCTCAAGGGCTTCGAGCATCGCATCGACCGGCGCATGCGGACGCGACGGAACCTTGGCGATCCGGGTTTCGGCGGGGTCACGCCGGATGGCAATGATGTCGGTGAACGTGCCCCCGATATCGGTACCGACCTCCCATTCCCTGTATAAGCCGCTCATTTCATTCCTTGTTCAGCCATTGCCTTCCTTCTCAGCGCACCGAACAAGGCCGGGGGCGACGACAGAAGCCACGTTGCGACTCAAATCGCGAAAGTCGAGCTAGAGATAGGCCGCGCCGATCAGTAGTTTCAACGAGACTCCACGATCCGTCATCATCACCCTGCTTCCCCTGTGAAGGCCACCCAGGCGAGTTTGTGACAGACCGGTCGAGCCATCGCATAGAGCCAGACTTGCCGCAAACAGGTAGGCCAGCCGCTCGAACGCGCTGCCGCTCTTCCAAAGTCTTCTGCATTAATCCGGGCATTGATGCTCACGGAAGATGCACACTCGCCGCCCCCGGAGCCGCGACTCCGATGGCTCAAGCTGATCTGCTGCCGCTATGAAGCACTGAGGCACGCGGCCATTTTGGATATCAACCGGCGTGCATCCTCCGTCTGCAGCCGCCCATATCCAAACACCAATCCCTGTCGCGTGGGTTCGCCGAGATAGTTCTGCGACAGCGGCTGCACGTGAATGCCGGTTTGCAGCAGGAGCCTTGCCGCCTCTGCGTCGCTCATCCGTGCCCGCATTCGCTCGGTGAAGAAGGCGACCAGATGGAGCCCGGTCGCCGCGGATGACACGGTCAGATCATCAGGCATCAACGTGGTGATCGCGTCAATCAAGGCAGCCCGCCGCGCGGCATAAACCTTCCGCATTCGTCGCAGATGTCTCACCAGGTGGCCTTCCCGCATGAATTCCGCCAGCGCCACCTGCCCGATTCCCGATGTGTGGACATCGATCCGGGCGCGACCTTTCGAGAACGCCCTGATGAGACGTTCGTCGGCGATCATGTAGCCGATACGCAAGCTCGGCATCATCAGCTTCGAGAAAGTCCCTAGGTAGATCACGCGTCCATCTCGATCGAGCGACCGCAGCGAGGCAATCATGCTGTCCTGGTGCCTGAACTCCGAATTGTAATCATCTTCGATGATCCAGGCGTCATTCTTGTTCGCCCAGTCCAAAAGCTCAAGCCGCCGCTCAAGCCCCATGCTGACGCCGATCGGATATTGATGTGACGGCGTCACGACCACCAGCTTGGCATGCGGCGCCAGCCGAATTCCCTCGCAAACGCAGAGGCCCTTGTCGTCGACAGGCACCGGAATGAGTCTCGCGCCTGCCGCGGTCAGCGTCCACCGGGCTTCGACGAACCCGGGCTCCTCGACCCAGACCTCGTCGCCCTGATCGAGGATCATGCGGCTGCAGAAATCCAGTGCACCTGACGTGCCGGAGGTCACGGCCACGTTGCCCGGCGTGCAGACCAGACCGCGCACCGATCCGAGGAAATTGGCGATTTCGCTCCGCAACGCCGGATGCCCCTCAGGCGGAAGGTCCAGACAGTCGGAGTTTTTAGGATTCTGCCAGGCCTGCCGCAGCAGCCTCGCCCATTCCTTGAATGGAAAGCTGGAAACATCCGGCGCACCGGGGCTGAATTCGGACTTCCAGTTGGTGTCGTATTCGAATGCCAGCAGGGATCGCCATCGATCAGAGATCGGGCCAATCTCGATAGCAATCGAATCCTCTCCTGACGGGGACACCGCCGCTGGCGCCGGGCTCGCTTGCGCCTGCTTAACCGACGCGACGGTGACGCCTCCACGCGGGGTCGATTCCAGGTAACCTTCGGCATAGAGCAACTCCCACGCTGTCAGAATCACGGTTCGTGAACAGCCCAGTTCGCGCGCGATCTCCCGCGAGCCGAGGAACTGCGTGCCGGCCGAAAGCCTCCCCTGCAGAATGCCGTTCCGGAGATGCGCAGCGATCTGCAGGTGGATCGGGACCGCTGAAGCGCGATCGATATGCATGCCGGCGATCGACACGCGCCTCTTTTGGGGGCGGGATTTTTCCATAGACGAAGGATTTAACTTGAGCGCGGCCAACCAGCAAACCGCAGTCTTCATATGCACGTTCTTGAAACGATCGACCCGCCACTGATACCCCAGCACATTCAGGTCGGCTTGCGCACGCTGGATGTTGCTCGATTTTCTCTGATCTCTCGGCGCAACCATCGTCCGCATGCCGCCTTCTCGCTCCAATCCATCAAGGGGGCGATGGAAAAGAGATAGTCTCGGTATTTCAGCGGCTTATCTTACGCCCTCAATGCGACGAACCACGGTTGGATTATCTGCGTGGTCGCGAAGGACTTGCGCGGCCTGCCGCCGGCGGCGATCCCGACGCCGTTTCGGACGGCGGCTGTTTCATGTTCGGCACGGTGATCGGAGCCGACATCGAGCTGATCGGCCAGCGTCAGCCGCACTGGCGTGATCGCCGGAACGTTCTGACGATGGGCAACCTCCCCGGACCGTACTCCGTCCGGGAGGTTGTCGTTGACCGCGGCCTCCATCCTTCGGTTGCCTACATCGAAATTGAGCACGCGTAGCCTAAAATATCGGCTTCCCCTTGTATTGGACTTGACGTCATCCTGCCGTCCTCGCCAAGCTGACGACGGCGGCAACGGGGTGCAGCATGAGTGCGGCCATCAGAAATCGGATCGACACCGCCTTTCGCAGTCGTCACGGCATCGGCACGGCCGATGGTCCTGGTCAGGAGAGAACCTAAGACCCCGTAGTCGACGGCAGTGACGGAGCGCAAGATGCAGACCACTTTCGCGACCAACGACATTCCTACCCATCACCGCCGCCAGTTCTGGCAGAAGGTCGTCTCCGACATCTACTACTCGTTGGATCTTCGCTTTCTCGGAGGTCATGACTTCCACGGCAATTTGGGCGCCTGGTCGCTCGGGCCGGTTTCGATCTCCCGCAACGTCTGCGACGGCCTGCTTTACAAGCGGCACGAACGCCACCTCGTCAATGAACGCGAGGAATGCTTCCTGATCACCGTGCCCGAGCTCGCCGAGATCCGCTTTGAGCAGGACGGCAAGGACATCCGCTGCCGACCGGGCGCCTTCCTGATCGAGCGCAGCCATTTACCCTATGAGTTCAGCCACCACGATCCCGCCGCGCTCTGGGTGCTGAAAATCCCAAGCGCCGTGCTGCGCGGGCGGATCTCCCGCCCCGAACGCCTCGCAACCTTGCAATTCGACGCCAGCCGCAGCGTCGGCGCGCTCTTCGTCGATACGCTACGCCTGTCCGGCGAGCGCATCGAGGAAATGGACGAGACTGCCCGAACCATGATGGGCAAGCATCTCATCGATTTGCTGGCGATGGCGGTCGAGTCCGACGAGCGCGTGCTGGCGGGTCACTCGTCCACGATCCGCAATACGCATCTGCATCGCTGCGAGCATTTTATCCGTACACACCTCGACGACATGCGGCTGACGCCGCAGACGGTGGCGGACGGTTGCGGCATTTCTCTCAGATATCTGCACCAGATATTCGAAGGCGAAGGCGTCACCGTGAGCACCTATATCCGCGCCCAGCGCCTGCTGATGTGCGATGCCATGCTGCGCGATCCGCACTGCCGCAAGAGCATCTCCGAAATTGCCTATCATTGGGGATTCGGCGACCAGGCACAGTTCAGCCGCAACTACCGCGGCCGGTTTGGCTGCACGCCGAGCGAGGCGCGGGCGGCGTCGCGCGCCGCCAATTCATGAAACAATGACGGCTCCAGTACTCTTCCTGATCCGACCCTTGATTGCTTCCGGGGCAGGCTGGAGCAGGCGCGACGGCTGAGCCGTTCGTGCTCTCTGGCACAAATCTTCCTGCGCTCAGCGTCAAGAAGCCTCACCGAAGGCCTGCCTATAATCCTCGCGACATCTTCGAAATCCGCCGGTCGAACGGGCCGTCTGCGGCAGCCGGATCATCGATCCGGCGCGCCTGAACCGTCGTCCCGACCTCGCCCGGCACGCGTTGGAAAGGAAGCCGTATCGTGCAAAATCTTCGCGTGGCCGTCGACGTCGGCGGCACCTTTACCGACATCTGCATCATGGACGAGGCCACCGGCCTCATCCGCATCGAGAAGACATCCACGACCCGGGATCCCATCGAGGGGATCATGGGGGGCGTCTCCAAGGCCGGCATCGATCTGTCCAGGGTGGCGCTGTTCTCGCACGGCACCACGGTTGCGACCAACGCACTGATCACGCGCCGCCTTCCGCGCACGGCCGTGGTGACGACCGAAGGCTTCCGCGACGTCATCGAAATCCGGCGCGCCAACAAGGAAGACCTCTGGGACACCTACAAGGACGTCGTCAAACCCTACGTGCCGCGACGCGACCGGCTGACCGTACCCGAACGCGTCGATGCGGCCGGCAAGGTGATCCAGCCGCTCGACACTGACGCCGCGCGCAAGGTCGCGCGCGTTCTGAAGCGCCGGGGCGTGGCCGCGATCGCGGTCTGTTTCATGAACGCCTACCTCAATGGCGAGAATGAGCGCGCGATGCGCGATATCCTGCTGGCGGAGATGCCGGACATTCCGGTGTCGATCTCCTCGCAGGTGCTCCCCGAAATCTTCGAGCACGAGCGATTCTCGACCACGGTCGTCAACGCCGTCGTCAGTCCGGTCGTCGTCAGCTACACGAGCCGCCTCGGCGAGCGCCTTGCCGACGAAGGCTACACCCGCGATCTCCTGCTGCTGCACACCGGCGGCGGCGTCATGACGCCGGCGAGCGTCAAGGATTTCGCCGCGCGCCTCGCAGGTTCCGGCATTGCCGCCGGCGCGATTGCCAGCCGCTACATCGCGGGTCTCTGCGGCTTTCCCAATTCGATTGGCCTCGACATGGGCGGTACCTCGACCGACGTTTCGCTGGCCTATGAGGGTCAGTCACGCATCACCAAGGACTGGTACATCGAATACGGCTACCCGATCCGCTTTGCGTCCATCGAGGTGCTCACCATCGGCGCGGGCGGAGGATCGCTCGCCTGGACCGATCCGGCCGGTTCCTTGCGCAACGGCCCGCAATCGGCCGGCGCCTATCCAGGCCCGGCCTGTTACGGCAATGGCAATGCGCAGCCGACCAATACCGACGCCAACGTCACGATGGGTCGGCTCGGCACCAGCCTGGCCGGCGGCAAGGTGATGCTCGACCCCGAGCTTGCGCGCAAGGCCGTCGAGGATGGCGTCGCAAAGCCGTTCGGTTTCGGCCTGCACGAGGCGGCGGACGCGATCCTCAAAGTTGCCAACGCCAACATGTCGGACGCGGTAAGGCTGATCTCGATCAGCCGCGGCTACGATCCGCGCGACTTCGCGCTCGTCGCTTTTGGCGGCGCCGGCGCCCTGCACGGCGTCGACGTCGCCCGCGAACTTGCGATCCCTGTCGTGATCGTGCCGCCCAATCCCGGCGTGACCTCGGCGCTCGGATGCCTTCTGGTCGACATGCAGCACGACTTCTCGCAAAGCTGCATGGTCGGCGCCGACGAGGCCGATTCCGCCGACATCGAGGCGCAGTTCGCCGCGCTGGAGAAGGAAGCCCTGGCGCGACTGACCCACGAAGGCGTCGCCCAGCAGGACATCGTGCTGCAGCGGTCGATCGATATGATGTATCGCGGCCAGTGGCGGTCGCTCGCCGTCAGCGCGCCGCGTCCGATCGGCGCGATAGCCGACCTCGTCAAGAGCTTCCACGCCGAGCATCAGCGCGAATACAATTTCCGCCGCGACGATTCTCCCGTCAGCTTCTTCCGTCTCAACCTGAAGGCCGTCGGCATCGTCCCCAAGGCCGAGTTCGCCGTGCACAGGCCCACCGGAGCGATCCCGGAGCCGGTCGACCGGCGCCGGGTATGGTTCGATGGCAACGGACTCGACACACCGGTCTTTCAGCGCGACGACCTGCCCTGCGGCTTCAGCTTCCAGGGTCCCGCGATCATCGAACAAGTCGACGCGACCACCGTGGTGCCGCCCGGCGCCAGCGCGGAGGTCGACAAATACCTCAACATCATCATCCGCGTGAAGGAGTGAGCCGATGGCCGGCAATCTTGCGCTCGACCCTGTAACCTTCGAAGTCCTGAAGAACTCCTTCATCACCAGCGTCGACCAGATGGGCGAGCAGGTGCTGCGGACCTGCTATTCCTTCGTCATCTACAACCGCGATTTCTCGAGCGCCCTGCACGATGCCAAGGGCGAATGTGCAGCCCAGGGCAATCAGGACATCGCCGTCCATGTCGGAACGCTGCACTTCACCTGCCAGGACGTCATGCGCCACTTCGAAGGCGACATGCATGAGGGTGACGTCTTTGCGATCAATGACCCCTATGCCGGCGGCACGCACTTCTCCGACGTACGCCTGATCCGGCCGATCTTTGCCGACGGCAAGATCATCGCCTTCAGCCAGTCGAACGGACACTGGTCTGATGTCGGCGGCAGCGTGCCCGGATCGTTCGACGTCGCCGCCCGCGAGATGTTCCGCGAGGGGCTGCGCATCACCCCGGTACGCCTGTTTGACAAGGCCGGCCTGCGCAGGGACGTCGCGCATTTGATCGCCTCGAACACGCGCGACCCGGCTTCGATCATTGGCGACATCCAGGCGCAGGCCCAGGCAACACAAGTCTGCGAGCGCGAAATCCTTCGCCTCGTCAACAAATACGGCCGCGACACCGTCGAGACCGGACTTGCCGCCGTCCAGGACTATGTCGAGCGCTCGGCGCGCCAGCGCATCGCCGCCCTCCCGGACGGTGAATGGGAGACGGTCGACTTCATCGATCGCGACCCTGCCGGTGGCGAAGGGATGATCCCGATCCGAATCAAGATGACGATCAAGGGCGACCGTGCAATCTATGATTTCACCGGCAGCCATCCGACCATTGGCTCGATCTACAATTCGGCCTTCGGCGCCACCTTCTCGGCCGTTGCGGCGGGCATGAAGACCTTCTTTCCCGACTTGCCGCTCAACTCCGGCTTCTACCGCTGCTTCGACATCATCGCGCCCGAGGGCTCGATCGTCGACGCCAAATGGCCAATCGCAGTCACCGGCTTCCTGATGCCGTTCGAGAAGATCATGAATTCGATCTACGAGATGTGGTCGAAGCTGATGCCGGAGCGCGCGCTCGCCTGCGCCTTCAATCTCGAATATTTGCTCACCGGCGGTCTCGACGCCCGCAGCTCCGACAAGCCGATCTTCATGTTCTACGACTGGCTGCCGGGCGGCTGGGGCGGACGCAACGGCAAGGACGGCAGCAACGTCACGACCGCCTGCTTCGGCACCGGCCTGATGTCGCAGCCTGTCGAGGGCCAGGAGCGCGCCAATCCGATCCTGACCACCAAGTGCGAAATCCTTACGGACTCGCCCGGCCCCGGCAAATGGCGCGGCGGTGCAGGGGTGGTGAAGACCTCACGGATGTTGCAGGCGGAGAAGACGGTGATCTCCTATATCTGCGACCGCGAACGCGCCGTGGTCTGGGGCATTGAAGGCGGCCTGCCTTCGATGCCGCATGGCCTGACCCTGCATCGCGCCGGCGCCGCCGCCGAGGAACGGCTGGGTTCGATCTTCTCCGATGTCCCGATCGGCGAAGGCGACGTGTTCTCGCGCCCCACCGCCGGTGGCGGCGGGTTCGGCGATCCGCTTCTGCGCGATCCGCGTCTTGTGATCGAGGACATCAAGGACGACTACGTCTCGGTCGAGCGCGCCGCCAAGGACTATGGCGTGGTGGTACAGACCATCGACGCCGAGCTCTGCGAATATGAGATCGACAGGGCCGCTACCGATGCACTCCGCGCCAAGATCAGGGCCGAGCGCGTCGCCAAGGCGCGGCTCGACCCGGAAGTGGTGGCGCAACGTTTTCGCAGCGGCGCGATCGATACGCTCGACGTGATCCGCCAGCACGCCGTGATCCTCGACTGGGGCACCGGCGCTCTCCTTCCTGAATCCACGCGTCAGTTCCGCGAGGTATTCGAGCGACGCTCGGTCGCAAATTGGGCCGCGGACTAATCCCCGCCGGCAACCGCGTCGCCCACGGGCGGCGCGGCGCGCGCATGCAAATGTGGAGCCGAACTCGTCGGCCCTCGCCCTTTCATTCGAACCATGAGGATAGAGCTATGACCAGTACGACGTACCTTCCCGTCAACCGGCTTCGGCCGATCCGCTCCACGCTCTGCATCGCCGCGGGCCTCGCACTTGCGGCGATCTCGCCCGCCGCGGCCGAGACGCCCTGGTTTCCGATGAAGGTCTACGACGCCTCGTCCGGCACACCGAAGCCGGCGGAGTACACACCGCTGCCGAAGGCCGAGAAACCCTACAAGCTCTGCGTCCTGTTCCCGCATATGAAGGACAGTTTTTGGGTGGCGGTCGCCTACGGCATCGTCAAGCAGGCCGAGACAATGAACGTCAACATGACCCTCTACGAGGCCGGTGGCTATGAGAACCTGCCGAAGCAGCTCTCGCAATTCGACGATTGCATGGCGAGCGGCGCCGACGCGATCATCGTCGGCGCGATCTCCGGTGCGGGTCTCAGCAAGAAATTCGAGGAAGCCAAGGCCAAGGGCGTGCCGGTCGTCGGTGTCGCCAATCCGCTGCCGCCCAACGCCCTGCCTGCCGCGATCTATGTCGACTTCGTCGCCATGGGCGGGGTGACCGGCGAAGGCCTGCTGGCGCAGGCCAAGCCCGACGCCAAGCTCAACATCGTGACATTCCCGGGCCCCGCCGGCTCGGGCTGGGCGGAATCCTTCAACGAAGGTTTCAAGAAGGCGGTGGCGAAGAATCCGAACGCCAAGGTCCTTGCCGAGAAGTTCGGCGACTCCGGCGTTGCGGTCCAACTCCAGTTGATTCAGGACGCGCTGCAGGCCTACCCGGGCATGAACGTGATCTGGGGCACCGCACCCACCGCTGAAGCGGCGATCGGCGCGGTCGCGGAAGCCGGCCGCAGCGACATGAAGATCATGTCCTCCTACGAGAACCAGGCCATGCTCGATGCACTGAACCGCGGCGACGTCCTCGCCTTTGCGACCCAGTACCCGGTCGGCGAAGGCGCCGTCTCGGTCGATCAGGCCGTGCGTTTGATCGAGAAGAAACCCGTGATGAGTCTGGCTCAGCCGTTGGCCTCGGCCGTCGACAAGACCACCGTGCCGAAGCTGCAGATGGGCCTCGTACTGGCGCCCGGAAGCTGGAAGCCGGTCTACTCGGTCAAGGCCAAGTAAAGCCTCAAGTAAGCTCCGGCAACACACCGGCGGGAGACAAGCGCTCCCGCCTGCTTACCGGCCGCCTGCGGAGACGGGGATGGATGTCGACATCGACTTGAAGCAGACCGGGCCCCTGCTCGCATTGCGGGGGATCTCAAAACGATTCACCGGCGTCCGCGCCCTCGACCGGGTCGATCTCGATGTCCGTGCCGGCGAACTGCATGTGCTGTTCGGCGAGAACGGCGCCGGCAAATCGACCCTGATCAATGTGGTGTCAGGGACGTTTCCGCCCGACGAAGGCACATTCCATTTCGGCGGCGAGGAAATCCGCCACCTCACGCCGCAGCGGGCGCGCGCGATCGGCATCAGCCCGGTGTTCCAGGAATTCTCGCTGGTTCCAAGCCTCACGGTGGAAGAGAACCTGTTCCTCGGCCGCGAAGTCTCGAGCAGCGGCGTGTTGCGGGCGCGCGAGATGCGCAAGCGGGCCCGGGCGCTGATCGACGAACTCGGCTTCGACCTTGATCCATCGCAGCGCGTCGACGATCTCTCGCGCGCGCACCAGCAGATGACGGAGATCGCCAAGGCGCTGCTCGGCCGGGTGCGTCTGCTCATCCTCGACGAGCCGACCGCCTCGCTGACGGAGCGCGAGACCGGACGGCTGTTCGAGCTGATTGCCCGGCTGAAGAGCCAGAATGTCGGGCTGATCTATGTTTCACACCGCATGCGCGAGATCCGTGCGCTTGCCGACCGCGTCACCGTGCTGCGCGACGGCCGCCATATCCGCACCCTCAATGCCGCCACGTCGACCGACGGCGAACTGGTCGAACTGATGACCGGCCGCAAGATCGACCTGCTGTTTCCGACGATCGCGCACAAGCCGGACAAGGTCATGGTCGACGTCGAAAACCTCACCTTGACCGACGGCAGCGTTCGCGACGTGAACTTCTACGCCCAGGCGGGCGAGATCACCGGCATTGCAGGCCTCGTCGGCTGCGGCAAATCGGAGCTGATCCGCGCCATCTACGGGCTGGAGCCGATGGCTTCGGGCGTAGTCCGGATCGATGGCTTGCGCTACGAATTCCCCACGCCGCGGCGCAGCCTGAAGCATGGCATCGCTTATTTCCCCGCCAACCGGATCGCCGAAGGGCTCGCGCTGTCGCGCCCGATCCGCGAGAACGCCTCGATGACCGGACTAGACCTGCCCGCGTTCGCCCGCTTCGGCGTGCTTCGACAGGCTGCGGAGCGCATCACGATCGCCGGCATCATGGAGCAGTTGCAGCTCAGGCCGCCCAACATCGAGCGGGCCGCAGGCGCGCTGTCCGGCGGCAACCGCCAGAAGGTGATGCTCGGGCGCGCGCTGACGCGCGAGCTGACCGTCTTCCTGTTCGACGAGCCGAGCGTCGGTATCGACGTCGGTGCCAAGCTCGAGGTCTACGAATTCATGAAGCGCCTCGTCGAGGCCGGCGCTGCGGTCATCGTGGTGTCGTCCGAATTGCCGGAAGTGCTGGCGCTGTCGAACCGGCTCTACGTCATGCACCATGGCCGGGTCGCCGCCGAGCTGAAGGGCGCCGAGAAGACCGAGCAAAACGTGCTTGCGAGTTTCTTCCGCGATCATCTTGCGGCGGAGGTGGCATGAGCACGGCCCTCACCGCCCCCCAACCTCGGACTTCCATCGGCTCTGGCCGATCGATCGCCGGACGGATCGGATTGCTGCCGGCGCTGCTGGTCGCGCTTGTCGCCGGCATGTCGGCGATCGATCCCCAGTTCTACGGCATCATCAACATCCTCAACATCCTGCGCAACGCGTCGTTTCTCGCGATCGTCGCTTGCGGCCAGGCGCTGGTGATCATCGCGGGCGGTTTTGACCTCTCGGTCGGCGCCGTCGTCGCGCTCGCCAGCGTGGTGACCGCAAAGACCATGGCGGCCGCGGCAGTCGCGTTTCCCGGCAACAACGCCCTCATCATCGCAAGCGGCGTCGCTGCCGGGCTCGGCTGCGGACTGCTGGTCGGGCTCGTCAACGGCTTCTGCGTGGCGAAGCTCAAGGTCTCGGGCTTCGTGGTGACGCTCGGCACGATGTCGGCGACCGCCGGCGTCGGCCTCATGATCACCAGCGGCATCCCGGTCTACGGCATGCCCGAGGCTTTCGTAAAAGGCTTTGGGCGCGCCCAGGTGCTCGGCCTGCCGACCGCTGTCTACCTCGCACTCGCCGTCATCCTCGTGACGATGTTCGCGCAGCGGCGAACCTTGTTCGGCCGCTACGTCTATGCGATCGGCGGCAACGTCGATGCGGCCGTGGTGTCCGGTGTGTCGATCCAGCGCCATATCGTCGGCACCTACGTCCTCTCCAGCGTGCTCGCCGCCCTCGCCGGCATATTGCTGACCGCGCAGGTCGGCTCCGGCCAGGCCAGCTTTGGCGGCGACCGCATGATGCTGCAGTCGATCGCCGCCGCCGTGATCGGCGGGGTCAGCCTGCGCGGCGGCGTCGGGCGGGTCGAGATCGTCGCCATCAGCGCGCTGTTTCTGACCATCCTCGGCAACGCGCTCAACCTCCTGCACATCGACTCCCGCCTGCAGCCGGTTTTCCTTGGCGTCATCATGGTGGCGGCCGTGGCGCTGGACGAACTCAGCCGACGGAGGAAGTCCCGTGTCTGACCTCGAATTGTCGGTCGCCGCCAAGGACACCGGTCACACGCGATGGCTTCCGGCCGAATGGCTCTGGCGCGCGATGCTGCCGATCGCGCTGGTCGTGCTGCTGCTCGGCTTTGCCGCCGTCGACAGCCGGGTGCTCTCCCCGGCCAATCTGCTCAACATCGCCCAGCAGACCAGCTATCTCGCACTCTTCGCGATGGCGCAGACCGTGGTCATCCTGACACGCGGCTTCGATCTTGCCCTTGGTCCGACAGTATCGATGGTCAGCGTCGGCACCGCGCTGGCGATGGCCGGCGCTACGGCATCGGGCCACGACACGACCACCGTCCTGCTCGCCGGACTTGGCGCCGGCTTCGGCCTTGGCATCGCGTGCGGCCTGTTCAATGGCGTGGTGATCGCGCTGCTCGGCGTGAACCCCTTTGTCGCAACCCTCGGCAGCTACAATATCGCGATCGGCGTCGCGACGACGCTGTCGGCCGGACGGCCCGTGCAGGGCGTACCTAGCACCTTCTCGCAGATCTTTTACGGCGGCAACATATTCGGTGTCCCCGCCGCCATCGCAATCACCGTCGCGATCGGCATCGTGCTGCAACTGATGCTGGCGCGTACCGTCTTCGGTCGCTCGCTCTACATCATCGGCACCAACCCGCGCGCCGCAGCGGTGGCGGGCTTGCCGGTGAAGCGCATCCTGGTTCTCACCTATGTGCTGTGCTCGGCCCTCGCCGCCCTCGGCGCCATCATGATGACGGCGCGCACCGGCTCGGGCGAACCTAATCTCGGCGGCTCGCTGTCGCTGCAGGCGATTGCAGGCGCCGTGGTCGGCGGAACGAGCCTCGCCGGCGGACGCGGCGGGGTCGGCACCGCGGTGCTTGGCGCCTTGTTCGTCACAATCCTCTCCAACGGCATGAATCTCACCCGCATCGACGGGTACGTCCAGATGGTCGTGCTGGGCGCGATCGTCATCATCGGCGTGCTGCTCGATCGCCTGCGACTGGAGCGGCGCCAATGACGACTAATCCCCTCCTGCAAAGCGGTCCGGCGGGATCGTTCTACGTCGCGCCCTCGCTGCCGGCAGCACTCGATGCGCTGAGCGACTACGGCACCGCTGGCGCTCCCTTTGCCGGTGGCACCTGGATCATGCGGTCTCCGATCCGGCACGAGCAGCTCAAGGCGCACTATGTCGCGATCGGGAAAATCCCCGAACTGAGCGCGGTCAAGATCGGCACCGACACGATCGAGATTGGCGCCGCGGTGACACACGCGGCGTTGGCGCTGGCTTTGGCCCGTCTCCCCGAGTTCGGCGTGCTCACAGCGGCGGCCGGCCGCGCCGCCAATCCGGCGATCCGCGCGATGGCGACGATCGGGGGCAACCTCTCGGCAACGGCGTTCGTCGCGGCGGATTGTGTGCCGGCGCTGCTATGCCTCAACGCCGAAGTCGAAATTGCCAGCCGAAACGATCGTGAGCGGATCAATCTGGAACAGTTCCTCAGGATGCGATCGACACTCGCACCCGGCCGGCTGCTCACGCGAATCGTCGTGCCGCGGAACGCGCGCAAGACCGCGCATGCGCGCCTGCCACTGCGCCAGTCGGGCGACTACCCGGTCGCCATCGTCAGCCTCGCGGTGGCGATCGATCCGGTAAACCGTGTGCAGGCCGTTCGGATCGCGATCGGTTCGGTCGAACCGGTTGCGCGCCGCTGGGTCCGCCTCGAAGCGGCGCTGCTCGGCCACGTGCTGAATCCGGTACAGGCTACCAAGGTCGCGGCCGAACTGGCCGATGAATTCACCGGCCGCGACAGCGTCGAGGTGCCGGCCTGGTACCGCGTGAGCGTGTTGCCAAGCCTTGTGCGTCGCGCTGCCGTCGCCGCGCTTGGCAGCTGAGCGCCGATGATGATGGAGGTGAACATGGCCCTGAGCCTGAGCGTAAACGGCGATCGTCGCGGCTTCACCGCCGATCCCGTCACGCCGCTGGTCGACGTCCTGCGCGAGGAGTTTCACCTGACCGGCGCCAAGCCGGTCTGCCGCGAGGGCTTTTGCGGCGCCTGTATGGTGCTGGTCGAAGACAGGCCCACTTTGTCGTGTCTGATGCCCGCGGCGCTCGCGCAGGGTTGCGAGGTCCGCACCGTCGAAGGCCTCGCGGCAAATGGCACATTGAACCCGATTCAGCAGGCGCTCGAGGCTTGCGACGCCGTGCAATGCGGCATGTGTTTTCCCGGCATGGTGGTGACCCTGACGCATCTGATGAAGGCGACGCCCGGCGCAACGCGCGACGACGTCCGCTCCGCGCTGACCGGCAACATCTGCCGGTGCACCGGATATGAGAGCATCGTCGAAGCGGCCGTGCGGGCGCTCACCGCGACATGATGGGAGGCCCAGCGATGGCCGACGTTTCCGCAACCATGGATTTCCGACGCCGCGATGCCGGCGACAAACTGCGCGGCCACACGCGCTACACCGTCGATCGCTATCTACCGGGCATGTTGCACGCCGCGGTGCTACGCGCCAACGTCCCCTCGGGACGCATCGTCCGCCTCGACACCGCCAAAGCCGCGCGCATGCCCGGCGTGCGCGCGGTGGTGACAGCCGCCGACGCACCCGGCACGATCGGAATCGGCATCGCCGATCACCCGCTGTTTGCCCGCGACGTGATCCGCTACGATGGCGAGCCCTTGGCAGCGGTTGCCGCCGACACGCTTGCGCAAGCCCAGGCTGCCCTCGCCGCGATCGAAGTTGAGACCGCGCCCGGGCCGGCCGTGCTCACCATGGCCGAGGCGCTTGCGCCTGAAGCGCCCCTCGTTCATCCCGACCGGCGCGCGTACGAAGTCCTGTTCGAAGGCGGGGCACGCGAAGGTAACGTCGCCTGGGAAGCGACCGTGGTCCGCGGCGATGTTGATGGCGCCTTCGCACGGACTGACGTTGAGATCATCGAGAGCGCCTTCCGCGTCGGCCGCCAAAACCATGTCGCCTTCGAGCCGCGCGCGGTGGTCGCAAGCTACGAAGACGGCCGTTTCCACATCGAGACCTCGACCCAGGTTCCCTGGGGCATCCGCAACGCAACCGCACGGCTCCTCGGTGTCGCCGCATCGCAGGTGCGCGTCACGGTGCCACCGGTCGGCGGCGGCTTCGGCCTCAAATTCGATCTTGCGGTCGAACCCTTCGCCGCCCTGCTTGCCCGCGCCAGCGGCCGGCCGGTCCGGCTGGTCAACTCGCGGGAAGAGGAGATGCTGACCTGCCTGTTCCGCGAGAATGCCGAGATCCGCATTCGCTCGGCGGTGACACGCGAAGGCGAGATCGTCGGGCGCGAAGCCGTCGTCCTGATGGACTGCGGGGCGTATGGCGGAGAACAGATCTTCCTGACCACCATGACCGCGCACACGCTCGGCGGCAACTACCGGCTCGGCGCGGTGAGGCTGGTCTCGCGTGCGGTCTACACCAACACCGCTCCGAACGGAGCGTTCCGCTGCTGCAACGGCGTCTACAACACCTTCGCGTTGGAGCGGCACACCGACGAGATCGCCGCCCGGATCGGCATGGATCCCCTCGCCTTCCGCCGCCGCAACGTGCTCGGCGATGGCGATCTCGGCGCCACCGGCCAGGTGTTCGAGGGCGACGTGCTCGGCCCGATGCTCGCGCGGATGGACACGCTACGCGACGCGGCCGCCCCGCCCCGCAAGCTTGCCGACGGTCGGCTGTTTGGCCGCGCCACCACGGTCGGAACCTGGTTCGTCTTTGTCGGTCCTTCGGCGGCAACCGTGAACATGAATGCCGATGGCACGGCCACGCTCGTGACGTCAGGCGTCGAGATCGGCTCCGGCTCGATGATGCAGAGCCTTCCGCAGATCGTCGCCAGTACGCTCGGCATTGACCCTGGAAACGTGATCGTGCGCGCCGCCGACACCGATGCGGCTGGCTACGATGTCGGCGTCGGCGGCGGCCGCACCACGGTCGCGCTCGGCGCAGCCAGTCTTTCGGCCGCGCAGGAAGTACGCACAAAGCTGCTCAAGGTCGCCTCTGACATGATCGAGGCGGCACCGGAAGACCTCGTGATGCGGCAGGGACGAATCGAGATCGCCGGCGCGCCCGGTTCGGGCCGCACGGTCGCCGAGGTCGCGACCCGCGCCCAGGCCCAGATCGGACCTGTCTCCGGCACCGGCGCCTTCACCGGAGCCGGCGTGCCGGCGATGCCGGGATGCGTCGCCGGCCACTTCATCGACGCGATCGACATCCCCGTATTCGCTGTCCATGATTGCGAGGTCGCCGTCGACGGAGAGACCGGGCATGTCGAAGTGCTCAGCTATCGCGTCGTCCAGGATGTCGGCCGCGCACTGAACCCGCGCGCGATCCAGGGCCAGATCCAGGGCGGCGTCGTGCAGGGACTGGGCTATGCCTTGCACGAAGAGGTCACGATCGGCACCAACGGCCGCGTCAACCAGAACGGATTCGAAACCTACCGCGTGCCGCTGGCGCTCGATGTCGTGCCGGTCGAAATCAGCCTCTACGAGGGTGCGCCGTCAATCGGACCGCTCGGTACCAAGGGTGCCGGCGAAGTGCCCATCCTCAATGTCGGCGCGGCCATCGCATGCGCGGTTGCTAACGCAACGGGTAAACGCGTCCAGGAGCTGCCACTCACGCCACCGCGCGTGCTCGAACTGCTCCTCGACCAGAAGCCAGACCTCTCGCTGCCCCACATTGCCGAAGACTGGATGGATAATCTGGTACGCCCGCACGGTACTACCGGATAGAATTGAACGAAGACTGCGATCGATCGCAGCTTTGCTGCCAGGCGTCCCCCTTGGCAGGTGAGCAAGCACCAGTTTCAGGACGAGATAAGAAAAGCAGCGTGCTCAACAGCCGCCGCTAGACTAGACACAGCTCGAGATGCACAACGAAGACGTCCTCAAAACTTCAATTCGGGCGCTGGCTGCGTTCAGTCCGGTTGGGTCATGAAGCCATCGAAGAATGTCGTGAGCGGCCCATAGCCATCGAGCGGCAGAACGTGCGCCACGTACTGGTCTGGCCGCACAACCACCATGCATCCCCGTTCGCGATCGATGCCACGCATCGTGAAGATATCGTTGCCGCCTGTCAGGCCGGCGCAGAACATTTTCTCGTAGTCGCGAAGTCCATATCGTCCCTTCCCCGGCAGCAGGAAGGACGGCATCGCCTCGATAGCGAGCGCATGATGATGCTGCTGGAAAACCGCGCGAACATCGATCACCGAGTCGATGTCCTCACCATCAGGGGTGTATTTCCGCACAGGAGAGTCCTGCGCCTCGCCGAGGAAGTCGCACAGGGCCCGGATGCCGGAGTTGGGCGCCGCAGGATCCTCCGCGCCGGCAAAGGCAAAAATGCGCCAGCGTCCGTCCGCCCTGACCGCGTGGCCGAGGTGAACCGGCTTGGCGTCGGCCACACGGATGACCGGCGCGGAATGAAAGCGCATGCCGATCGTCAGCCCCTTGGCCAGATGCTGATGGGTTGGCTCGCCGGTCAGGATCGAGGGCCGGTAACGGGCCGCGGTTCCGGCGGTGTAGCGCCCGTGACTCACAAAGTATCCCTGCGTCTCGGCCGGATCGAACCCCTCGCTCGACGCGAGCAAGGCGGCCCATTCGCGGTCGAAATCAATCAGTTCCTTGGCGATCGCCTGGCGTTCGGCCGAATAGCTGTGCAGGAGGCTGGGCGCGCATCGCTTCCGCAAGACAGCCGCCAGCTTCCATCCGAGATTGAAACCGTCCTGCATGGATACGTTCATGCCCTGGCCCGCTTTCGGGCTGTGGGTGTGGCAGGCGTCGCCGGCGATGAACACACGCGGCAGACGTTTCGCGACGTCCGCTTCCGGCACGTCATCGAACTTGTCGCACAGGCGCTGGCCGATCTCATAGACCGACCACCACGGAACCTCTTTCACGTCGAGCGAATAGGGCTTGAAAATGCGCCGCGCCGCCGCGATCAGGTCGTCGGCCGTGATGTTACGATTGGAAATCCTCTCGCCGGCATCGAGCTTGTCGAGTTCGATGTACAGCCTGAAAAGATAACCGCCTTCGCGCGGAATGATGATGATGCTGCCGTGGTTGGCGGACTGTATCAATGACTTGAAGCGGACGTCCGGAAAGTCGGTGACGGCCAGCACGTCCATGACGCCCCAGGCATGGTTGGCGGAGTCGCCGCGCAGCGTGCGCCCGATGCTCGCGCGCACCGTGCTGCGCGCGCCGTCGCAGCCCACCACATAGCGCGCCTTGATGGTCTCGATCTGTCCTTCGTGCGCGGAATCGAGCCGTTCGAATCTCGCGGTCACCTGATGGGGACCGGCATCGTCGCCGGAGGTGGCAGCAGGGTCGATCTGAAGATCGAGCAGGCGCCGCGCATAATACGGCTCGAGCCGCGACGGCGATTTGCGCATGACGTCGAGGTAGAAATCATGCACCCGCGCCTGGTTCAGGACCACATGCGGAAACTCCGACAGCCCGTCTTCGGTGTCCTGCACCCGTCCGCTGCGGACGATGTTGTCGGGCTGCGCAGCGTCGGGCTTCCAAAAGGTCGTCTCGTTGATCCAGCAGGCTTCCTTCAGCACACGCTCGCTGAAGCCGTAGGCTTCGAACATCTCCATCGTGCGGCAGGCAACGCCATCAGCCTGGCCGCGGAGCAAAGGGCCCGGCTTCTGTTCAACGATGCAGGTCTTGATATCGGGAAAGGCGGACAGTTGAGCCGCCAGCGTCAGCCCGGCCGGACCGCAGCCGACGATGAGGATGTCGACCTCCGCCGGAATGGCGCCGGCAGATCCTGACGCAACAACCCGTTGTGCAGGGTCTTGAATCTCGGGGTCGCCGGGTTCGAATCCGTTCAGATGAAATTGCACGAAACCCTCCCCGCGCCTGACGCGACTTCCGGGCCGTCAGCTTGCTGGGGCTCCAAAAAGTCGTTGCCGAATTTAATCAGTATGCTTATTATCAGTATACTTGTCAAGCGAGCAACCTGGAGGGTTTTGGTGACCGAGAACGACGACAAGCCGGGGCACCTGGCGCGCCGGTTCCAACAGATTGCGGTGGCGGTCTTCCATGCCGCGGTCGAGGAAGCCGGCTATGACCTCACCCCAGTTCAATACGCAGCGCTCACCACCATCGGGACGCAACCGGGAATCGATCAGGCGACGCTTGCCGGGTTGATCGCCTATGACAGGACGACCATCACCGGCGTTGTGGATCGGCTGGTGCAGAAAGGCTTGCTGGTTCGGCTGGCTAGCCGCACCGACAGGCGCGCCCACGCGTTGCAGGTCACCGATGAAGGACATCGGACGCTCGACGGGATAGAGCCGGCAGTCGAGGCTGCACAGCGGATCTTGTTGGCTGGCCTGTCCAATGCCGAGGCCGCGACACTCATGCGGCTCTTGCGCAAGGCCATCGCCGCCGGCAACGAACTTAGCCGCGCCCCGCAGCAAACGGCTTTGACAGATGCCGCCAGAAAGAAATAGCTTTCGTTCGTCAGGCAGCGACGACAGGAAGCCCACGGTCCCCTACTCGGCGCGCGTGTTGACAAGCCTTAATCCGGTCGTTTCCTGCCGACGTCCAGCTTAAATCGCACTGACTGCTATCTTTTTTGGCTTGCTGCTTAATCCGTGATCGCTGGCGCGCGAATCTTTCGAGAACAGGACGCGGCGCTCCGCGCCAGTCGTAAGCACACCCCGCTCTTTATCAGCACCGGCCCAGGACTCCTTATTTTCCCACCCAAGCACGAAAATTGCATAGAACGGCCCTGCCTGCACAGCGAGCAACGCCATGAACCTGATCAATCTGGACATCCGCATGCTGCGTTCGCTGATGTCGGTCGTCGAAACCGGCAGCATCACCGAGACGGCGCGGCGGCTTGGTCGTACCCAACCCGCGATTACCCTTCAGCTACAGCGGCTGGAGGAGCTCACCGGAAAGGCGATTTTCATTCACGAGGGCCGCCGGCTGTTTTTGACGGCGGAAGGCGAGACGGTCCTGAGTTACGCACGATCGATCGTCGGATTTCACGACGAAATGTTGTCGCAACTCGCCTCTCCGGACATCGAGGGTCACGTGGTGCTCGGCACCCCGGACCTCTATGCCGCCTTCATGCTCCCCTCGATCCTGAGGATTTTCCGCAAAGCCTTTCCGCGCGTTCAGCTGGAGCTGAACTGCTCTCTTTCGACACCACTCGTCGGATGCGTGAAGCGCGGCGAAGTCGATATCGCGCTGGTGACCCGCATGAACGATTTCACCGGCGGACTGGTGGTGCGGCAGGAGCAGTTAGTCTGGATGACCGGGGAGCAATCCACGGCGCATAACGAAAAGCCGATCCCCCTGGCGCTGCTGCCGCCGGGCAATATCTTTCGCGACCATGCGATCGAACGGCTGGAAGCATCAAGACTCCGATGGCGCATTGCCTGCGTCAGTCCCAGCGTCGGCGGTTTGCAGGCCGCCGCTTTCGCCGGCATGGCGGTCACCGTCCTCGGCCGCTCCGCACTGGTGCGCAACATGCGCGAGATCGGCGACAAGGAAGGGCTGCCGCCGCTACCGAAAGTCGATCTCCTGCTGTACAAGTCCCCGACCGCGACATCAAAGGCCGCGAGCGCCCTGCACGACTATCTCGCACACTATCTCAATCTCGAAGACGAGCTCCTGCTGGGCAAGGAGCTTCCGCTATCCGAAAGCGACAGCAGCGCCAGCCGATCAGCTCATCTGGGGCCGAAACTCGGCCCAGGGCCGCGCCCGCTCGAAGGCGGCGGCGATGCGGATGATGAGCCCCTCCTCGAGCCACGGCGCGATAATCTGAAGTCCAATCGGAAGCCCGTCGCTGTCGAAACCGCAAGGAATCGTGGCGGCCGGCAGCCCGGTCAGATTTATCGGCCAAGAGAACGGCGACCAACCTAGGTGGCGGTCGACGGCAACGCCGTCGACTTCATCGACCCCAAGTGCACCGGCCGGAAATGCCGTCACGGCCACCGTCGGCGTGACGATCGCATCGACCTTGCCAAACATTTCCAAAAACGAACCGCGCAGGCTGTTGCGGCGATAGCTGGCCTCGACATATTGGACGCCGCTATACACTGCGCCCTTCGCCACGACGTCACGGTAGTCGCCATCCGAGCCTGCGAGCGCGCTGGCGTCGCTGGCCGCGACGGCTGCGGCCTGCTCGGTGTAAGCGATCGGCTTCAATATTCGTTCGAGCATATCAGGTTCGAAATGAACGCAATCCGGAACGATGCTGGCGCCAAGCGAATCGAGCGTCTCAACCGCCGACTGAAAGGCCTTGCGAATGTCGGGCGCCACCGCCGCATAGCCGAAGTCGACACTGCTTCCGATCCTGATCCCGTCGAGCTTTACCGCTGTGGCGTCAAAGCTGCGCGTCGGCACCGGCAGGCTGGCGGCATCACGCAGATCGTGGGCGGCGATCACTTCGAGAAGCAGGGCCGCGTCGGCGACCGTACGCGCAATCGGTCCGGTATGTGCGAGCGACGCCCATGACGGCGGCGAGAAGCCCGGCGACCTCGGAACCAGCCCAAAGGTCGGCTTGATGCCGACCACGCCGCAGAAGGAGGATGGCACGCGTATCGATCCGACTCCGTCGGTGCCGATCGCGAGCGGCCCGCATCCGGCAGCGACCGAGGCCGCGGCCCCGCCACTCGATCCGCCACTGGTCCGTTTCGTGTTCCAGGGGTTGCGCGTGATACCGGACACCGGGCTGTCGGCCGTCAGCTTGTAACCGGATTCGCAAGTCGTGGTCTTGCAGGTCACGATTGCACCTGCCGCCTTCAAGGCCGCAACGGCCGCGCCATCGACGGTCGGCACCAGATCCCTGTTGGCGGGCGCGCCTCCGAGCGCGCGCACGCCGGCGACGTACACGAGGTCCTTGATGCTGACCGGCACGCCGGTCAGTTTGCCTGCCGGCTGTCTGGCAGACCAGGCAGCTGTCGCCACGTCAGCCGCCTTGCGCGCCTGATCATAGGTCTCGGTCACGACCACGTTGCAGGATGCATTGGTCAGTTCCAGTGCGGCAATCACATCCTCGATGACGTCGCGCGGCGTGAACCGCCTGGTGCGATAGCCCTCCAGTAATTCAACGGCTGACAGCCTGGCCAACGCATTGGCTTCAGTGGCGCCGTCGGCGCGGGCCTTTCCTGCTTTCACGGCAACCTCACAACGTCTGGAGAGCGGCCGCTATGGCCTTCTTTGCCATCACAGTCACGAGATGGGCGCGGTATTCCGCATCCGCGTGGATATCGGAGCTGAGGTTTTCCGAACTCACCTTGATGGCGGCGACTGCACCCGGCGTGAACGAGCCTTCGAGCGCAGCTTCCATCGCTCCGACGCGAAACACGCCGGGCCCCGCCCCGGTCACTGCGACCCGGACCTTTCCGGCCTTCTTCGCCGCGCAGACGCCGACGACCGCATAGCGCGACGCCGGGGATTTGAACTTGGCATAGCCGCCGGCCGACGGCACCGGGAAGCGCAGCGCAATAATGATCTCGCCCGGTTCGAGCGCCGTTTCAAACAGCCCGCGAAAGAACGCGTCGGCGGCGATCTCCCGGCGATCGGTCACCACAATCGCATCCAGCGCGAGCACCGCGGCCGGATAGTCGGCCGAGGGATCGTTGTTGGCGACCGAACCGCCGATCGTGCCGCGGTTGCGAACCGCGGGATCGCCGATACCGGCGGCGAGACTGGCCAACAGTGGGATCTTGCCGCGCACCAGTTCTGATTCCGCGACATCGACATGCCTGGTCATCGCGCCGATCGTCAGGACATCGTCCTTGAACGAAATCCCCGCCATTTGCGGGATCTTCGACAGGTCGATCAGCGCGGCCGGCGCCGCCAGCCGCTGCTTGATGGTCGGCAGCAATGTCATCCCGCCGGCCAGTGGCATGCTGTCTGCCACACCGCCAAGCAGCGCCGACATCTCGTAAAGCGTGCTCGGCCTGTGAAATGCAAATGATCTCATTTCGACTTCTCCTACTCTGCGGCCTGCGGCATTGCGGCATTCTGAATGACGCGCCAGATCCGGTTCGGCGTCGCCGGCATATCGACATGCATCACGCCAAGATGCGACAAGGCATCGACGACGGAGTTGATGACGGCCGCGGGCGACCCGATGGTGCCGACCTCGCCGCAGCCCTTCACACCCATCGGGGTGTGCGTACACAGCGTGGAATGGGTCTTGATCGTCATGTTCGGCAGATGATCGGCGCGCGGCATGGTGTAGTCCATGAACGATCCTGACAGCAGCTGCCCCGAGACGTCGTCATAGACGGCGTTCTCATAGAGCGCCTGGCCAACGCCTTGAACGATGCCGCCATGCAGCTGGCCTTCGACGATCATCGGGTTAATGACGGTGCCGACGTCGTCGACCGCGGTATATTTCTCCAGCGTCACGATGCCGGTCTCGGGATCGATTTCGACCTCAGCGATGTGACAGCCGCCGGGATAGGTGAAATTGACGGGATCGTAATAGGCCTGCTCCTCCAGCCCGGGTTCGAGGATTTCGAGCGGATAATCGTGCGGTACATAGGCGGCGCCCGCGATTTCCTGAAAGGTCTTGCTGCGGTCGGTACCGGCGACCGAGAAGACGCCCGCCTCGAACTGGATATCCTGCTCACTGGCTTCGAGCAGGTGCGCGGCGATCTTCTTGCCCTTAACGACCACCTTGTCGCTGGCCTTCGAGAGCGCGGCGCCGCCGACTACCAGCGAACGCGAGCCATAGGTGCCCATGCCGAATTGCACACGGTCGGTATCGCCGAACACGATGTCGACATTGTCGAAGGCGACCCCGAGCTTTTCCGACACGATCTGCGCGAAGGTGGTCTCGTGCCCCTGCCCGTGATTGTGGGTCCCGATCAGCACGGTCACCTGCCCGGTCGGATGCACACGCACGGTGGCGCTTTCGTAAAGACCGCCGCGGGCGCCGAGCCGGCCGGCAAAGCGTGACGGTGCAAGGCCACAGGCTTCGACATAGGTCGAATAACCCAGCCCGCGGAACTTACCGTCGCGTTCCGACGCCGTCTTGCGTTCCGCAAAGCCGGCGACATCCGCCGCCACGAGAGCGCCTTCGAGGCAACCCATCGGATCGCCGGAATCATACTCGACCAGAACCGGCGTCTGGTACGGATAGGCTTCCTTGGGGATGATGTTGCGGCGGCGCAATTCGACGCGATCGATGCCCATTTCCTTGGCCGCGACATCCACCAAACGCTCGACCACGAAGGTCGCTTCCGGTCGCCCGGCGCCGCGATAGGCATCGACCGGCACCGTGTTGGTGAAGACTACCTTCACGTTGCAATAGATCGCGGGCGTGGTGTAGACGCCGCCGAGCAACGGTCCATAGAGGTTGGTCGGGATGTTGGGGCCGAAGGTGGAGAGATAGCCGCCCATATTGGCCAGCGTGACCACCTTCAGCGCCAGGAATTTTCCGTTCTCGTCGAGCGCGAGTTCAGCCTCGGTGACGTGATCCCTTCCGTGCCGGTCCGAGACAAACCCTTCCGAACGGTCCGCTACCCATTTGACGGGACGGCCGACGCGTTTGGCCGCCCAGGTGATCACGGCCTCCTCGCCGTAATGGAATTGCTTGACGCCAAACCCGCCGCCGACATCAGGCGCCACCACGCGCATTTTCTGCTCGGGAATCTTGAGCACCAGCGCGCTCATCAGGAACCGCACCACGTGCGGAAACTGGCTGGTCGTCCACAGCGTGTAGTGGCCCGTTCCGCCATTATACTCGGCAATCGCCGCGCGCGGCTCCATCGGGTTGCCGATCAGCCGATTGTTGACGAGGCTGAGGCGCGCGACATGCGCGGCCTTCCTGAACGCGGTCGCAACCGCGGCCTTGTCGCCGAGTTCCCAATCGCAGCAGAGATTGTTCGGCACCTCGTCGAACAGTTGCGGCGCGCCAGGGCGAACGGCTTCGAGCACGCCGACTACCGCCGGCAGCACGTCATAGTCGATCACGACCGCTTCCGCCGCCGCGCGCGCGAGCTCCAGCGTATCGGCGATCACGAAGGCGACCATGTCGCCGACGAAGCGCACCTTGCCCTGCGCCAGCATCGGAAACGCCGGCTCCTTCATCGGCAGGCCGTCCGAGCCGTGAATGCCCCAGCCGCACGGCAGCGAACCGAGCCCGTCGGCGGCGACGTCGTCGCCGGTGAGCACGGCCTCGACGCCCGGCATTGCCAGCGCCGCCGTCCTGTCGATGCCACGGATGACAGCATGGCCGTGCTGGGAGCGAATGAACACGCCGAACGTCATGTCAGCGCGCTTGACGTCGGCCACGTAGTTGCCGCGGCCGGTCAGAAACCGGAAATCTTCCTTGCGACGGGGCGCGGCGCCAATTCCGATAATGTTGGACATGGCTATTCTCCGATCGCAGGTGCGTTCATGGCGGCGGCACCTGAAAGCACCGATGCCACGATGTTCTGATAACCGGTGCAGCGGCAGATATTGCCCTCGAGACCGTGGCGGACCTCGGCTTCCGTCGGCGTCGGGTTTTTCGTCGCCAGCGCCACCGCGGTCATCACCATGCCGGGGGTGCAAAAGCCGCATTGCAGGCCGTGATTTTCATGAAACGCCTGCTGCATCGGATGCAGGGCGTTCGAACCGCCCGGCCCCGACAATCCCTCGATGGTCGTCAGCGTGCCGCCGTCGAGCATCGGTGCAAGCAGAGTGCAGCTCTTCACCGCCTCGCCGTTGAACAGCACGACGCAGGCGCCGCACTGGCTGGTGTCGCATCCGACATGGGTCCCTGTCAGGTTGAGGTTCTCGCGCAGCAATTCGGCGACCAGCGTCGCAGGCTCGACATCGACCGTCCGGGGCCGGCCGTTAAGCGCAAAACTGATTTTCATCTGGCATCTCCGGGGGCTGGGGCTGACATCAGGCAAGAACGCGGGCGCGGCCCGCCGACCAGGTCGCAAGCAGCATATCGCCGACATCGAAGGGATCGCGGAAGAACGTCCGCTCCGGGATGTAGGCAACAAAATCCTCGTCAGGCAACGTGTCGAGCATGACCTTGACGAACGATCCCTGATACTCGATGGCGACGACGCGGCTCGGCAGCGCCGTGGCGCCATCGCCGAGGCCGCCGGCATCGACCCGCATCAACTCGATATCGTCGCGCCGTACCGCCAGATCGATCCGGTCACCGACAGCAAGCCGCGTATCGGCGCACAGCCCGACCTGGATTCCGCTGCGGTTCGGTTGCGACAGCACGACATGGCCGTCGCCGATCTGCTCGACCTTGCCGGACAGCACATTCTGCCCACCGAGGAATTCAGCGACGTAGCGGTCCCGCGGATAGGCATAGACGTCCCGCGCCGGCCCGGATTGCTTGATCTTGCCCTTTTCCATCACCACGACGATGTCAGCGAGTGCGATCGCCTCGAGCTGGGTATGGGTAACGTGAATGAAGGTGATGCCGAGTTCGCGCTGCATCCGGCGCAATTCCTGGCGCATCTGAACCCGAAGCTGCTCGTCCAGCGCCGACAACGGCTCGTCAAGCAACAGCACCCGCGGTTCGGTGATCGCCGCACGCGCCAGGGCGACGCGCTGCTGCTGACCACCCGACAGATTGGCCGGCAGGCGGTCCGCCAGTTCGGTCAGCCGCACCTTTTCCATCATCAGATCCGCAGCCTTGTAGCGCTCGGCCTTCGACTGGCCGCGCACCCGCAGCGCGAAGGCGATGTTGTCGCGCACGTTCAGATGCGGAAACAGCGCGTAGGACTGGAACATCATCGCGGTGCGTCGCTCGACCGGCGCCAGTCCTGCGACATTCTCGCCGCCGATCACGATCTCGCCTGCGGTCGGATCCTCGTGACCCGCAATCATCCGCAGGATCGTGGTCTTGCCGCAGCCGGACGGCCCGAGAAAGCAGCAATAGGCGCCGTCGGGGATCTTGAGGTTGACGCCATCGACCACGTTGGCTGCGCCGTCATAGCTCTTGCAGAGACCTGCCAATTCGATATCGCCGGCGCCTGCGCGCATTCCCAATTCCTCAGTGCGTTGCCGCGCGCACGCCGCGGCGCTTGTTGATGAAAACAATGGCGGCGATGCAGCCGCCGATGATCGCAAAGGACACGATTGTGGTAACGGTGCCGAGCGCATAGAGCGATGGCGACGTCACGTTGAGCGTCATGCTCCAGATTTCGAGCGGCAGGGTGTTGAGCGAGCCCGCGGTCTGCAGCGTGCGGGCGAACTCATCATAGGACAGCGTGAAGCCGAACAACGCGACCGCGACCAGGCCGGGCGCCAGCACCGGGATCACCACCAGGCGGATGGTCTGCCAGCGGGTGGCGCCGAGATCGCGGGCCGCCTCCTCCCACACGCTGTTGAAGCGGGACATCACGGCGAACATCACCAGCACGCCGAACGGCAGCGTCCACGACAGCTGCGCACCCAGCGCGGAGGTGTACCAGCTCGCGTTGATGCCGAGCCACTGAAACAACAGACCGATGCCGAGCCCGAGCACCAGCCCGGGCGCCACCAGACTGCCGATCATCAGGTAGAACACGAAGGTGTCACCGAAGAAGCGGCGGCGGAACGCCAGCCCCGCCATCAGCGACACGACCAGTGTAATCACCGTCACCAGCGCCGCCAGTTTGATCGAACGGTCGAACGATCCCTTGACGTCGCCGGTGCGCACCTGCGTGAACAGATCGACGAACCAGTGCAGCGAATGCCCTTTCATCGGAAACACCAACCCGCCGCGGATATCCTGGAACGACAGGATGTAGATGCAGATCATCGGCCCGTAGAGTGCCGCGACGTAGAGCGTGAAAACGGCCGCGAGCGCGTAGAACGTCCAGGGGCGGCGATCGCCGCGCGCGACGGCGGGGACACGCCGGGTTCTGACCATAGCCATATCAGCCTCGCCGAGAGCGACCGTCATTGCGTGATCTCCCGGCGAATATCGACGACACGCAGGATGAGGGCGATGACGGCAATCAGAACCACGGTCAGCAGCACCGCGCTGGCCGCGGCGATCGGATATTGCAGCACGCCGACGTTCTCGTAGAACGCGCTGACGACGGAAGCCGACCCGCCGCCGGACATCACCTTGACCACAAAGAAGTCGCCCATCACGATCGAAATCACGAAGGTCGATCCCAGCGCGATGCCGCTCTTCGACATCGGGATGATGATGTAGCGCATCACGTCGAGGCGGCTGGCGCCGGCGTCGAGCGCCGCCTCCACCACTCGCTTGTCGATGCGCGCCAGCGAATTGAAGATCGGCACCACCATGAAGATCGTCAGCTGGTGGACATAGGCGATGACGACCGCGAGACCGGAATAGAGCAGCACTTCCAGCGGTTCGCGGATGAGGCCGACGCCAAGCAACGCCGAATTGACGAGTCCTTCCTTTCCGAGCAACGGTATCCAGGAAATCATCCGGATGATATTCGAAGTCCAGAACGGAATCGTGCAGATCAGAAACAGGCCGATCGCGAGCAGCTGGTTCTTGACGTGAAAGACCAGGAAATAGGCGACAAGGAACCCGATGATCAGCGTGAACAGCCAGGTCAGGACCGCGAACTTCAGCGTCGCGACATAGAGATGGAAGGTCTGCGCCGATGTGAGTACGTCAGCGTAGTTTGCCAGCGTGAACGTCGGCAACAACCCGCCAAAACCGTCGGTCTCGAAGAAGCTCGCGACCAGCACGACCAGCGTCGGCAGCAGGAAAAACGGCACCAGCACCAGCATCAGCGGTGTCACGTAAAGCCATGCGCTCAAATTTGGTTGCCGCATCACCTGGCCTGACTGGACTTCATTTCGGATCTTTCGGGACGGCAATTTGAGGTTTGCCGGCGCTCGGGCTGCGCCGGCAGGACCGTTCACCTCAAGCGACCTTGAAATCGTTCCAGCGCTTGTTCATGTAGGCCGCCTCATCCATCAGCGTGTTCCAGCAGGAGATGTTCTTGACCCGGTCGAGGAATGAGCCGCCGTCGCGCTTGGTGCCGGCCTTCTCCATCGGCACCCCGTAGGGATCGTTGATGACCGAGGGCGCGGGTTTGCCGTCGTACCAGAAGTCCCATTCGGCCGCGGTCAGGAACTTCTTGGCCGTCGATGGCACCGGGCTGTAATAGCCGTAGCGTCCGACAAACCCACCCTGCCAGCCCGAGAGATACCAGTTGAGATAGTCGTAGGCGGCACCGAGCTTCTTGCCCGACAGGTGCTTCATCAGGCCCATGCCGTTGCACCAGCCGCGATAACCTTCCTTGCCGTTCTTGACGTTGACCGGCGCATAGACGCAGGGAATCTCCTTGACGCGGACGGCGGCAACCGCCGGCGACCACATCGACTGGATCACCACCTCACCTGCCGCCATCAACTGCACCGACTGGTCGAAGGTGGTCCAGGTCGCGCGGAACTGACCGGCCTTCTTCAGTTCGATCAGCTTGTTGCAGGTAAAGTCGATCTCCTCCTTGGTCATGTTGCCCTTGTTGCCGTACTTGATCAGGCCGGCGCTCTCGAAACAAAGGGCTGCGTCCATGATGCCGATGGCGGGAACGTCGAGGATGGCGGCCTTGCCCTTGAACTTCGGGTCGATCAGGTCCTTCCACTCGGTAATTTCACGACCGACGAGATCGGGACGATAGCCGATCGAGTCCGCATTATAGACCTGCGGCAGGAAGGTCGCCCATTCCGTCACGCCGTCGTTCAATTCGGTCGAATTCGGCTTGGCGATATACATCGCTTCATAGGGGGAAATGCCCTGCCGCGGAATCTTGTGGCCGTCGATCTCGCCCTTGGTGAAGATCGGCAGGATGTTGTCAAACTCCTTGATCTTCTTGACTTCGATGCCCTGGATCACGCCGCGCTTGGCAGCAAGCTTGGCCTGCCATCCCTCGAGGTCCGCGATATCCACCGAGTCCGGCTGGCTGATGAAGCGGTTGATCGAAGCCGATGTATCCAGGTTCTGCATCGTGACCTTGAAGCCGAGGTCCTTTGCCGCCTGATCGCCGATCGCCTTGACCACCGAGTAGGAGACGCCGACATGCCGGAGCTCGATGTCCTTGATCTCCTGCGCCCAGATCGTCGGGAAGCCGCGAAACGCGTCGGAGCCGACAGCCGCACCGGCCGCAGCCGCACCAGCTTTGAGCAGCGCCCGCCTCGAAAGACCTTTCTTCTTTACCGGAAGCTTGGACGAACCGGCCTTCGCAACGTCCTTGTCGTCATCAAACATGGTTCTCTCCGTTCGCGTTTGGTGGACCAGCCTGCACCCCAACCGGCTCGTTCGTTTGCGCGACCGTGTTGATGATCAACCGTAGCGAGGGAGAAATCCGATTGTAAAATCGGAAGTTAAAATTCCACGTATAAGGACGACTAATGTAGATCGCCGCCTGCTCAATGTGGCAGCAAGCCGATCTATAATTTGACCTTTACTTTGGAGAACGGTGGACGACCGATGAGCAGATCACGGAGGCTGCCTGGCGTCGTTTCGACATTGACGGTCCAACCAGGATGTCGAAATTCGGGATTGCTACCGTCGTCGGAAGCTGAGTTGAACCTTCATGGACGCTCACGGTGCAATGGCGGTCGCGGCCGAGGAAGCGGCAGATTAATCGACACCAGTCCTGAGGATCGCCAGCGCGAGCGCCTGGGCGCGCGGGACGATGCTGTCGAGTTCGAGATATTCCTGTGCGGTATGGGCTTTGCCGCCAACCGGGCCTACTCCGCAAATCGTCGGGGTGCCGACGCTCGCGGTGAAGCCGGAATCGGCGCAACCGCCGGCGAATTCGCCGTCGAGGTTAGGCAGGCCTGCATCCTTTGCCGCCGCGCGGTAGCCATCAAACAGGATTTTCGACGTCTCACTCTGCACCACCGGCAGGAATTCGCCGTTGATGTGCAGCTTCGCCGTCGTGCCCGGCACCGTCGACGTGGCGATAATGGCCTCGATCGCCGCCAGTGTGGTGGCGCGATCGGCGGGATCGATGTAGCGCATGTCGATCTGGCCCTCGGCATACGGCGCAGTGGTGTTGACCGACTGGCCGCCGGCGACCAACCCGACATTGAGGGTGATGCCTTTTGCAAGGTCGGTCAACGCGTGGATCTGCACGATCTTGTGCGCGAGTTCGCCGATCGCGCTGATGCCTTCGGCAAAATTGCCGCCGGAATGCGCCGCCTTGCCTGATATCTCGAAGCGCATGAACACGCCGCCCTTGCGGCTGGTGACGACGTTGCCGGTCGGCCGGCCGGGCTCGGAATTATACACCGCACGCGCAGCTCGGCCTTCACGTTCGATCACTGGACGCGACGATGGTGAGGCGATCTCCTCGTCGGCGGTGAGCAGCAGCTTGATCGGGCACGGCGCGCCGCCGAATTTGTGGAATGCCGCGGCGACGAAGGCGTTGATCACCAGACCGGCCTTCATGTCGGCAACCCCTGGCCCATAGGCCCTGCCGGCCTCGATCGTGAATGGCCGGCGCGCCACCTCGCCCTTGGGAAACACCGTGTCGCGATGGCCCATCAACAAGACAGGCTTTTCGTTGCTGCCCGGCTTCGTCACCAGCGCATGGACGGCATCGCCGAACACGTCATGAGGTTCGCGCCACGCCTCGATACCGTGTGCCGCAAAATGCTGCTCGAATCGTGCGCCCACCGCATCGACGCCCGCCTTGTCATAAGAGCCGGAATCGATATTCACGACGTCGCGCAGCAGATCGATCATGGTTTGCTTTTGCGACGCGATCCATTCGGTGATCTGCGCTTCTGTGCTGGCGGGCATGGCAGTTCCTTCGTAAGCCTTATCCAAGTTGCAGCATTCGAGGCGCCCCCTCTCCCGCTTTGGAAGAACGAGCCGCTCTCGTTTCTTACAGCGCCAATTCCTAAAGTGCCATTCCTATAGCGCCATGGCGGCGGCGTTGTTTGACACGCCCGTCTTCTGCATCATCATGCGGGCAATCGCCTCGCCAATCACCACCGTGGTGAAATGGGTGTTGGCGCGGCAATCGGACGGCATGATGGAGGCGTCCGCCACACGCAGCGCGGCGATGCCCTTCACGGTGCCATCCGGATTCACGACGCCGTTGGCGTCGTTGAAATCAGCCATGCGGCACGAACCGGCGGCATGCTGGATGTCGCCTGTGTCGCGGCGGAGCAGCGCTTCGAGTTCACCGTTCGGCAGCGCAGCAGCTTGCGGCAGCGTCAGATCGGTATCGATCAGGCGAATCCACTCGGCGATGTCAGCCAGCGCCGGCCGGGTGGTGAGCACGGCCAATCGCTTCACCGCATCGACCATGCGCAGCAAGTCGCGGTCATCGGCAAGCATGTTTTCCTCCACTATCGGATCGATCGACGGGTCGGTCGAAGCCAGCTTCAGATTGCCGCGCGAATAGGCGTTGAACAGCCCCGCACCGATGGCGCCGGGATTGCCGATGCCGCGATGGTTGAAAGCGATCAGGATCATGTCGCGCTTGCCGCCATCCGCAAGCCCGGACGAATACGTCACGCAGCAATTGGTGTGACGCGTGTCCGGATCTGTCGGCTGGAATTCGTCGCGCAGCTTGATGGTAGCGCGAAACAGCGGATGGTCGAAGAAGTGCCTGCCGACCGGCAGGTCGCGCTCGACCGCGATGCCCATCGCCTTCAGCTCGTCGGCCGGGCCGATGCCCGAACGTAGTAGTATCGCCGGGCTATGGATGGCGCCGGCGCACAGCACGATCTCGCGCGCCTTGATCTCCGAACTGCCCTGCCCTTCGATGTGAGCCAGCACACCGGTGGCCTGACCGTCCTTGATCAGGAGGCGGTCGACCAGCGCGTGACCCCGGATCTCCAGATTGGCGCGGCCGCGCGCCGGCTCCAGATAGGCTTCATTGGTGGTGATGCGGCGGCTGTCGCGGCTGTTGATCGGATAACAGGCGACGCCCTCGCCATCCGGCCCGTTGAGATCGGCACACCACGGATATCCCGATGCCAGCGCGGCGTCGCGCAGCCCGCGATCGATCGGCCCCCACTTCTCCGGCGGCGCGCGATAGACGGGCAACGGTCCGCCGCGGCCATGACGTGCGCGGTCGCCGAACTCGAAATCATCCTCGATGACCGAAAACAGCGGCATGACCTGTTTCGCCGACCAGCCGGTGCAGCCACCAGCCGCCCATTCGTCGAACGCGTCGGCCACACCGCGGATGGCGATCTGGCCGTTCATCATCGAACTGCCGCCGAGGCCCTTGCCGCGCCAATAAAAGCGCGCTTCCTGCCCCGCCACCCGGCGCGTCAGCAGGTTAGGCCACTGCCATTTCTCCTGATATTCGCGCATATGAATGATTGGAATCGGATTTGGCGTCCGGACCTCCCAGGGCGCCTCATCGGCGCGCCAGTCGAGGCCAGCTTCCAGCAGCAGCACGCGCCTGGTGCCATCCTCGGAGAGCCGGGCGGCAACCGCGGCGCCGGCAGAACCGCCGCCGACTACAATGACGTCATACATGGCGTTACTTCTCGATGTTCCAGAAGATCGGAATGGCGGACGGTATCAAACCGCGCAGATTGGCGCGATAGGCGGCCGGCTGAGCGAACTGTCCCCACGGAATGCCGGGTGCCTGATCATACATCACGGTCTGGATCTCGGAAGCAATCTTCTTGCGATCCTCCTCGGCGGGAGCCTTGGCAAAGGCGTCCAGCAGCGGAGTGATGCGCGGATCGCACTGCCAGCCCGTGAAGTCGGCGCAGTTGAACGCCACCATGACGTTGGTCAAAGGTGACGCCAGATCGAAGCCGCCGGCGTGAACGCCATAAACGCTCCAACCTTCCTTCTTGGTGCGACGGGCAAGCACCGAGGCCCAATCCATCACCTGCAGATCGACATTGAAGCCGGCCTGCTTCAACTTCTCTGCAAGGACCTGCGCCGAAATGCGCGGCGCCTCGAGGTCGCTGGCCTGCATCACGATCACGGGCTCGCCGGCATATTTCGTCGCCTTGAGCGCCGCGCGCGCCGCCTCGACGGAAGGATTCGCGGCTGCTTCGGTTCCGGCCTTGCTGTCATAGGTGGTGCCGCAAGTAAAGAATGTTGCGCAAGGTGTGGCGTATTTGGCATCGAGCCCCAACCCGTCCATCACCTCGCGCTGATCGACCAGCTTCCACAGTACGCGCCGGATCGCCGGATCGTCGAACGGCTTCTGCGTGGCGTTCAGGCGATAGGCGCCGGCAAACATGTTGCCGCCGGCGAAGTTGACGACCTTCACGCGGGCGTTCTTTTCCAGAACCGGCAGCAGGTCGAACGGCGCGTATTGCATGTAATCGACTTCGCCGGTCTGCAGCGCCGACGCCGCGGTGGATCCATCCGGAATGACGCGAATTTCCAGCGTGTCGATGTTGACGCGCTTGCCGCCGGCCAGGAAGTCGGCGGGTTCGGAACGCGGCACATAATCGGCGAACTTCTTCAAGATCATGCGGTCGCCGCTGCGATGATCGGCCTTGCTGTAGACGAACGGCCCGGAACCGACGATTTCGGTGATGCGTTGATCGGCCGGCGTCTTGGCCACCCGCTCCGGCATCATGAAGGCAACAGGGCTGACGGGATTGCCGAGCGCGTCGATCACGAGACCTGAGGGCTCTTTCAGCGTCAGCACAAAAGTCCTGGCGTCACTTGGCTCGAGCGACGCGGCGATGGCGAAGATTCGCCGGCCAAGCGCGTTGCGCTGTCCCCAGCGGCGCAGCGATGCGACGCAATCCGCTGCCGTCACTGGCTGGCCGTCATGCCATTTCAGGCCGTCACGCAGCGTGAAGGTGTAACCTAGGCCATCCGGCGAAACCTTCCAGTCCTGCACCATCTGCGGCTTGATCTCACCCTTGGTGTCCTTTGCGAACAGGGTGTCGAACACCATGAACCCGAAGGTCCGCGAGATATAGGCCGGCGTAAAATGCGGATCGAGCGTGGCGATTTCCGCTTCCAGCACCGCGACAAGATTGCCGCCAGCATAGGACGGCGTAATCGCCGGAGCCGCGCCGAGCGCGAGCGAAAACGTGGCAGCGATGAAAGCCTTCAATTTGAACATGGATGCCTTTTTTGGGTTCGTGAGGAGAGTCTGCGAGGCTTCGGAAGCCGAGAAACGCACCCCCGCAAGCAGGTGCTTAATCAAGCAATGTCCGTGCCGTGTGGGGCACGCTGCTCATGTCGCAACGACTACCTGCCGTGCATTTGCCGAGGCCTCGGAGCACCGGTTGTGACGTTGGTCCCGGCACGTCGCCTTCGAGAATGAAGCGATCGCAGACGTATCCGCGCCACAACTACGGCCGCGCGCGCATGCCGGATCGCCGGCTGATTGAGGAATTGGATTGCTTCGCGCCTCAGCGTCGCTGGTTATAAACGTCAAGACATACCGCGCCCAGCAACACGAGGCCCTTGATCACCTGCTGGTAGTCGATCCCGATGCCGAGGATCGACATGCCATTGTTCATCACCCCCATGATCAGCGCGCCGATCACGGCGCCGGCGACTCGCCCGACACCGCCATAGGCCGAGGCCCCGCCGATGAAGCAGGCGGCGATCACGTCGAGCTCGAAGCCGACCCCGGCCTTTGGTGTCGCGGTGTTGAGCCTTGCGGCGAACACCAGGCCGGCGAGCGCGGCCAGCACACCCATGTTGACGAAGGTGAGGAAGGTCAGCCGCTCGGTCTTGATGCCTGATAGTTTTGCGGCCTTCTCATTGCCCCCTACCGCATAGATCTGCCGCCCGATCGTGGTGCGCGCGGTGATGAAGCCGTAGAGCGCGATCAGGGCGATCATGATCACGAGCACGTTGGGCAGTCCACGATGCGAGGCGATCAGATAGGTGAAATAGACGATCACGCCGAACAGAACTATGTTCTTGAACACGAAGAAGCCGGTCGGCTCGACCTCGACACCGTGGCTTGCGCGCCGGGCGCGGGTCGTGACGCTGACATATACCAGGCCAAGCGCCAGCACAGCGCCTATCAGGAGTGAGGTGGGGTTGAGCGAGCCGGCGCCGGGAAACAGTTCAGGAATGAAGCCGGAGGAGAGTTTCTGGAAGGTCGGTGAAAACGGGCCAACCGATTGACCTTGTAACACCGCCAGCGCCAGCCCCTTGAACACCAGCATGCCGGCCAGCGTGACGATGAAGGACGGAATCTTGAAATAGGCTACCCAATAGCCCTGCGCCGCGCCGATTAGCCCACCGAGCGCGAGGCAAATGATCGCGGCTGGAATGAAATGCATGCCGTAACGTACCATCAGCACCGCGGCGATCGCGCCGATGAAGCCCGCAACCGATCCGACCGACAGATCGATGTGCCCGGTGACGATGACCAGCAGCATGCCGAGCGCCATGATCACGATATAGCTGTTCTGCAGCACCAGATTGGTGAGGTTGAGCGGGCGTAGCAGCGTGCCGTCGGTGACGACCTCGAAGAACAGCATGATCGCGAACAGCGACAGCAACATGCCGTATTCGCGCAAATTGGCCTTGAGAAAGCCCGCATGCTTGCGCGCCTCGGGAAGCATCACGGTGTTATCGCTCATGGATGCGCCTCTCCCAACAGCTTCTCTTCCAGTTTTCGTTCCAGGTCTCTGTCGACCAGTTGTTCGCCCTTGCGCACGATGACCCTCATGATTTTTTCCTGGGTCGCCTCGGCGCGATCGAACTCGCCGACAAAGGCCCCACCGTTCATGACGCAGATGCGGTCACAGATCCCGAGTAATTCCGGCATTTCCGACGAGATCACGATGACCGCCTTGCCGGCATCGGCCAGCTCATTGATGATGCAATAGATCTCGTATTTGGCGCCGATGTCGATACCCCGGGTCGGCTCGTCGAGGATCAGGATTTCCGGATCGGTGAACAGCCATTTCGACAGCACCACCTTTTGCTGGTTGCCGCCGGACAGGTTGCCGGACGTCTGATAGACATCGGAACAGCGGATGCGCATGCGGTTGCGATAATCGCTCGCCACCTGCAACTCCTTGATGTCGTCGATGACGCGGCCGGCTGCGACACTGTCGAGATTGGCCAGCGTGATGTTCTTGCGCACGTCTTCGGCGAGCAGCAGGCCGAGCTGCTTGCGGTCCTCGGTGACATAGGCCAGGCCGGCGTCGATGGCGCGGCTCACGGTCGAGAGATCGATCTCGCGACCATGAAGCAGAGCGCGGCCCGTGATGTTGCGGCCCCAGGAGCGGCCGAACAGGCTCATGGCGAATTCGGTGCGGCCTGCGCCCATCAAACCGGCGATGCCGACGATCTCGCCGCGGCGAACCTGGAAGTCCACATTCTTGATGACTTGCCGATCGGCATGCTGGGGATGATAGACCGACCAGTTCTCGACCTTGAACACCACCTCGCCTATCGCAGGCTCCCGCTTCGGGAAACGATGCTCCAGATCTCGGTCCACCATCTTGCGGATGATACGATCTTCCTCGACCGCACCTAGCTCACAATCCAGCGTATCGACAGTACGACCATCGCGCAGCACCGTAATGCGGTCCGCGACGCGGGCCACCTCGTTGAGCTTGTGCGAGATCAGGACCGCGGACATGCCATGGGAGCGGAACTCGAGCAGAAGGTCGAGCAGCGCCGCACTGTCGCTTTCGTTGAGGCTCGCGGTAGGCTCGTCCAGAATCAGAAGGCGCACTTCCTTGGACAGCGCCTTGGCGATCTCAACCAGTTGCTGCTTGCCGACGCCGATATCGGTGACCAGCGTGTCCGGCGCCTCATTGAGCCCCACTTTCGCCAGCAGCTGCTGCGACCGCCGGTAGACCGCGTCGCGATCGATCACGCCGAACCGCGACGGCGGGCTGGCAATGAAGATATTCTCCGCGATCGAGAGCAGCGGGATCAACGCAAGCTCCTGATGAATGATGATGATGCCGAGCGCCTCGGAATCGTTGATGTCGCGGAAGTGGCGCTCCTCGCCGTCATAGACGATGCTGCCGTCATAGCTGCCGTGGGGATAGACGCCGCTCAGCACCTTCATCAAGGTCGACTTGCCGGCGCCGTTCTCGCCCACCAGCGCGTGGATCTCGCCCTGCCTCACCGTGAAATTGACGTCGTCGAGCGCCTTCACGCCGGCAAAGGCTTTGCTGATACCGCGCATTTCAAGCAATGTGGCCATTCAAGTTCCCTGGAAGATGCGGGAAGGCATGGATGGCCGGGGCATATGTTCCCCGGCCATCCGCTTCATTACAGCTCGCCTCAGTTGATTTGCGCCTTCTTGTAATAACCGCCGTCGATCAGGATTTTTTCCCAATTGGTCTTGTCGACGACGACAGGCTTGAGCAGGAAGGACGGCACGACCTTGACGCCATTCTTGTAGGTGGTGGTGTCGTTGACAGTTACGGTCTTGCCGCTCAACGCCGCGTCCACCATGTCGGCGGTGACCTTGGCAAGGTCACGGGTATCCTTGAAGATCGTGGAGTATTGCTCGCCGCGCAGCATCGATTTGATGGAAGGCACTTCGGCGTCCTGACCGCTCACGATCGGCATCGGCATATTGCCGCTACCGTAGCCGACGCCCTTGAGCGACGACAGGATGCCGATCGAAAGGCCGTCATAGGGCGAAAGCACCGCGTCGACCCGCTTGGTGGTGTAGAACGCGCTGAGCAGATTATCCATCCGGGCCTGCGCCGTGGCGCCGTCCCAGCGCAGCGTCGAAACCTTGTCCATTCCCATCTGCTTGCTCACGACCACGAGCTTGCCGCTGTCGATATAGGGCTGCAGCACAGACATCGCGCCGTTGTAGAAGAAATAGGCGTTGTTGTCGTCGGGTGAGCCGCCGAACAGCTCGATGTTGAACGGGCCCTTGCCTTCCTTCAGCTTCAGCCCTCCCTCGATCGACTGCGCCTGCTGCACGCCGACCTGGAAATTGTCGAACGTCGCGTAATAGTCGACGTTGGGCGTGTCGCGGATCAGCCGGTCATAGGCGATCACGGTGATGCCCTTGTCCTTGGCCTGCTTGAGCACATCGGACAGGGTGGTGCCGTCGATCGAAGCGATCACCAGTACCTTGGCGCCCTTGGTCACCATGTTCTCGATCTGGGAGAGCTGGTTCGGAATATCGTCTTCGGCGTATTGCAGGTCGGTATTGTAACCGCGCTCCTTCAACACCTTGACGATATTGTTGCCGTCATCGATCCAGCGCGCCGAAGCCTTGGTGGGCATGGCGATGCCGACAGTGGGCTTGGTTTGCGCGAGCGCGGGTTCCGCAAGGGCGACCGCGCCGAGCAGGATGGCCGATAGAGCAGATTTGAGTAGTTTCATGTTTCACTCCCAGGTGTTGAACGTTAATCGCCGCGTTATCAGCGGTTTGCTTTTGGCGCCGGTAACGTATCGGCGCATCATTGGGGAACGTCAGGCCGGCAGAGACGTGAACGGATGATCGGTCACACCTTGTGGTTCCGCAAGTACATGCAGCGCTCATGCGCCGTATTGTTAAGCGACCCGTCATGTCGAACCGAGCCTGATGCGAGGTTCCGGTCGCCCCCGTGCGCCGACGTCGAGAACGAAGGTTTGGCCGTGGTGCGGGTCGGCAGCCCTGGCATGCTCGTCCATGCCCTCCCAGGCCGTGGTGACCAGCAGCGAAGCGAAATTCCGGCCGACAAAGACCGGGCAACTCGGCTGCTTCGCCGGAATCCTGATGGTGCGGACCCGATCGCCTGCCGGGGTGTAGACATCGATGCAGGATCCGCCCCAGCGCGCATTCCAGATCAACCCTTCAGCATCGACCACGGCGCCATCCAGGCTGCCTACCCCGCCGCTGGCATCATAGAGTGTCTCGGGATTTCCGGTCGGCAGCGCATTCGCCGGATCGACGGCGACACGGTAAAGGACGCCCTTGCTGGTATCGGTGAAATAGGCCGTGGCGCCATCGGGCGAAAAGCAGATGGCGTTCGGGATGGTAATGCCGGCATAGAGCTGACGCAGCTCGCCGCGGTAAAAACGATAGATCGCGCCGGCTCCCTTCTCTGCGGTGCGGCCCATGGTCCCGATCCAGAGCGCGCCGCAGGGATGAACGCGTCCATCGTTGGAGCGGGTTGCCGCATTGTCCGCTTCGAGCGGCATATGAAGCGTGAGGCGGCCATCCGCGATGTCGCGGACATAGAGACCATGTTCTGTCGCAAGCAATTGGCGCTGGTCATCGATGAATGCCAGCACACTGGCCATCAGCGGAAGCGCATGCGAAATGACCGCGCCGGATGCAAGGTCGGCCTGAAACAATTTGCGTTCGATGATATCGAACCACCATGCGGTGTCGGTCGCCGCATCATAGGTGCAGCCCTCGCCGAGATGGCAATGCCAATCGCTCAGGATGCTGGTGCCGACTTCTTCCACGCGAGCTCCCCTAGTCCTCAACGACTTGATTGACGGAAAATCGATACAGCGACGTATGACGATAGGTCTGCCCGGGATCGAGCCGCGCCGATGGAAAATCGGGACGGTTTGGCGTGTCGGGATAGACCTGCGGTTCGAGGCAGAGCGCGTCATACTGCCGGTGAACGCGGCCATACTTGCCGGTCACGGACCCGTCGAGAAAATTGCCGGAATAGAACTGGACGCCCGGCTGGTTGGTCCATAGTTCGAGAACCCGGCCCGACTTTGGCTCTTCCACGCGGGCGGCAAAGCGCGGCTCCGTGGTCGCGCCGCCGGGAAGACAGAAATTGTGGTCGTAGCCTTGCCGGATCTGAACCTGCTCGGCCGCATCGCGCAGGCGAGCGCCGACAGGACAGGATTTCCGAAAATCAAACGGCGTTGCATCGACCTTGCCGGGCGCGCCCAACGGAATCCCGACGGCGCTGATCGGCAGATATGCGTCCGCCGCGATCGTCAGATGATGATCGAGCACGCCGCCATTGGAATCGACGCCCGCCAGATTGAAAAAGCTGTGGTTGGTCAGATTGACGATGGTCGGCTTGTCGGTCACCCCTGAGAATTCAAGCGCGAGCTCGCTGCCACCGGAAATGCGATAGGTGATCTCGGTTTTCAGCGTGCCGGGATAGCCTTCCTCGCCATCCGGACTGACATAGGACAGCGTGACGAACGGCGCCGGGTCTTCACCCATTGCCGTGATGGTCCATGGTTTGCGATCGAAGCCTGATAACCCGCCATGCAGCGCGTTGGCTCCGTCATTGGTGGGCAGCTGAAAGCGTTCGCCATCGAGTTCGAACGTGCCGCCCGCGATCCGGTTGGCATAGCGCCCGACGGTGGCGCCGAGGAACCGCCGAACCGCGAGATAGCCTGCAAGATCATCGCGGCCGAGGACCACATCGGCAAGGCACCCGGCCCGGTCAGGCGCGAAGATCGACTGCAGCGCCGCGCCATAGGTGATGAGACGCACCTCAAAACCATTGTCACCGCGCAGCCGCACCATTTCGATCGCGGTGCCGTCCGGAAGATGCCCGAATATCTCGCGAGCAACCTTCGCCGTCTGTGATGGGCCTGACTGCGTCACGTCACACCTCGATGAATGGTTCGACGTCGCGGCGCCGGCCGAGCATGAAGGCATCGGCGACATGGATCAACGGCGACAGATCGACATCGGACACACCGCTTGCGATCAGTTCGACGAAGCGCCGATAGATGCCGCGATATTCCGCCTGCTTTTCGTCAACCAGGATATGGCCATCATGCGAGAGATGGCTGCCGCCGGAAGAGAGCGTCAACCGCCCGGCGTCGGTCTCGACCCGGATGTCCCAGGTCTGGGGGCCGGTCTGGCGCCAGTCGAATTCCGCCCTGATCGGAATCCCCGTCTCGTCCGAAAAGACGAGATCGGCCGCGATCGGCGCCGCGCGATTGCGCGGGAAGGACAACTCGGCCTCGGTCAGAAAGAACGGCCGCGGCAGGATGCGGGTCAGGATCGAGAGCGCGTTGATGCCGGGATCGAACACGCCAAGTCCGCCCGGCTGCCAGATCCAGGCCTGACCGGGATGCCAGACCCTGACATCCTCCTTCCATTCGACGACCACCGATTTGATCTGGCGGCCGGCGAGGAAGGCGCGCCCGGGTTCGACGGCCGGCGCAAAACGCGAATGCCAGGTTGCAAACAGCGTTCGCCCGGTTTTCCTGGCCGCAGCGACCAGCGGATCGAGTTCACTGACGGTGGCGCCCGGCGGCTTCTCGAGCAGCACATGCTTGCCGGCCTTCAGCGCAGCCGCCGCCTGCGCGTGGCGCACCTGGGGCGGCGTGCAGAGCGCAACGGCATCGATGTCGAGTCTGGCGTCGAGTAGTTCGTCAAGCGTCGCAAAATGCACGATCCCGTCGATCGAAGCATTGCGGCTGGCGATCGCGGCAAGTTCGATGCCGTCGGTGTCTGATATCGCCGGGATATGCTGATCCCTAGCGATCTTGCCGAGGCCGACGATGGCAATGCGAATGGTGGTCACGTCAATTCTTCTCGACGTTCGAGGAACGATGTCAGCGGCTCACTTGCCCCAGCGCAGCACTAGCGGATTCAGCGGGCGCGCGATTTCGATCAGCCCAGCCCGAACGGCCGGATGCAGCGGCTGCAGCGGAAGCCGGACGGTTTCGTGCCGGATGACGCCGCCTTCCTTCATCAGCGCCTTGCAGGCGATCAGGCCGCACTGGCGGTTTTCATAGTTGATCAGCGGCAGCCAGCGTTCATAGGCCGCAACCGCTTCGGCGCGTCGGCCGGCGAAATACGGATCAGTGATCTGGCGAATGCCGTCGGGATAACCTCCACCGGTCATGGCGCCAGTCGCACCGGCATCGAGGTCGGCCATCAGCGTGATCGCCTCCTCGCCGTCCCAGGGACCCTCGATCGCCGTGCCGCCGAGCGCGATCAACTCGCGCAGCTTGGCGGCGGCCTGAGGCGTCTCGATCTTGAAATAGGCGATGTTCTCGAGCTCCCGCGCCATGCGGGCGAGAAAGGCCGCCGACAGCGCCGTACCGGCGACCGGCGCATCCTGGATCATGATCGGAATCGAGATCGCATCCGAAACAGTGCGGAAAAACTCATAGATGGCGTTTTCCCCGACCCGGATGGTCGCGCCATGATAAGGCGGCATCACCATCACCATCGCGGCGCCGGCCTGCTGGGCCCGCCGCGAACGTTCAGCACAGATGTGCGAAGCAAAATGCGTGGTCGTGACGATGACGGGGACGCGTCCCGCGACGTGCTTCAACACGGCATCGAGCACCGTGTCGCGCTCGGCATCGGTCAGCACGAACTGCTCGGAGAAGTTGGCGAGGATGCACAGTCCCTGCGAGCCGGCATCGATTATGCAATCGACGGCACGTTTCTGGCCGTCGAGATCGAGCCGGCCGTCGCCGTCGAACACCGTGGGGACGACCGGAAATACGCCTTTATAAGGCCGCGCGACGGTGGAACCTGCCATGACCATTCTCCGCGTTCGCCTTAACCAGCCGCGCCGTGGCGGCGCAGGCCGTTGAAGATGACTTCCTTCATCGCCGCGGAAGCCGCCTCGGCATTCCGCTCGGCGATTGCGTCGACAATTCGTTCGTGGGCTGCGATGGTGATTTCGCGCTCTTGCTCTTCGGTCGGCGCGCTCAGCCGGAACGACGCGCGCAATGCCGCCTCGATCACGGCGCCGATCGATCGCATGAACGGGTTGGCCGAACTGGTCGCGATGTCGAGGTGCAGCCGAAGATCGGCGTCAGCAAATTCAATTGAATCAGAAGCGAAGCTGCGCATCCTGGCGATGCTGTCGCGCAGGTGAGCGATCGCATCATCCGCCCGTCGCTCGGCGGCGAGAGCTGCGGCATGCGGCTCGACGGCGAGGCGAATGTCGGCGAGATCGCGAAGAAACCGCTTGTCGATCCCGGCTTCGAGGTGCCAGCCGAGCACATCGGAATCGAACATGTTCCAGGCCGAACGTTCCCTGACCCGCGTGCCGACGCCCGCCTTGGAAGTCAGCAATCCCTTGGCGGACAACGTCTTGACGCTTTCACGCAATACGGTGCGCGAAACGTCGAACATGGCAGTCAGCTCCGCATCGCGCGGCAGACTGGCGCCTTCCGGATAGCGGCCGACAATGATGTCGATCCCGATCGTCCGGGTCACTTCCACCTGGCTGAAATGACCGCGGCCCGGCGCAATCACGACCCGGTCGGACCTCATGGCGGGTCTTTCAGAGTCATGGCTGGTTTCGCTCCCTGATCGTTGCGGACCGTCCTGCCTCTTCGGGCAAGCTCAAATCTGGCGCGATCTCCCATGCCACAACCCTCAAGCCTTGTATAGCATATTGTCATATTAGTATGACTTTCTTTCGGTCGACCATTTTGTGTCCTTCGGCCCCCTCGTCGCGGCTGTGCTCAAGGGGCTGCGCAGTTGGCGCCACAGCATGTCAACAGTTTCCATATCGTGGATATGAACTGGCAACTGTAGACACTACGTCAGCGAACCGGTATGAACGGCGACCTGCGGGCAACCGCATCGTCGGTCGAAAAAAGCGTTTCGAGCGCCGCGCCGGACACCTGGCGCAACCGACGTCTTCAGCCAAAACACTGCGCGCCGTTGCATTTTTTCACGGCCAACCGGCTTTCATCGCCCGAGGGAATCGACAGTGGACATTTGGAGCAGATCCATGCGCCGTACCGTGCTGGCGTTCGCAACGCTTCTTGCCGTGTGTGGCGTCGCAACGGCGGAAACATACCCCTCACGTCGGATCACTGTGATCGTGCCGTTCGGCGCGGGCAGCGGCACGGATGGCGTGGCCCGAATTGTCACCCAACGGCTCTCCGAAATGCTCAAGACGACCATCGTGGTGGAGAACCGCCCCGGCGCGAGCGGCGCGATCGGTGCGGTCGCGACCGCGCGTTCCGCGCCGGACGGCTATACGCTGATGTTCGGCGGATCATCCACGCATGCCGCCAACCCCAGCCTGCTTAAGTCCATCCAGTATTCTCCCAAGGACGACTTCGCGCCCGTCTCCCGTGTCGGCCTGTTCCCCTACATCCTCGTCGTCAATCCCGGGATCGAGGCCAAAAACGTCGGCGAACTGATCGCGCTTGCAAAGCAGAAGCCCGGCTCGATGTCGTTTGCTTATTCAAACGCGCTGGGCCAGCTTGCCGGTGAAATGTTCAAACGGCGCGCCGGTATCGATATCCAGGCCGTGCCGTACAAGAGCAGCCCGGAAGCCATAACGGACGTCATCGCCGGTCGCGTTTCCCTGATGTTCAACGATGTAACTTCTACCCTGCCCCTGGCGCGGTCGGGTCAACTTCGCGCACTTGTGACCATCACGAAGGACCGCACGACGCTGCTATCCGAATTGCCCACCATCCAGGAGCAGGGACTTGATTTCGGCAATCTCTCCGCATGGACCGGGGTGTTCGCGCCCAAGGGCACGCCGCCGGAGGTGGTCGAAAAGCTGGCGGAGTCGCTGCGCGAAATCCTGGCTGAACCCGCGGTCCGCCAGCGCCTCGCCGAAATCGGCTTCGAAGCGCAGTGGCTCCCGCCGAAGCCATTCGCCGAACACGTCGCCACCGATATCGAGCGATGGGCAACACTCACCAAGGAAGCGGGCATCGTGCCTCAGTGAGGCTGACGGTTTCGGCTACGACGACAAGCCGGGCAGATCGAGACCGTTGGCTCGGGCACACTCGATCGCGGTCTCATAACCCGCATCGGCATGCCGCATGACCCCCGTTGCGGGGTCATTCCAAAGCACCCGCTCGAGGCGGCGCGCGGCCTCCGGCGTTCCGTCTGCGACGATCACCATGCCGGCGTGCTGCGAATAGCCGATACCAACGCCGCCGCCGTGATGCAGCGAGACCCACGTGGCCCCGCTGGCACAATTGAGCAGCGCATTGAGCAGCGGCCAGTCGGATACTGCGTCCGAGCCGTCGCGCATCGCTTCGGTTTCGCGGTTCGGGCTGGCCACCGAGCCGCTGTCGAGATGATCGCGACCGATCACGATCGGTGCCTTCAACTCGCCCCGCGCCACCATTTCATTGAACGCCAGGCCCAGCCGGTGGCGGTCGCCAAGGCCGACCCAGCAGATCCGCGCCGGCAGTCCCTGGAACTTGATCCGCGCTCGGGCCATATCGAGCCAGTTGTGCAGATGCTTATCGTCAGGCATCAACTCCTTGACCTTGGCATCGGTGCGGAAGATGTCTTCGGGATCCCCCGATAGCGCCGCCCACCGGAATGGCCCGACGCCTCGGCAGAACAGCGGGCGGATATAGGCCGGAACGAAGCCTGGGAAATCGAACGCGTTCTTCAATCCCATGTCCTTCGCCATCTGGCGGATGTTGTTGCCATAGTCGAGCGTGGGAATGCCCTGCGCATGGAAATCCAGCATGGCCTGGACGTGGCCGACCATGGAAGTCTTCGCCGCCGCCTCAACCGCTTTCGGATCGGCCTCGCGCCTGGACGCCCACTCGGCAAGCGTCCATCCCTTCGGCAGATAGCCGTTGATCGGATCATGCGCGCTGGTCTGGTCGGTGACGATGTCGGGCCTGACACCACGGCGCACCAGTTCGGGAAAAATATCGGCGGCATTGCCGAGCAGGCCGACCGAGACCGGTTTCCCGCTTTGCGCCGCCTCCGCCATGATCGCGAGCGCCTCATCGAGCGTGCTTGCCTGCCTGTCGAGGTAACCCGTGCGCAACCGCATCTCGATGCGGCTCGGCTGGCATTCGACCGCGAGCATCGACGCACCGGCCATCGTGGCGGCAAGCGGTTGGGCGCCGCCCATGCCGCCAAGACCCGCCGTGAGGATCCACTTGCCCGCGAGGCTACCGCCATAGTGCCGACGCCCGACCTCGACGAAGGTCTCGTACGTGCCCTGCACGATGCCCTGGCTACCGATGTAGATCCACGATCCCGCCGTCATCTGGCCGAACATCATCAAGCCCTGCTTGTCGAGTTCGTTGAAATGATCGAGCGTCGCCCAGTGCGGTACCAGGTTCGAATTCGCGATCAGTACGCGCGGCGCATCGGCATGGGTGCGGAAAATTCCAACCGGCTTACCCGATTGAACGACCAGCGTCTGGTCGCCTTCAAGCTTGCGCAGTGACGCAACGATTCGATCAAAGCTGTCCCAGTCGCGGGCTGCACGGCCAATGCCGCCATAGACGACGAGTTCGCTCGGCCGTTCGGCAACGTCAGGATCGAGATTGTTCATCAGCATTCGGAGCGGCGCTTCGGTGAGCCAGCTCTTGGCGCTGATCTCGGACCCGTGCGGCGATCGGATGATGCGGTCGTTGTCCAGTCGGCGGTTCATGACAAATGACCTTTCTCGGCAAGGTTTGGAAACGGATTGTTCTCGAGCACCGAAATCGCAACTGATGGCAATGTGCCGGCTGCGACCAGCGCCGTTGCTTTCGCAATGTCGTCGGCCATATAGCGATCGCCACCGAGCGCCGGTACTTGCTCGCGCAGCGTAGCAATCACCGCAGCAAGTGCGGGGCTGGTCGTATGCGGCGCGCGCAGCCCGATGCCCTGCGCCGCCACCAGCAGCTCGATGCCGAGAATGGTCGCAAGATTATCCGCCATGTCAGACAACCGGCGGGCGGCGTGCGCGGCCATCGACACATGATCTTCCTGGTTGGCGCTGGTCGGTGTCGAATCGATCGAGCAGGCCGCGGCACGTTGCTTGTTCTCGGCATAAAGTGCGGCCGCCGTCACTTCGGCAATCATGAAGCCGGAATTGATGCCGGGCTCCGGGGTGAGGAATGGCGGCAGACCAAAGTTCAGCGCAGGATCGACCAGCGTAGCGATGCGCCGTTCACTGATCGCGCCGATCTCCGACAAGGCCAACGCAATCTGGTCAGCGGCGAACGCGACCGGCTCGGCGTGAAAATTTCCACCCGAGACGATCTCTCCGGTCTCCACCAGCACCAGCGGATTGTCGGTGACCGCGTTGGCCTCGATCGTCAGTGTGCGGGCGGCTTGCATCAAGAGGTCAAGCGCCGCACCGGCCACTTGCGGCTGGCAGCGCAGGCAATAAGGATCCTGCACGCGCTCGTCGCCTTCGAGATGCGAGTTCCTGATATCGCTGCCCTCCAGCAATGCGGTCAGGGCCGCCCCGGCTGCGATTTGCCCGGCATGTCCGCGCAATTGCTGGATCTCGGCGCGAAACGGCGCCGTCGAGGCCATCGCCGCATCGACCGACAAGGCGCCGGTCACCAGCGTCGCGCAGAGCAGACCATGGGCGCGCAATAATCCGGAAATCGCATAGGCCGTCGAAAACTGCGTGCCGTTGATCAGGGCCAAGCCTTCCTTCGGCCCGAGCGTCACCGGCGCGAGACCGGCGGCGGCAAGCGCATCAAGGCCCGGCACGATTTTGCCATCGACGAGCGCCTGCCCTTCGCCGATCATGACGGCCGTCATATGCGCCAGCGGCGCCAGATCGCCGGACGCGCCCACTGAGCCCTGCTGTGGCACCAGCGGAAAAACGTCGTGCGCCAGCATCGCCCGCAATTGCTCGATGATTTCGCGTCGAACGCCCGAGGCGCCCCGCCCCAGCGAGACGATCTTCAGCGCCATCATCAGACGCACGATCGGTTCGGGCGTTGGCAGCCCTACCCCGCAGCAATGCGACACGATCAAATTTCGCTGCAGCAGAGTGGTCTGGCCGGGCGGGATTCGCTTCGACGCCAGTTTTCCAAAGCCGGTATTGATGCCGTAAGCCGGAATGTCCGCGTCCGCGGCCTTGGCAACAATGGCCGAAGCCGCCTCGACGCGCGGCAAGAAGGATGGATCGAGCGCGACGGCCGCGCCCGCAAGCACTTGCGCAAGCTCGTCGAGGCTGACCCGTCCGGGCGAAACGACAATGGATGCGTTGCGGTCGCTCATTGTCCCCTCCACACCCTTGCGTGCAACGGGTTGAAGCCCATCCGGTAGACGAGTTCGGCGGGCCGCTCGATATCCCAGATCGCGAGATCGCACCATTTGCCGGCTTCGAGCGTGCCGGTCTCCCCGAGAACGCCGAGCGCGCGAGCTCCTTCGCGCGTCACACCGGCCAGGCATTCGGCAACATTCATCCGGAACAGCGTCGCGCCCATATTCATGGCCAGCAGCAGCGACGTCAGCGGCGAACTGCCGGGATTACAGTCGGTCGCGAGCGCCATGTTGACGCCGTGGGCGCGGAACGATTCGACCGGTGGTTTCCTGGTCTCGCGAATGAAATAGAACGCGCCCGGCAGCAACACGGCTACCGTACCCGCCCGCGCCATTGCCGCGGCGCCGGCTTCATCGGTGTGTTCAAGATGATCGGCGGACAGAGCGGAAAATTCCGCAGCAAGGGCCGCTCCGCCGAGGTTCGACAACTGATCCGCATGCAGTTTGACCGGCAGTCCCAGCGCCCTTGCCGCACGGAACACCCGCGCCGTTTGATCGCCCGAGAAAGCGATACCTTCCATGAAGGCGTCGACGGCGTCGGCAAGCCCGGCCTGCGCCACCGCCGGCAGCATCTCGCGGCAAACAAGCTCGATGTACCGATCCTGGTCGCCATCGGCTTCCGGCGGCAGTGCGTGCGCGCCAAGAAACGTGGTTCGGATGCTGACCGGCCGGCTGCGGCCCAGCGCACGTGCGGCTGACAGCTGTCGCATCTCGGTTTCGGTGTTGAGCCCGTAGCCGGATTTGATCTCGACCGTCGTCACGCCCTCGCCGATCAGCGCATCTAACCTCGGCAGCGCACCGGCAACCAGGTCGGCCTCGCTGGAGGCCCGCGTCGCCGCGACCGTCGAGACAATACCGCCACCCGCCCGTGCGATCTCTTCGTAGCTTGCGCCCTGCAGGCGCAGCTCGAACTCGTGGGCGCGGTTTCCGCCGAACACCAGATGGGTATGACAATCGATCAGTCCCGGCGTGATCCACCGCCCCGTGCAATCGATCCGTTCGACCGCATCGGCGTCAGATGGAAAGTCGGAACGGCTGCCGGCAAAGACGATGCGGCCATCCCGCGCGGCAATCACGCCCTGCTCGATCACGCCGAGGTCGGGCAGATCCTCCCGAACGGTGGCGAGCCGGGCATTATGCCAAATTCGATCAAAGCGCTCGGCCATGCAGCATTCCCTCAACGGCAGAAGCTTGACGGGACGATATGTCTATACATATTATCGTGCCGGTGTTCTGTCCAGCCGGTTTGGAAAACATGTCCACTCTGCATTTCGCGTCAGCGCTGCTCCCGTCCGGGTGGGCCGATGACGTGCAGGTGGTTGTGACTGATGGGATTATCACCAACGTTACCGCTGGCACGGCTCCGGAAGCCGACGATGAACGCCACCAGTTGGCCATCCCGGGAATAGCGAGCTTGCATAGCCATGCGTTCCAGCGCGGCATGGCAGGTCTTGCCGAAACACGCGGTAATACCGCCGATACCTTCTGGACATGGCGCGAGACGATGTATCGCTTCGCGCTGAGCATGACCCCCGACGATGCCAAAGCCGTCGCGACACTGCTCTATGTCGAGATGCTGGAGCAAGGTTTTACGCGCGTCGGGGAATTCCACTATCTCCATCACGACCACGATGGCACGCCCTACGCCAATCCGGCCGAGATGGCGACGCGAATTGCGCAAGCCGCCGAGGCCACCGGCATCGGGCTAACGCTGCTGCCGAGCTTCTACGCGCACGGCTCCTTTGGTGGCGCCGCGCCCCATGCCGGCCAGCGCCGCTTCATCTGTTCGGTCGACCAGTTTGCTGAACTGATTGCCGCCACAAGGCAGGCCGTCCGTGCGTTGCCCGGAGCCAATGTCGGTATCGCTCCGCACAGTCTGCGCGCCGTGACGCCGGACGAACTGGCGGCCATCGTGCCGTTGGCCGAGGGCGGGCCGGTCCATATCCACGCCGCCGAACAGACCAAAGAAGTCGAGGAATGCATCGCCTGGTCGGGCCGGCGGCCAGTCGAGTGGCTGCTCGAGCATGCCCCAATCGATCAGCGCTGGAGCCTGATCCATGCGACGCACACCACCGCAACCGAGATCGCCGCGCTTGCCAAAAGCGGCGCCGTCGCGGGCCTCTGCCCGGTTACCGAAGCAAGCCTCGGCGATGGCATTTTTCCGGCGCGCGAATTCCTTGATGCAGGCGGCCGGTTCGGCGTCGGCACCGATTCCAATGTCCTCGTCGGCGTCGCCGACGAACTGCGCCAGCTCGAATATGGCCAGCGGCTCAAACACCGGGAACGCAATGTGTTGTCCGGCGGTCCCGGCATCTCGACCGGACGCGCATTGTTCGACACCGCGCTGGCCGGCGGCGCCCAGGCGCTCGCGCAGCCGACCGCAGGAATCCAGGCAGGCGCGCGCGCCGATATCGTCACGCTCGACACCGCACATCCCTCGCTCGCCGGGCGCCATCGGGATGCGGTCCTCGACGGTTGGATTTTTGCGTCCAATACGGGGGCTATCGACTGTGTCTGGGCAGGCGGCAGCAAGGTCGTCGAAGGCGGGCGTCACCGGCTTCGCCAGAAGGCGCGCGAGACCTTCAACGCCGCCGTTCGAAGGCTCGTCGCATGAGCCTCTCGATCGATCGCGACAAGGCCCATGCAACCGACAAGCCGACGCTGTACAAGCAGATACGCCTCGACATCGAACGCCGCATCCTGACCGGCGAATGGCCGCCGGGTCACCGCATCCCGTTCGAACACGAACTCATGGCGCACTATGGCTGCGCGCGGATGACCGTGAGCAAGGCGTTGTCGGAACTGGCCCAAGCCGATCTCATCGAGCGGCGGCGGCGGGCCGGCACCTTTGTACGCCGACCCAAATTTCTGTCAGCAGTCCTGACGATTCCTGATATCCGCGCGGAAATCACCGCGCTCGGCCGCAGCTACTTCTATCAGCTGATCCAGTGTTCGCGCCGTGCCGCCAACGCCGCCGACCGCGCGCGTCTTGGGGTACGAAAGACCGGCAAGGTGATCGCGATTGCCTGTCGCCACAGCGCCGACGGCGTGCCGTTCGCGATCGAGGACAGGCTGATCGATCTCGACGCGGTACCCGAAGCCGCCACGGCCGATTTTGCGATCGAACCGCCCGGCACGTGGTTGCTTCACCATGTCCCATGGACGGAAGCAGAGCATTCGATCAGCGCTATCGTGGCCGACGACAAAGCCGCAGCCGCACTGGATATTGCGATCGGTGCGCCCTGCCTCGTGATAGAGCGGCACACCTGGCGCAGTGCACGGACACTGACGGCAGTGCGCCTGCTCTATCCAGGCGATTCCCACAAACTGGTCGCCCGCTTCAAGGGCGGCTGAGAGGGATATCAATGCGCATAAGATCCGGCACAATTTATGCATCAGCAATAAACAAAGCAGCAACGCTGCACAGACGAGCAAGACGCAATCCATGAACCAGAAAAGGGATACAGCCATGCTTAGTTTTAGTTTTAGAGTGCTTGCCGCAACCGCAGCGCTCCTGGTGTCCGCACCAGCCGTCGCACAGGACGTGAAGGTCGGCATCGGCATCTCGGGGTGGACCGGCTTTGCACCGCTCACGCTCGCAAACCAGGCCGGCATCTTCAAGAAGAACGGCCTCGACGTGACGATCAAGAAGATCCCGCAGAAGGACCGGCACCTGGCCATTGCGTCAGGTGACATTCAGTGCGCGGCAACCACGGTGGAAACCTGGATTTCCTGGAATGCCAATGGCGTCGCGACCAAGCAGATCTTCCAGCTCGACAAGAGCTACGGCGCCGATGGCATGGCCACGCGAAACGACGTCGCCGCGATCAAGGACCTGAAGGGCAAGACGGTCGCCGCGTCCGCGCCCGGCACCGCTCCCTATTTCACCCTGGCCTGGATGCTCAAGAAGAACGGTCTCACGGTCAAGGACGTGACCGTGGTGAACCTCGAGCCCGCCGCGGCCGCGCAGGCCTTCGTGGCCGGCCAGAACGATGCCGCCATGACCTATGAGCCTTACCTCTCGACGGTGCGTGCGGCGCCGGACAAGGGCAAGATCATCGCCACCACGCTCGACTATCCGATGATCATGGACACGTTCGGCTGCATGCCGAAATTCCTGACCGACAATCCGAAAGCCGCGCAAGCGCTGGCCGACAGTTATTTCGAGGCCGTTGCGCTGATCGAAAAGGACCAGGCCAAGTCGTACGAGATCATGGGATCGGACGTGAAGCAGTCCGGCGAGCAGTTCGGCAATTCGGCAAAATATCTGCGCTGGCAGGACAAGGCTGCGAACCAGAAATTCTTCGCGGGCGAGTTCCAGGCTTTCACCAAGGAGGCTGGAGAACTGCTGCTCGAGATCGGTATCATCAAATCGATCCCGAAAACCGACGACCTCTTTGACGCGAGCTTCATCAAGTAGACTCCCGGTCGGCGACGCGCCGGTCCCGCTTCTGTGGAAGCGGGACTTGCCGCTTTCGGCGCACCGCTTTGAGGAATTTGTCCTGTGATACGACCCCTGGATCCCGTGACGTCGAAGCAGCGCGTGGCCTATGGCTTCGCGTTCTTCGTCCTGTTCGTTGCCCTGTGGGCGTGGGCCACGTTTGGCGGCTATGTTTCGAAAACATTTCTCGCCAACCCGCTGACCATGCTGCAGGAAGGCTGGGAACTGCTGACGAAGCACGGCTTCCTGTACGATATCGGCATGACGATATGGCGGGTGATCGGCGGCTTCGTGCTGGCGGCCATCATCGCGGTGCCGCTCGGCGTTCTGATGGGCGCTTACAAACCGATCGAGGCTTTTCTCGAGCCGTTCGTTTCGTTCGCCCGTTATCTGCCCGCCTCGGCCTTCATCCCGCTGTTGATTCTGTGGGCCGGTATCGGCGAACTGCAAAAGCTGCTGGTGATTTTTATCGGCTCGGTGTTCCAGATCATCCTGATGATCGCCGTGAACGTCGGCAACACGAGGCGCGATCTCGTTGAAGCCGCCTACACGCTTGGTGCTGGCGACAGCGGCATCATCCGCCGCGTCCTGCTGCCTTCGTCCGCTCCCGAGATCGCGGAAATTCTCCGGCTCGTTTTGGGTTGGGCATGGACCTATGTCATCGTCGCCGAACTGATCGGCTCATCGTCAGGCATCGGCCACATGATCACCGACAGCCAGGCGCTGCTCAACACCGGCCAGATCATCTTCGGCATCATCGTCATCGGGCTGATCGGCCTCGTCTCGGACTTCCTGTTCAAGGCCTTCAACGCCTGGCTGTTTCCGTGGAGACTAGCGTGACCACGCTGAAGATCGATCAGGTCTCACGGACCTTCCCTGCGCGCCAGGGCAATGCGCCGACACGGGCGCTGGAACCGACCAATCTTGACGTCGGCAACAATGATTTCGTCACCATCCTTGGCCCCTCGGGCTGCGGAAAATCCACGCTGCTACGTATCATCGCCGGGCTCGACCGGCCGACCAGTGGCCGCGTCATTCTCGACGGGCAGGAGGTAACGGGCCCCGGCGCGGATCGCGGCATGGTTTTTCAATCCTACACGCTGTTCCCGTGGCTGACGGTGCGCGAAAACATCGCGTTCGGGCTGCGCGAGCGCGGAATTTCCGAGGCCGAACGCGGCAAGATCGCCGATGGATTTATTCAACGGGTCGGTTTGTCCGGCTTTGAGAATCACTGGCCGAAGCAACTCTCCGGCGGCATGCAGCAACGCACGGCGATCGCGCGTGCGCTTGCCAACGATCCCAAGATCCTGCTGCTCGACGAGCCGTTCGGCGCACTCGATAATCAGACCCGCGTGCTGATGCAGGAGATGCTGCTCGGCATCTGGGAGCGCGACCAGAAGACCGTGCTGTTCGTCACCCACGACATCGAGGAGGCCATCTTCCTCGGCAGCCGCGTCATCGTCATGAGCGCCCGCCCCGGCCGCATCAAGGCCGAGATCGCGGTCGATCTGCCCCACCCACGATCCTACAAGATCAAGACCGCGCCCGAATTCGTCCAGCTGAAGGAAAGGCTGGTGGAAGAGATCCGCGCCGAGGCATTGAAGGTGGCGGTTGATGCCTGACGGATGCTCGTTGCCTTGCTGATTTCCGCACCGCGAATGGTATTATAGAACCCCCAACCCCGGACTATCTTTCTTTGCATGGGGTTGTTTTCGCGATTCTGTGTCCAGGCTCGGTATGGTCCCTTTCGTCCACCCCAATGCCGGCGCAACCCTTTCGGCGATCAACTCGATCGATCGCAGAATGAACGGGTGCGGCGGATCGACCGAATGGGCCTGAAACACCAGATCGGTCACCCGCTCCAAAATGCTGTCGGCGCGCAACGAAGCGATGACGTCGTCGGGCGTCCCGACATGGGTATCGAACGCGGCGATCATGTCGCGCAACGCCTCCCCCGGCGGGGCATGACCGCCGGCGATGAAGCTCGCGCGCGCCCGGCGTAGCCCGATGTCTGCCAGCTGTAGCGCCTCCTGCCGTTCATCGGCGGCGAAGATACTGCGCGATGCCATGATGCGAGGCTCGCGCCCCGGCAGCAGTGCGGCGAGATAGGCGTCGATGATGGGGTGTTGAATCTCGGCAAGCGACGCGTGCGGCGTCTCCCTTGGGCGCGGCTGCGTTCGCGACAACAGCAAGCCGTCGCCCGCTTTGCCGGCCCTCGTCCCGCCGCTGACGGAAAAGGTCGCCTGCCAGATCCGGTCGCACAGTTGCGGCCTCGGTGGATAGAGCGTATCGCCGCCGGCCAGCAGCGCACCGGCCAGGGCGTTACGGACAATGTCGAGGTTATCAGCGAAAATCTCCGCGCGTTGCGCACTGTCCAGCCCAAAGGCTGCAAAGGCTGACGGGTTTCCGCCGGTGCCGACACCAAGCTCCAAACGGCCGTTTGATAACAGGTCGAGGACCGCGGCGTCCTCCGCCACCCGTACGGGATTTTCCAGCGGCAGGGTAACGATGCCGGTGCCGAGACGAATGCGGGATGTCTGTGCCGCGACGAAGCCGAGAAAAGCAAAGGGCGCCGGCAGCCCGCCCTCACTCTCATGAAAATGGTGCTGCGCGATCCATGCGGAATCAAGACCTGCTGTTTCTGCGTGGACGATCTGCGCTGCCGCGAGGCGATATCGTTCCGCCGGACCAACGTCGTCGAGAAGGCGCGTGAAGAATCCCAACCGCTTCAAATTTGCCAGACGATTCATGAAGACTTTCGGAGAACATAACCCATGCGACCGCGGCCCAGCCGCCTCCGCCTCACGAGTCTGCGCGGGGATCGCGGGACAGTCAAATCAGCGCAGGCAAACGGACTTCGATGGTTCGAGCCCTCGCGGACTCCGCCGCGGAATTAGACCGGCAGTGCGTCGAGATGACACGCGGCCCACTGGTCGTCGCCACCCGAGCGAAGTTTTGGCTCCTCGGTCCGGCAGCGATCGAACACGTATGGGCACCTCGTGTGGAATCGGCAACCGCTCGGCGGATTGATCGGGCTCGGCACGTCGCCCTTCAGGATGATCGGGTTACGGATCGCCCCAGGCTCCGGCACCGGCACGGCCGACAGCAACGCCCTGGTATAGGGATGCCTGGGCGCGGTGAAGATCTGCTGCCTGGGCGCCATCTCGACGATCTTGCCGAGATACATCACCGCGACACGGTGCGTCATGTGCTCGACGATCGCCAGATCGTGGCTGATGAAGAGCAGCGCGAGGCCGAACTCGCGCTGCAGATCCTGCAGCAGGTTGACGATCTGTGCCTTGACCGAGACGTCGAGGGCCGAGACCGCCTCGTCGCAGACGATCAATTCGGGCTCCGCCGCCAGTGCCCGGGCGATACCGATGCGCTGGCGCTGGCCGCCCGAGAATTCGTGGGGCCGGCGGCCCAGCGCGTCACGCGGCAGGCGCACGGTGTCCATCAGCGCGGCGACCTTGGCCTCGAGTTCGGCGGAAGATTTGGCGAGACCAAAATTGCGGATCGGCTCGGCCAGGATATCGCGCACGCGCATGCGCGGATTGAGGCTGGAGAACGGATCCTGGAACACCACCTGCACGCGGCGGCGCATGCTGCGCAAGGCTGCGGGTGAAGCGTCGTCGATGCGCTGCCCGTCGAGCACCACTTGGCCCGACGTGATGTCGAACAAGCGCAGAATCGCGCGGCCGACCGTCGACTTGCCGCAACCGGACTCGCCGACCAGCGACAGCGTTTCGCCGCGCGCGACCTCAAAGGACACGCCGTCCACCGCATAGACCCATTTGGACTTGCGGCTGAACAAACCGCCGCGGACCGGAAAATGTTTCTTGAGATCGTTGACTTGCAGCAACGGGACTTGGAGCAGTGGCGCGTTCATGCCGCGGCCGCCTCCTTGGCGGCATAATGACAGGCGGCGATATGGCGGGGGCCCTTCTCTTCAAGACCCGGCGCGACCTGCCGGCAGAGATCGGTCGCCAGTGTGCACCGCCCCGCGAACACACAGCCTTCGATCCGTCCTTTGAGGCTGGGCACCTGGCCCGGGATTTCGGCGAGACGCCGCGCGGCCCCTGTTAACGAAGAGCCGAGCTTGGGCACCGCGCCGAGCAGGCCCTGCGTATAGGGATGACGCGGCGAGCGGAACAGTTCGGCCACCGGCGCCTCCTCGACCTTGCGGCCGGCATACATCACCATGACGCGCTCGGCGATTTCGGCGACCACGCCGAGATCATGGGTGACCAGAATGATCGCCGCACCGACCCGGCGCTTGAGGTCCAGCATCAACTGCAGGATCTGCGCCTGGATCGTGACGTCGAGCGCCGTGGTCGGCTCGTCGGCGATCAGGAGTTTTGGGTTGCAGGCCAGTGCCATCGCGATCATCACGCGCTGGCGCATGCCGCCGGAAAGCTGATGCGGAAATTCGCGCACGCGCCGTACAGACTCCGGGATGCCAACCAGATTCAGCATGTCGACGGCGCGGGCCTCTGCGGCCTGCTTGTCGAGCCCCTGATGCATGCGCAGCGTTTCTCCGATCTGACGACCGACCGTCAGCACCGGATTGAGGCTCGTCATCGGCTCCTGGAAGATCATCGAAATGTCGTTGCCGCGGATGGCGCGCATTTCGCGCTCGGAGAGTTGCAGCAGATCCTTGCCCTGGAAACGAATCGAGCCCGCGATCTTGCCGGGAGGCTCGGGGATCAGCCGCATCAGCGACATCGAGGTGACCGACTTGCCGCAACCGGATTCGCCGACGATGGCCAGCGTCTCGCCCTCATTGACATGGAAGGAAACACCGTCCACGGCGCGGTTGATGCCCTCGGGGGTCCGGAAATGGGTCTGCAGATTTTCGACTTCGAGCAATGCCATCAGATCAGAGACTCTTGGCCATGCGCGGATCGAGCGCATCGCGCAGGCCGTCACCGAGCAGATTGACGGCAAGCACGGTGACGGACAGGAACGCGGCAGGAAAGAATACGATGTAGGGTTTGACCTGCCACAGCGCCCTGCCCTCGGCCATGATGTTGCCCCAGGACGGAATGGTGGGCGGCGTGCCGGCACCGATGAAGGACAATATGGACTCCACGATCATGGCGCTGGCGCAGATATAGGTCGCCTGAACCAGCATCGGCGCCAGCGTGTTGGGCAGGATGTGGCGCAGGATGATCATCGGCGTTCGCGTGCCGGAAGCTGTCGCGGCGTCCACATAGGGCTGTTCACGCAGCGACAGCACGACGCTGCGTACCAGGCGCGAGACGCGCGGGATCTCGGCTACCGTGATCGCCAGGATCACATTGCCGACGCTGGCGCGCGTCAGCGCCATCAGCGCAACCGCAAGCAGGATCGGCGGGATCGACATCAGCCCGTCCATGAACCGCATGATGATGCCGTCGGCCCATCGCACGAACCCGGAAACAAGACCGATGGCGAGACCGGCCAGCGATGCCAGTATCGCCACCGAAAGACCGACCGTGAGCGAGACCCGCGCTCCGTAGATCACGCGTGAATAGATGTCGCGGCCGAGCAAGTCAGTTCCGAACCAGTAGTCCGCGGAAGGCAAGCGCGTGCGTTTGGCGGGCGCGATCGCGGTCGGATCGACGGTCCAGAGATAAGGCGCAAAGATTCCGACCAGGACGAGGCAGACGAGCAAAGCACCGCCGATCGCCACCGTCGGATGGTTGCGCAGGAAACCGAGGACGCCGCGACGAATCTTGACCGGCGACAGCAGATCCGGCAATTGCGGCGCGACCACAAGACCCGGTGGTATCCGTAGCGTGTTGGTTTCCAGGACGGTCAATAGCGGATCCTCGGGTCAACCAGGGTGTAGGTGACGTCGACCATCAGGTTGACCAGCACATAGAGGAAGCTGAACAGCAAAACGATGCCCTGGATGACGGGATAGTCGCGGCGCAGGATCGCGTCGATCGTCAGCCGTCCAAGGCCCGGAATGGCGAACACGCTTTCGGTCACCACAGCGCCGCCGATCAAAAGCGCGATACCGATACCGATCACCGTCACGATGGGAACGGCCGCGTTCTTCAGCGCGTGAATGAACAGGATGCTGCGCTGGTCAAGGCCTTTGGCGCGGGCGGTGCGGACATAATCCTGCTGCAACACCTCGAGCATCGAGGCCCGGGTAATGCGCGCGATCAGCGCGATGTAGACGGAGCCGAGGGCAAGCGCCGGCAGGATCAGGTTCTGGAACCATGGCCAGACGCCATTGGATAGCGGCGTATAGCCCTGCACCGGAAGCCATTCGAACTGCAGCGCGAACACATAGGCAAGCACGTATCCGACCACAAAGACCGGGAGCGAGAACGCGAACACGGCGAAGGCCATGATGGTGCGGTCGATCCAGCTTCCCGCCTTCCATGCCGCCACCACGCCGAGCGGCACCGCGACAAGGATGGTCAGGACCAGCGTAATCGCCATCAGCGAGAATGTCGGCTCGATCCGCTGCGCGATCATCTTGGCGACCGGCAAATTGGTGAAGATCGAGGTGCCGAGATTCCCGTGCAAGATATCCCATAGCCAGCTGCTGAACTGGACCAGAAACGGCCGGTCGAGTCCGAGGCTTTGGCGTATCCGCTCGACGTCGGCGGGGCTTGCCTGGTCACCTGCAATCACCGCCGCCGGATCGCCCGGCGCGATGTAAAGCAGGCTGAAGACGAACAGCGCGACGATCCCCATTACGGGCAACGTCGAGAGAATACGGCGCAGGATATACGAGAGCATGTCGCTTCACTGTCCCATCATGCGGTCTTCGACACGCCCCAGAAGAACGGTAGCGGCCCCTTCGCGATGCCGGAGACATTCTTGCGCCACGCCGTATAGCTCAGGAAGAAGCCGGTCGGCGCATAGACGACGTCCTCGAGCGCCGCCTTGTTGAGGCGCCCCACCGCGGCCTTCTCCTCGTCGAGATTCTTGGCGCCGAACCAGGCCGTGACTTCCTTTTCCACGGCCTCGCTCGTGGGCCAGCCAAACCACGCCTTGTCGCCAGTGCCACGAACAGCATTGTAGACGGCCGGATTGACGCAATCCGCGCCGGCGTGCCAGGAGTGAAATACTTGCCAGCCTCCCTGACCCGGAGGCGTCTTCTGGGCGCGGCGGGAACCGACCGTGCCCCAGTCGGTTGCGATGAAATCAACGTTCATCCCCATCTGCTTCAGAAGATCGGCGGTGACATCGCCGAACGCTTTAGTGATCGGTTGATCCTGCGCCACCAGGCAAGTGACCGGCTGTCCCGAATAACCGCTCTCGGCCAAGAGCTTCTTGGCCACTGTGAGGTCGCGCTTGCCCTTCAGTATCTCGCCGCCCGCCTCGCTGTAGAGCGGCGTATCCGGCGTGAAGAAGCCCGGCAGCGGCTTCCAGAGCGCGGGGTCATCTCCAACCAACGCGCGCATGTAATCTTCCTGGCTCAGCGCGGTGAGCACGGCGCGCCGCGCCTTCACGTCGTTGAAGGGCGGATGCAAATGGTTCATCCGGAACGAGCCGATGTTGCCGAGTGGATCGGCGATGTCGACGTTGATGTTGCGGTTCTTCTTCAGCGACGGCACCAGATCGGTGATCGGATTCTCCCACCAATCGACCTCGCCGTTCTGAAGTGCTGCGGCCGCCGTAGCGGGATCCGGGATCACCACCCATTCGATGCGGTCGATCAGCATCTGCTTGCCGCCGGCCAGCCAGGACGCTTTCTCTTGCCGCGGCGTGTAATCGGCAAATTTCTCGAACACGGCCTTGGCGCCGGGCACCCACTCGCTTTTCGCGAATTTCATCGGGCCCGAGCCGATATAGTCGGGGATTTGCTTGAACGGATCGGTCTGCGCGATGCGCTCCGGCATGATGAAGGCGATCGGCGTGCTGTTCTTGCCCAGCGCCAGCAGCATTTTCGGATAAGGCGCCTTCAGCGACCACTTGAAGGTCCTGTCGTCGACGGCGACCAGTTCGTTCTGGATCGCCTTGAGCATCAGTCCCATCGGATCGCGAGCCGACCAACGCGTCAGGCTTGCCACCACATCCTTGCTCCGCACCGGCTCGCCGTCATGGAACTTCAACCCCGGCCGGAGCCGGAAGGTCCAGACCAGACCGTCATCGGAGGTCTCCTCGGACTCGATCATCTGGCGCTGCGGCTGCAGCGCCGCGTCGACGCCGTAGAGGGTGTCCCACACCATCGCGGCGGCGTTGCGCACGACATACTGGGTCCCCCAAATGGGGTCGAAATTCGCAAGGTTGGCCTGGGGCACGAAGCGCAAGGTGCGCGCCGCGGCGCCTTGGGAAAGGGCCGGCATCGACAAGCCAGCCGTTGCGGCCAGGCTGCCCACCCCCGCAAATCCCTTCAACAGCGTCCTGCGATCCATGGTGCTCTCCCCAGTTTTGGGTTGTGATGAACGATTCCGCCCGTTTCATGGGCCGAGGGTTCGGCGCCGGTGAGGTGAAACAGGCCAATCAGATGATAGCGATCAGCTTCCTTTGCGTGCAAATGGTATGCCAGCGGGGCCAGGTTGTTCCGCTGCCAAAAGTCAGGTCGATCATGAACGAAGAAACATTTTTCGATCGATCACATCTTCGAGCGATGCATCATCCAGGGCCGACTAACCTGCTGCGAGTTGCCTGAACTTCTCCGATGGTTTCGGGTGCCACCAGCGACCGCCAATGACGACGCCTTCGGACACGATCTTGCGGTCGCCGATCAGATGCTCGCCGATGACGTCGACATAGTCAAACTGCCCTTGCGCGATCGAGATCAGGGTGGCATCGCCGGCGCTGCCCGGCTTGAGGCTGCCGAGTTCGGGACGCCGCAGCGCCATCGCGGCGTTGACCGTCGAAGCCGCGACCACGTCAGGGAGCGGCATTCCCATGCAGAGGAACTTGGACATGGTCGTCACCTGATCGAACGCTGGGCCGTCGATGCACAACAGATGGACATCCGAAGAGATGGTGTCGGGATAGAAACCGTTGGCGAGCATCGCCCGGGCGGTCTTGAAGGCGAAGGAGCCCTTGCCGTGGCCGATGTCGAACAACACGCCGCGTTCGCGCGCCTCGAGAACCGCCCTTTTCACCGTGCCCTGGGCCGTAGCCGGCGTATTGGGAAACGGCCGGAATGCATGGGTGAGGACGTCGCCCGGACGCAGGCGGGCGAGCACCTCCTCGTAGCTCGGCGGCGGATGGTCGATATGCGCCATCAGCGGCATGCCGACCTGTTCGGCGACCTCAAGCGCGATGTCGAGCGGCACGATACCCGAAGTGCCCGAGGCGTGAAGACCTACCCGCACCTTGATGCCGACAATGAGATCACGATTTTGATCCGCCACTGTGGCGGCGTCGATCGGATTCATCAGCCGGAGCTCTTCGCTCTCGCCGACCATAACCCGATGCGAGAAGCCGAAGATGCCGGCATGCGAGACGTGCAGGTAAGCGAGAATGCGGACCTGGCTCGGCTCGATCACATGCTTGCGGAAGCCTGCGAAATTCCCCGGGCCGGCGCTGCCGGTATCGACCGCCGTGGTGACGCCCGAAGTACGGCAGAATTCTTCGGCGTCGATGCCCAGCGAAGTGCCACCCCAATAAACATGGGTGTGCAGATCGATCAGACCCGGCGTGACGATGTAACCCGAGACGTCGCGCACGTCGGTGCCGTGATCGGCGTTGAGCTCATTTCCGACCATGGCCACCTTGCCGCCGGCGAAGGCGACATCTGTCACGGCGTCGAGTTTTTGGGATGGGTCAACCACCCGGCCGCCGCGCAGGATCAAGTCGAAAGGCATTGCTAACTCCTGATAAGACAGTGAAGGAAGCGGCGGGAGCGCGTCTCGCCTCTCCAACATTGCGCGTGTGTCGACGGGACGTCAGCCACTAAAGGCCGCCTGGGCTTCTGGCAAATCCCAGATTTTGCCGATCGCCGCGGTTCCGGCCGAGATCGTCGCGGCCTCGTCGCCATGAATGTATTGGCCGCCATCGATCAGCACACGCCCGTCAACAATGACCTGGTCGATATTGGCGCGATTGCCAAGCGCCACCAGCCCACGCCGCGGATCGAACAGCGGCTGCAGATGGGGATGGGTCAAATCAACGACGGTGAGGTCGGCTGTTGCGCCCGGGGTGATGATCCCGAGATCCGGTCGCTTGATGACCGCGGCCGCGGTTGCCGTGACCGACTCGATCAATTCGGGTGCATTGGCGACGTCGGGCCGAGCAGACACGATCTTCGAGATCATCGACGCCGCGTTGAGTTCGCCGAGCAGATCCATGTTGTAGCCGTCGGTTCCGACCACCGTCCGCACGCCGTGCCCGGCAAACCGGCTGAACGCCGCGGTGACGCCAGCGCGCGCAAACACGCGCGGGCAGTTCAGCACCGTGGCGCCCCTCGCCGCCATCAGCTTCAAATCACCATCGGTGCTCGCGATGCAGTGCGCGGCCAGAAGGTCTGGCGCCAGCAGGCCCAGCCAGTCGAGATACTCGGCCGGCGTGCGACCACCGTGACGGCTGCCGATCGTCGCGACTTCGGCCTGGCTTTGCGCCAGATGGGTGGTGATGGGAACGCCGAGCTCGCGTGCGCGGGCGGCGCACGCCCGCAGCAGATCCGGACCACAGGTGTCGGTCGCGTGCGGGCTCATCGCAAGGCCGATCCGCCCATCGCCGCGCCCATTCCAGAGATGGTACAGCGCGTTCCATGTATCCATATCGGCCTGGCCGTCATCGCCCGCGTAGCGTACCACGCCGTCCGGCCCGGCCTTGGCGTCCGATGTGGAGAACAAATACGGCGCGCCATAGAAGCGGATGCCCATCTCCTCGGCGGCGTCGAACATTTCAGGGATGGTGTTGCGAAACGGCTCCATGACCGTGGTGGCGCCGCCCTTCAGCAATTGCAGAATGCCGAGCCGTGCGATGGCGAGCCGTTCCGAAGGCGACAGCATGTCGGCGCCCCGCTTGGTCAGCGGCAGCAGCACCGTATAGACGATGCTCTGGTTGTTCTTGCGACCGTTGCCGTCCTCCGTATGGGTCCGGGCGACGGCTTCGCTGAAGCAATGGTTGTGCAGGTTCAAAAGCCCGGGCAGCACGAAGCGGCCCGGTCGGTCGAACACCTCGGTGGCGGACGGGCGGTCGCGCGTGACGGCGGCGATCCGCTTGCCCTCGAGCAGCACCCAATGATCGCGCAGCACCTCCTGCGCACCGTCTTTGCGTGACAACACATAGCTGCCGAAGATCGCGATCGTGCTCATGCGGGTTTCACATTCCAGAACACGGCCGTGCCGTCGAGGATCCCGGTGATACCAGAGCGGTAGGCCGTCGGTTGTTTATACTGACCGATCGGGAAATAAGGAATTTCCTCGAACGACAACGCCTGGATATCGCGGCAGATCCGCTGTTGCTCGGCCAGATTGGCGGCGGCGAGCCATTGGCTTCGGAGCGCCCCCATCTTCTCGCTCTTGTACCAGCCGGCCACTTTGCTGTCGCCACGCAGGTTCGAATTGCCGGCCGGGTTCAGCCAATCGATGCCCTGCCAGTTGCCGACGCCCGCGCTCCAGCCGCCCTGGGCGACAGGATCCTTTTTCAACTGCCGCTGCAACACCAGGCCGAAATCCAGCCCGGCATATTCGACGTTCATGCCGGCCTGCTGCAGCATGTCGGCGGCGATGTCGCCGAGCGGCTTTTGTGCCAGCGAATTGGTGGGGACGAGCAGCACCACCTTCTCACCATTGTAACCGGCAGCTTTCAGATCGGCCTTGACCTTCGCCATGTCGCGCGGCCCACGGAACACGTTAAGGCCGACATCGCTCGCCATCGGCGTCCCCGGCGCAAAGAAGCCGATCGGCGCGGATTGATAGGCGGGATCTTCGCCCGCAACCGCCGTCATGAAGGCGGACTGGTCGATCGCGCCGAGCAGCGCGCGGCGGATAGCCGGATTGTCGAATGGCGGCTGCAGATGGTTCACCCGCAACATGCAGGTGTACCCTCGCGGGTCGAGGATCCGCGTGGTGACGCCGGTATGCTTCAGCACCGGCAGCAGATCGTGCGGCGTCGTTTCCTGCCAATCCTGTTCGCGCGTTTGCAGTGCAGCGACCCCTGTCGCCGCATCCGGCATCGTCGTCCAGACCACGCGGTCGTAGTGAACGATCTTGGGACCGGCGGTCCAATCCGGCTTGCCATCCTGACGGGGCTGATAGCGATCGAAGCGGGCGTACACATTGCGCGCGCCCTGCACCCGCTCGTCTGCCACGAAACGGAAAGGACCGCTGCCCACCACCTCGGTCAGCGGCTTGAACGGATCCTGGCTCGCCAGCCGCTCGGGCATCATGAACGGCGCCTGGATCGCCGCCTTGCCGAGCGCCGCGGGCAACAGAGGGAAAGGCCGGCTCAACCGAAAGCGGATGGTGCGGTCGTCCGGCGCCGACAATTCATCCGTCGCCGCCATCAGTTCGGCGCCGAATCCGTCGCGAGCCGCCCATCGGCGAATGCTGGCGACGCAATCCCGCGCCAGCACGCGCTCGCCGTCATGCCATAGCAGGCCGTCGCGCAACGTGAGATCCCATTGCTGGTCTTCATTGGAGACGACGTGCCCAGACACCATCTGCGGCGAGACCTCGAGCGCCGAGTTCATGCCGTAGAGGGTGTCGTAGACCATGAATCCATGGTTACGGGAGACCTGCGCCGTGGAGTAGATCGGGTCGATGAAGGTCAGATCGATCACGGGAATGAAGCGCAGTGTGGTCTGCGACTGCGCCCGCACGATTCCCGGCAGCGACAGCGCCGGCGCCGCGGCGGCAGCCTTCAACAGTGAGCGGCGGGAAACAAGCATCGAGAACTCCTGGAACAATCAATCGGCGGATATTCAATCGGTGCGGTTCTCAGCGGCTGGCGGCTTCGTGACGGCTGTAATTTGCCGCGATCGCCTCGCCGGTCGTGATCCACAGATCGGGGCAGGATTTGGCGTAGGTGAGAAATTCCCGCAGCAGGCGCAGCCGCATTGGGCGACCGCTGCATTGCGGATGCAGCACGGTCGTCACCATCGCGCCCCAATCCCTGACCTCGTCGAGCTCATCCTTCCAGATCGAGAGCACATGCTCCTTGGGAAAGATCGGCCGTGGGCTGAACCGGGCAGACAGGCCGTGCATCCAGTCGTCATAGCTTGCGGTCACCGGAAGCTCGATCGTGCCCGGCCGGCCATCCGCCAGCTGATGGCGGTAAGGCCGCACGTCGTCCCTAAACGAGGAGGTATAGACGATGCCGTGGCGCACCAGCGCCACGCGCAGTTCTTCGGTGAATTCGCCGTAAGGCGCCCGATAGCCGGTCGGCCTGACACCAAGGCGACGCTTCAGCGCTTCAAAACCCCGCTCCAGTTCTTCCTCGATCCAGGGATCGCCCGGATCCGGCAGCAAATGGTGATAGCCGTGATGGCCGATCTCATGGCCGGCCTTGAGAATGGCCTCGGCCATCGCGGGATGCGCATCGACAGACCAGCCGGTGATGAAGAACGTCGCCTTCAGATCAAGCTGATCGAGCAGTTCCAGCAGTTTCGGCGTGCCGACGCGCGCCTCGTAGCCACCGTAACTCATCGTGATCAGGCGCTGGGCATGGGCTGCGTCCTTGCTGGTCCAGGCGCTCTCCGCGTCGACGTCGAAGGAAAGGAACATCGCCGAGGTATAGGGTTTGGGCCAGGGATACTCCGGCGCCATCGGCGCGGTGTTCGCCGGTACCAGCGGAATGCTCGCGAGTGCTTTACTGTCCTGCATTGATCATCGCCTTTTCTACGCCGTAGTCGGTCAATTTCCATTTCGCCAGCAACGCGCGGTAGGAGCCGTCGGCGATCAAGCCGTCGAGGGCCTCCACGAACGCCTGCTGAAGCACCGTCTCCTTCACACCCAAAGCAAGTCCTGTGAACTGGACCGCGAAAACCTCGCCGACCGGAACATAAGTCCCAGGCTCGAGGTCCATGATGTAGGGAAGCGTCTCGCCGCCCTGAACGGCCGCGTCGAGCCGCCCCTGCCTGAGCTGGGTCCGGGCATCGGCCGAGCCTTCGGTGCCGACGTATACGATCGGATTGCCGCCGCAATTCGCATCGCTCCAGGCGGCGATCAATTTCGGAAACGACGTGCGCCGGCTGGCGCCGACCTTTTTTCCGCAGAACGCCTTCGTGTCCTTGAACTCGGCGGCGCGCGATTGCTGCACAAAGAAGCGCGGACCATTGCGGAGGTAGTCGACAAAGGTCGCCGTATCCTGCCGGCTTGCCATGTCGGTCATCCCGGACAGGATCGCATCCACCCTCCCCGTCGCAATCGCGGGCATCATCTGGTCGAAACTGGTTTCCTGCCAGACGATCTTGAGTCCGAGCTTGCGGCCGAGCGCCTCGCCGAGTTCGACATCGAAACCGGCCAGCGTGTTGGTCGCCGGATCCTTGAATTCCAGCGGGGGATAGTTCGGCACGATGGCGACCTTGATACTGCCCTGCTTTGCGATTTCCGGAGGCAACTCGACCGCCATCGCTGAGCTATCGGCGGCACAGAGGAACGCCGCTGCAAGAATACGTTTGATCATGAAAATGTCCCCATCAGATCACCGCGGAAAGAAACGATTTTGTGCGCACTTCACGGGGCGCGCCGAGAACTTCGGCAGCGGGCCCGGACTCCACGATCGCGCCATGGTCCATATAGATGACGGTGTCGGCGACCTCGCGCGCGAAGCCGAGTTCGTGCGTCACCACCATCATCGTCATGCCGCTGCGGGCAAGCTCCTTCATGACGCCGAGCACCTCTCCGACCAGTTCGGGATCGAGCGCACTGGTGGGCTCGTCGAACAGCATCAGCATCGGCTTCATGGCGAGCGCACGGGCGATAGCCACCCGCTGCTGCTGCCCGCCGGAAAGCTGGGAGGGATAGGCATCGGCCTTCGCCACCAGCCCGACGCGCCGCAGCAGTTCCATCGCCTCCGCCTGCACCTCAGCCCGGTTGCGGCCCTGCACCTGCACCGGACCTTCGGTGATGTTTTCCAGTGCTGTCTTGTGCGGAAACAGGTTGAAGCGCTGGAACACCATGCCGGTCTTCAGGCGCTGGCGCGCGACCTGCCGCTCGGTGAGGCGATGCAACCGCCCGCCCTCTTCCCGCACGCCCAGCAGCTCGCCATCGAGCCAGATGCCGCCGCTGTCGACCGGCGTAAGCTGGTTGATGCAACGCAGCAGCGTCGTCTTGCCCGACCCTGACGCACCGATCAGGCAAAGCACCTCGCCTGCCCGGACGTCCAGCGAGACCTTGTTCAGGGCCTGAAACTCCCCGAAATTCTTGCTGACCGATCGGATGGCGACGAGGGGTTGGGTCATCGGGTGATCTGCAATGCGCCACGCGCGAAGCGGCGCTCGAGCAGCATCTGCAGAGGCGTCAGAATTGACACGACGAGCAGATACCACGAGCCAGCGACGATCAGGAGTTCGATCACGCGCGAGTTCGCGTAATAGATGTTCTCCGCGGCGTGCAGCACCTCCGGATACTGAATGACGCTCGCCAGCGACGTCGCCTTCACCATGCCGATGAACTCATTGCCGAGTGGCGGGGTCACCACCCGCATCGCCTGTGGCAGAATGATCCGGCGCAGCGCGCGCAACCGTCCCATGCCGATCGCCTGCGCGGCCTCATATTGTCCGACGTCGACCGACAGCATGCCCGCCCGCATCACTTCGGACGTATAGGCGCCCTGATTGATGCCGAGACCGAGAAGGGCTGAAAGGAACGGCGTCATGACGTCGACCGCCCGGGCCTCCCACAGGCCGGGAATGCCGATCGTCGGAAACACCAGCGCGATGTTGAACCACAATAGCAGTTGCAGGATCAGCGGTGTGCCGCGGAACAGCCACGTATAGCCGGCTGCGACCGATTTGAGCACTGGATTGGGCGACAGCCGCATGATCGCGGCGACGACGCCGAGCACGATGCCAAGGGTCATCGCAAGCACCGCCATCACCATGGTGTTGACGATGCCTTCGAGGATCGCCTTCGCAGTCAGAAAGCGACCGACATAGCTCCATTCGATCTGACCGTTGACGAAGGCGCGACCGATCGCAGCCAGCACCACGAGAATAGCCGCCGCGGCAAGCCATCGCTGCCAATGCACCTGACGCGCGACCGTCATGCCGGAGATGTCGGGGAAGCCTCCGGCCAGCGCGGGCGCCGTTCTCATTGCGTGGCCGCATTCATCATCGGCTGGGCGACCGCGTTCGCACCGAGCCCCCATTTCTCGAGGATGGCCTTGTACGATCCATCCTTCATCATCGCGGCGAGATGCTCCGTCACCACCTCGCGCAATGCCACATCGTCTTTCCGGAACATGATGCCCTGATAGCCGGTGGAAAACGGCTCACCGATAACGCGGTATTTCCCGACCTCCTGTGCCTGGGCGTAGGGCAAGGTTTCGCTGCCTTGCACCGCGGCGTCGATGCGGCCCTGCTTGAGCTGGTTGCGGACATCGATGCTGTTTTCGCCCGGAACATATTGCACAGCGGGCTTGCCGGTCGCTTCGCAGTTCTGCTTGCTCCACTTCTCGATCTCGATCGGGAAGCTGGTGCTGCGCGTCGTTCCAACCTTCTTGCCGCAGAGATCGATGGCGGCCTTCGCCGCATTTTCAGCCAGGACGAAGAACTGCGGACCTGTCGCCAGATAGTCGATGAAATCAGCGGTCTCGCGCCGCGAGGCGCGATCCGAAATGCCGCTGATGATGAAATCCGCGCGCTTGGTCTGCAATGAGGGGATGAGCTCGGCGAACGGCGTTTCGCTCCAGATGATCTTCACGCCGAGGCGTTTCGCAAGCTCGTTCGCGAGATCGATGTCGAGCCCGACGAGTTGGTTCGTCGTCGGATCGCGGTACTCCATGGGCGCGTAGGTCGAATTGACCGTCAGCCGCAACGTGCCCGCTTGCTTGATCGTTTCGGGCAGTTCGGCGGCCTGCGCAGTTGTAGTGGCAAGGAGGGCGGCGAAACCAGCGGAGTACCAGAGGCGTGTCATATCAGCTCCTTCGGCCCACGGCCGCGACTGGACGCAGCATGTTAAATCGCATCGAGATCAGCCGGTTCGACGACGCCCGCGCGCTCCGTAATAGCCATGTATTGCTCCGGCCGCCGATGCGCGGCGAAATTGAACATCTTGTCCTTGCCCTGGCGGCAGAGATCAAGATCGAGGTCGGCGACCACGATTTCATCCGCGAGCGTCTGCGCCTCTGCAACAATCCGGCCATTCGGATCGACGATGCAGGAGCCGCCGATCAGTCCGGAGCCGTCCTCGTTCCCTGCCTTGGCGACCGAGATCGCCCAGGTCGCGTTCATGTAAGCGTTGGCCTGCGTTACGAGCTTTGAATGGAAGGTACGCAGCGCCGCATCTTCGGAAACACCGCCGTTGGGATCGTAGGCCGCGGAATTGTAGCCGATACACACCAGCTCGACGCCCTGCAGGCCCAACACGCGCCAGGCTTCCGGCCAGCGGCGATCGTTGCAAATCATCATGCCCATGATCGCGTGGCGCCAATCCTCCCCCGCCCGAAAGGCAGGAAATCCGAGATCACCATATTCGAAATAGCGTTTTTCGAGCTGCTGGTAGCGTGCGCCGGCCCGCGGCTCGACCGAACCCGGCAAATGCACCTTGCGATAGCGGCCTAGAATTTCGCCGTCGCCATCGACCAGGATGGAGCAATTGAAGCGCTGACCATCCGAGGTCAGCTCGGCATAACCGACATAGAAGCCGATCCGCAGCGCCCGGGCGCGATCGAACAAGGGCTGCACGGCCGGATTCGGCATGCCGCGCTCGAAATAATGCTCGAGCGCTTCACCCTCGATCAGCCATCGCGGGAAGAAGGTCGTAAACGCCAATTCGGGAAAAACCACCAGCGTTGCGCCACTCGCCGCGGCCGCCTCCAACAGTTCCAGCATCCGGCCAAGCGTATGCTCTCGCGGATCCGCTTTTTGCGTCGGCCCCATCTGAGCGGCGGCGGCGCGGAGAACTCGAACCAACATTGCCTCCAATCTGAGCGGATTGCTTACGCAGGAGGCGGACAAGCCCGCTCCGGCAACGCCCCGATGCAGAGGTGATTACGCGAAAGCGCGGGCCAAAACGCAATCACTCGTGCTATGATATTTTCACCGAGACAATAACCGGTGGTTATATGAACCTGCGCCAATTGGAGATCCTGCGGGCGGTCATCCGCCATCGGACCACGGTCGCGGCGGCCGACGAACTGGCGCTGTCGCAGCCGGCGATCAGCAATGCGCTCAAGGCGATGGAAGCACAGGCGGGTTTCGCCCTGTTCGAGCGCGTCAACAACCGGCTGTTCCCGACATCAGAGGCGATGACGCTCTACAAGGAAAGTGAAGCGATCTTTGCGCTGCACGCCAAGCTTGAAAATCGCGTGCGCGATTTGCGGGAGTGCCGCACCGGCCTTCTATCGATCGTGGCGACGCCGCCGCTGGCCTACAGCATCATTCCACACGCTCTATCGGACTTCCTGCGCCGCCGTCAGCAGACGCGCGTCTTCTTCGACGTACGGCGCTACGAGGGTATCATCGACGGCGTCACGAGCAGGGTCGCAGAACTCGGCTTCGCGCTTGGGCTGTCACATCATCCCGGCATCGCGCACGAGGTGGTTCACACCGGCGAAATGGTCTGCGTCTTGCCGCCGAACCATGCGCTGGCCGAACGGCCGGTCATTTCAGCCACCGACCTCGTCGGCTTGCCCTTCATCGGGCTGGAGCGCGGTACGCGATTGGGTGAAGCCGTGCGCGAGAGTTTTGCGCAAGCCGGCGCGCCGTTCCAGCCGACCGTCGAAGTGCGATACTGCAATACGGCCTGCGTGCTCGCGGCCGCCGGCGTAGGCGCTGCGGTCGTCGATCCGTTTTCGCCGCGCCAGGGCGGCGGCCAGGGCCTTATCGTCCGGCCTTTCACGCCGAAAACCGTGGCCGTGGCGTATATGCTGTGGTCTGAGGCGGAGCCTCTGTCGCGTTTGGCCAAGGCGTTCCTGAACGAAGTCCGGCAGGCGAGCCGCGCCCTGGACCGGGACGGCGCTTAGGCATTGAACCCCGTTGATGGCCGGAGCCTCATCCGGAGGCCTCAGCGCCGACAACACCGTCGATCAGATTGAGGCCGAGCAGAAATTCGGAGCTGAGTTCGGTGCGCGTCAGCGGCTCGACGACAATGCCGCGCGCCAGCAACGCGGCCTCGCTGCGGCGCGCTTCGACCGCCTGTCCGATCGTGACCGCCGCGAATCTGAACACCGCTCCCGGTCGCGCCTGCGCCAGCCGGCCAAGATCGGGTCCGATGATGTTTGCAATCTTCGGATAACCGCCGGTGGATTGGCGATCGGCCATCAGAACGATCGGACGGCCGTCTCCCGGCACCTGGATCGCCCCCATGGCGATCCCGTCAGACACGATGTTGTAGCCACGCGCGTGCGTCAGCCGGGGTCCGTCAAGATAATACGCCATGCGATCGACCTTGGCGGAGACCGTCCAGGGCCCGGCAAGAAACGCGGCGATCTGGTCGTTGGCGAAGTAGTCGTGCTGAGGGCCTAGGACCACGCGAATGGTGTCGAGGGGACGGTCGAGCCATGGTGCTGCGATGGCGCTCAGCGACGATGTCGAAGAAGCGGATCGCTCGATGGCGAGACGATCGCCCGCGGCAAGCGCGCGGCCATTCACGCCGCCAAAGCCGGTGCGCGTGTGGGTGGCGTGAGAGCCCAGCACCTTTGGCACGATAAAGTGGCCCGCCACCGCCAGATAGCACCAGGAGCCGCGACCGCCGGCGCGAATTTTCAGCACGGCGCCTGCCTCCAGATTGAGTACCACCGCCGGTGGGAGCGACCTGCCGTCGAGGCTGAGCGAGAATTCGCCGCCGGCAACGGCGACACAGAGCGGTCCAGATTCAGCGGTCACCTCTAACCCACCGACGGATACTTCGATCGCGGTTGCGCCCGCGGGATTGCCGACCGCTAGGTTTGCCGTGGCGTGCGCCAGTTGATCCATCGGGCCTGCGGCAGTGACACCAAAGCGCAGATAGCCGTGCCGGCCGGCGTCCTGCAGCGTTGCACCCGGCCCGGCCGACAGGATGCGAAGGATCGCCTCCGAAGCGTCAGCCCTCATGCGGCACGCTTGCGGGCAACGATTTCGCCGCTCCCGGCGCGTTGCGCCAGATCGCGAAATGTCACGAGATCGATCGGCTCGAACCGCACGAGATCGCCGGCCTGGATCAGAAAGGCATCTTGGCGTTCCGCGGCAAAGAGGCGCTCCGGCGTTTGGCCGATGACATACCAACCGGTCGGCATCACGAACGGCACCACGGTGCCAAGACCACCTCCGATCGACACCGCACCGGCCGGATGCGGCGGTCTTGGGGTCGCGCGGCGCGAGATCTTCAGCTGCTCGGGTACGCCGCCCAGATAGATCTGGCCAGGCGTGAAACCACACATATAGACGCGATACGTCGCCTTCGTATGCAAAGCGACGGCGTCATCCCGCGTGAGGCCGAGAATCCTGGCGGCCTCGTCGAGGTCCTCGGCCAGCGCGGGATCGTAACAACAAGGCAACGTCCAAATGGTGCCCTCGCCCCGCCATTCGGTAAGACCCGTCATCATACGGCGCACGATGGCAACCAGCGTTTCCCTGTCGATCCCAAGCGGATCATAGTGAATCATCAGCGAGCGATAGGTCGGCACGAATTCACGCGTTCCCGTCGGAGGATCGGCACGCAAAGCCGCGTCGAGGGCAAGCACCCTGTCGTTAATCACGGGATCAACGATGTCACCGAATTCGACGACGAGGGCGGCTTCCCCCGCGTCGAGAAAGCGCGGATCGATCTGCAGTTTCATGCGGCCATCGGCTTGAACGGCTTCAGCGTAACACCGGCCTTTTCCAATCGCGCGCGCACGAGGCTGGCGGTCGCAACCGCATGGTCGGAATCGCCATGAACGCAGATCGAACGGATCGGTGTCGGCAAATGCTTGCCGCTTGCGGTGATCACCGCCCCCGCCTGCACCATCGCGAGCACGCGCGCGGCAGCTTCTTCAGCGCCTTCGATCATTGCGCCGGGCTGACCGCGCGGGATCAATTGCCCGGTTTCGGTGTAACCACGGTCGGCATAGATCTCCTGATGAATTTCAAGTCCCGCGGCTTCACCGGCCGCGACCAGCTCCGTCACCGCGATGGCCAGCAACGCCAGATTAGGATCGACCGCCCGAACCGCCCGCGCTACCGCGTCCGCAACGTCGCGTTCCTCGCAGGCGATGTTGCCGAGCGCGCCGTGGGTCTTCACATAGGTGATGCGATGACCGGCGTAAGCCGCAAGCGCCATGGCCGCGCCGATCTGGTAGGCGACGAGCCGCTCGATCTCGCCGTTCGAGAACGGGAGGCGGCGGCGGCCAAAACCCCACAGATCCGGAAACCCGGGATGGGCCCCCACCGCGACGCCGCGCTTGCGCGCGAGGGCAAACGTCCGCGCCATCACCTCGGGGTCGCCGGCATGAAGCCCGCAGGCCACGTTGGCCGAGGTGACGATGGCGAGCATAGCGTCATCGTCGCCGCAGCGATAAGTCCCAAATCCTTCGCCAAGATCGGAATTGAGGTCGACGGTTGGCATGGCGGTCTCCTGAGCGTTGCTGATGTCCGCAATTGAACGTCACCTTCGCCGCGAAACACGGGATCGTAAAGTCGGGAGGCATCGACCGATGCCGATATCTGCCCTGCAATGCTGCGGGGGCATAAAAACAGGCATCGCGGCACCGCACCCAAAAGGTTAACAGGCCGGGAAGGCCTCCGTAGCGCGTTCTGATCGCCGTTGTAATCGGCCAAAATTTGATTATATTGCTCTCTCAGCTGCAACCGCTGCTGAATTTAACGTTGGTGTGACCAGGCCCGTCTGTCCAGGCGGGCCGTCGCCGTTTCAGGGTTCGTAGCGATGACTCGTTCCAATCGGGTTGATCATATTCGCATTACGTCGCACCCGGCTCCGGGTGCCAAGCTCAACTTTCCAATCAGCTGGGGCGCCGCCAGCGCGCGTGAGCGCGGACCGGTGATCGGAACGGTGTCGCGCCCGCAGGACCGCAACGTCATCGGCACCCATGGCGGCTCCTATTCAGTCTATCGGGCACTGGCCGTCTCCTCCGGCGCGCTCGATCCGATCCGACGCCCGGATCTCACCAACACCCATCCCGCCGAAACCATTGGACCGTTTCCGCAATGGACCGATCCGCAGCGGATCGTTTCGCTGGATCCCTGGGGACATCTCGCCGCGGAAAATTTTGCAACCGAGATCGCCGAGGGCATCGACATCCGCCCGAGCATTGCCATCACCCGCGCGCGCCTTGACCTGCCCGAGTTGCAGGCGGCGATCGAAGCCGGACGGCTCAAGCACGACGGCGAGTTCGTGCACAAGAACGGCAGTGTCTCCGTGGTCAAGATCGCGATCGACCCGGTGTGGTACCTGCCGGGCCTGGCCGAGCGCTTCGCGACCACCGAAAACAATTTGCGCCGGCAATTGTTCGAGCAGACCGCCGGCATGTTTCCGGAACTGGTGACACGGCCCGATCTGCAGGTTTTTCTGCCGCCGATCGGCGGCACGACCGCCTATCTGTTCGGCGACGTTACCAAGCTGCCGGACCACCGCACCAAGATCACCTGCCGCGTGCATGACGAGTGCAACGGCTCCGACGTGTTTGGTTCTGATATCTGCACCTGCCGTCCGTACCTCATTCACGGCATCGAGGAATGCGCGCGCGCCGGCCAGACCGGCGGTCTCGGCATCATCATCTACAATCGCAAGGAAGGCCGCGCGCTCGGCGAAGTCACGAAGTTTCTGGTCTACAACGCGCGCAAGCGTCAGGAAGGCGGCGATGCCGCGGCCCAGTATTTCGAGCGCACCGAATGCGTCGCCGGCGTGCAGGACGCCCGGTTCCAGCAATTGATGCCGGATGTGGTGCATTGGCTCGGCCTGAAGCGGATCGACCGCTTCGTATCCATGAGCGACATGAAGCACGACGCGCTGACCGGCCAGGGCATCGAAATCGTCGAACGCGTGCCTATCCCCGACGACATGATCCCAGCCGACGCGCATGTGGAAATCGCGGCAAAGAAAGCCGCCGGCTACTACACGCCCGAGCCGCAAGAAAGTCCGGACAATCCGGTCGGCCGTCCGCTCGAAAAATTTTGAGAGGGCGCTGTGTCCCCCGCAGATCCGAAGATGTCGGCCGCGTTGTCATTGCTGAACGCCAGCGCGGTCCGTGAGCGGGCGCATCGCATGCTCGCAATCGGCCTTGACGACAGGCTGCCGAATTTCCGTGTTCACCTCGATCGCATGGACAGCGCCGTCGATTTGGTGCTGGAGACCACGCGCAAGGCCTATCCCTCCTTCGACGTTCCCTTTCATTCGCGCTGGCGGCACTTCGTCACCAATGGGGATAATCGCTGGGCCGATATCGCCGGCCGGACCAAATGGCTCGGTCGGGCGGCCCGCGCCCGGGCCGAATTCGATCTGGCGATCGTCAGCGTCTTCCTCGATGCCGGCGCCGGACCGTCGTGGCGCTACCACGATCCGAAAACCGGATCTGACATCGGCCGTTCGGAAGGATTGGGGCTCGCCAGCCTCGCGATGTTCGCGGGCGGCGCATTCTCCACCGATCCGCAGGAACCGCTGCGCGCCGATGGCGAGATTCTTGCAATTCTGGCCGTCGCCGACCTCGAGAGCGGCATGCAGGTCTCGGATACCAATCCGCTGGTCGGAATGGACGGTCGCGCCGAGCTATTGCGCCGGCTGGGCCAACTGGTGGTCTCGAAGCCGGATGTGTTCGGCAGCCAGGACACGCCGCGGCCCGGCGGCCTGTTCGATCGATTGGCGAAACTCGCCTACGGCGGAAAGCTTCCCGCGCCAACCATTCTTGTGGAGTTGCTGCAACAGCTCGGCCCAATCTGGCCATCGCGGCTGACGCTGGGCGGAATCCCGCTCGGCGACTGCTGGAAGCATCCAGCATTGACGACAGCGGATGCCACAAATGGACTCGTGCCGCTGCACAAGCTCTCGCAATGGCTGGCTTACTCCCTGATCGAGCCGCTGCAAACGGCCGGCATCACCGTGACCGATATCGATGGCCTCACCGGCCTCGCTGAATATCGCAATGGCGGACTGTTCATCGATATCGGCGTGCTCGCGTTTCGCGATCCGGAATCCGCGCAAAGGGAACACGAGGTCGCGTCACCGCTGGTCGTGGAATGGCGTGCGCTGACGGTGGCGCTGCTTGACCGCATCGCCGATGGTTTACGACACCGGCTCAAAGTCGATGCCACCTCGATGCCATTGGCAAAAATTCTCGAAGGCGGCACCTGGGCGGCGGGTCGATTGCTGGCGCGCGAACGCCGCGCCGACGCTTCGCCGCCGGTGAAAATTATCAGCGACGGCACTGTTTTCTAGATTTGGGATTAGCAACATGGACGGCGTCACGATCGTTAGTCATCCGCTGGTGCAGCACAAGCTGACGCTGTTGCGGAAGAAGGAAGTTTCGACCAAGTCGTTTCGCGAACTCCTCAAGGAGATCGGGATGCTGCTGTGTTACGAAGTCACCCGTGACCTGCCGCTGGCCGACGTCGAAATAGAAACGCCGCTTGCGCATATGATGTCGCCGCAGATCGCGGGCAAGAAGCTGGTGTTCGCACCGATACTGCGCGCCGGCATTACGTTTGCCGACGGCATGCTCGATCTGGTGCCGACCGCGCGTATCGCGCATATCGGTCTTTACCGCGAGCCGGAAACCTTCGTTGCCGTCGAATATTTCTTTAAAGCCCCGAGTGATCTGCACGAGCGACTGGTGATCGTGATTTCACCGATACTGGCAACGGCGAACTCCGCCGTCGCCGCGATCGACCGGCTGAAAGAGCGCGGCGCCAACGACATCAGGCTGGTGTGCCTGATCGGCGCACCGGAAGGCGTCGAGCGCGTGCGCGGCATTCACCCGGACGTTCCGATCTGGCTCGCCGCGATCGACCAGGGGCTGGACGACAACGCCTACATTGTGCCCGGTCTCGGCGATGCCGGTGACCGTGCCTATGGCACCAAATAGGCTGGTGATCAAAGTGCCGCGCGGAGCGCGCTGTTGAATTCCTCGGCCCTGGTCAGGAACGCGCAGTGCCCGCCGCCGGGTATGAGTGCGATTTTTCCGCCAAGCGTATCAGCCAGGAACTGGCTTGCCGCCGGCGGACAGACCATGTCTTCAGTACCGCAGAGCACGCTGACCGGTTCGCGGATCGAGCCCAACAGGGGACGAAGATCGCTGCCGCCGAGATTCTGCATGCAGGCCAGCGTGACGCGCGGCGGTGTCGCCAGCATGATCTGCCTGACAAAGTTCATATCATCCTCAGAATTGGCTTCCGGGAACATCATGCGACAGAAGCCGTCGACGCCCGCGTCATAGTCGGTTGCCAGCGCCTGCCCGAGTTGCTCGGCGGCCGCCGGCGGCACCGCGTGCGGCCAATCGGGTCGCTGAATCAAGCATGGCGTCGTACCGATCAGCACCAATCGCGAGGCTATCCCAGGAAACGTCGCCGCAAATGCCAGCGCGATGGCTCCGCCCATCGACCAGCCGGCAATGATCGGCCGCGTCAGATTGAGATGATCGATGACGCCCTTCAGATCAGCGACAAAGTTCTCTCCGGAGTACCCGGTCTCCGGCTTGTCGGACTGGCCGAAGCCGCGGAGATCGACGGTGACGACCCGATGGTCGGCAGACAGCGCGCTGACCTGGCGCTTGAAGACGGCACCGCTCATCATGATGCCGTGCAGAAACACGATGGCCGTATCACCATGTCCTTCCGACTCGACGTGGAGGCCGCATCCGTCCGGCATTGAGATCTTCATGTCGTTCCTCGTCTTGATCCACCGGGAGCTGACGGGGCGCCCCTCCCGCGCTTGACGCACCCCACGCTAGCTTTCACAATATTTGCCCACTATCCCTGTTTTCTGGGATGCGCCTCACTGCACGACAGGAGCCCTCGGCAACGCCATGGCGCTTAGTCTTTCTTCCAAGGATGTGACGCTCCTGAAGCGGGTGAGCGAGGCCCTGCTCCAGCCATTGGCTCCCGATTGGTTGCTGACAGCGCCAGGCGTGGCCTCGGATCTGCAGCACCTGCTATCGATGGATTTCATCGGGACCACCCTGTGGAATCCCGCCAGTGGCCGCTACGAAAACGCCATGTGCGTCGGCCGCGGAATGGACATGGCGCGGGCCTATGTCGCGGAATTCCAGGGCTGTGACCCTATTTCGCCGCGGCTTCGGCACCGCAAGGGTCCGACGCCGATCTATTCGGTGATCCGCCGCGATGAACTCGAGCGCACGCGGTACTTCCACGAATTCTTGCGGACCTACCGGACCACCGACGGTATCGATCTCCATCTCCATGACGGCGGTACGAACGTTGGCGACTTCAGGTTCTGGCGCGATCGAGGCCGCACGCCGGTCGGGTCGCGCGAAATGTTGCTGCTGGGACTATTGCAGCCGGTGCTGCTGCGGGCGACCCGAGAGGTGCGCAACCAGAGCCTCGCCCCCGCTTCGCTTTGCTTTCAGCAACTGACGGTCAGGGAACGGCAGATAGCTGCGGGCGTTGTGAACGGCTTAACCGATCGCGCCATCGCCAGATCACTGCAGATCAGCTATTGGACCGTCCGTTCGCATCTCGACCATATTTTCGAGAAGCTCGCGGTGGGCAATCGCGCGGCCCTCGTCGCGCGGCTTCATCGTGGACCTTCCGCGACCGAATAAACACGTCGATGCCTCCAAAGTCATGGTGAACTACGCGGCATCGGCCAGGAGGGTCCGGACGATCGGATGATTCCGGTCGGCCAGGCCGTCAATGACGTTGAAATGGTGGCGACCGGGTTCTTCGATCGTGCAGGTTTGCGCGCCGAGCCCGGTCCAGATGTTGGCAAGCAGGGCGTTCTGGCGGACGAATTCCGGGCGCTCCGCGCTGCCCACCCAGCAGGTCACGCGGGCACCAGGCAAAGGCTGCAGGAGCGCGGGGCTTTCGGTTTGCGCTTCGGCGTCGTCGATCCGCAGCTCGGCATTCATCGTGGTCTTCAGCATCGGGCGAAGGTCATGGACGCCCGAGATCGAGACGGTATTGCGGATGCGCGCGCGGGCGGGCTCCGACAGCGGCGAAGTCGCCGAAATCATGCGCGTGACCAGGTGTCCGCCTGCGGAGTGGCCTGTCAGGAAAATCGGGCCTTCCACCATCGAGGCCGCCTGCGTGATCGCGGCGGCAATTTCGCGCGTAATGTCGGCAACGCGAACGGCGGGGCATAGTGTGTAGGAAGGCATCGCCACCGCATAGCCGCTTTCGACGGAGCCGCGCGCGAGGTGCGACCAAAAACTCTTGTCGAGGGCGCGCCAGAACCCGCCATGAACGAAAACGACCAGGCCCTTGGGCTGGCCCTCGGGGCGGAACAGATCGAAGCGGTTTCGCGGCCGCTCGCCATAGCCGACATCAAGCGTCGTGCGGCCACTCCCCCCTAGTTCATCGCGATAGGTCTGGGCGGGTTGCACCCAGGCCGCCGGCCAGCGTTCGCCACCGGGGATGTTGGGGCCATTGGCGTAGGCGTCGTTCCAGTCGGAAATCTGATGAAAGATCATGCGGGTCGGTTTCCGTTTGGTCTTGAGTAGCCGGCGCAGGCGCCTACGATCAGGATTCAGTTGGGTGATATCTACTCACATCGGCCGCCAGCAGGACAAGTCCAAAAGTATTTTAGACATATAACTTATGGGCTTGAAACAATTCGCCGCCATGCGAGTATCCGCCGCCTGCGAACGAGGCCAATGATGACCGATTTCACGCGAACGCGATCCCTGTTCCATATGCCGGATGGCGTCATCTATCTCGACGGCAACTCGCTCGGTCCCCTCCCCGTTGCGGCGACCGATCGCGTCCGCAGCATGATGTCCGAGCAATGGGGGAAACAGCTTATCAGGGGCTGGAACAGCGCCGGCTGGATGGCTCAGCCGCGCCGCATCGGAGATCGCGTCGGCCGGCTGATCGGCGCGCCTGAAGGCACCGTGGTGATCGGCGACACCCTGTCGATCAAAGTCTATCAAGCGCTTGCCTCAGCGCTCGAACTCAATTCCAGCAAGCGTGTGATCCTGTCGGACAACGGCAACTTTCCAACCGACCTCTACATGGCCGAAGGTCTGCTCAGATCGCTCGACCGGGGATATCAGCTCAAGATTGTTGCCCCCGAGGAAGTCGAAGACGCCATCGACGCAACGATTGCGGTGCTGATGCTGACCGAGGTCGACTATCGCACCGGCCGCCTTCACGACATGAAGGCCTTGACGCAGAAAGCGCACGCCGCCGGCGCATTGACGGTTTGGGACCTCGCCCACTCCGCGGGAGCCATCCCGGTCGACGTGTCAGACGCCAAAGCCGATTTCGCGGTCGGCTGCACCTACAAATATCTCAATGGCGGTCCTGGCGCGCCGGCCTTCATCTATGTCGCACCTGACCATGCCGACATGGCGCGGCCGGCACTTTCCGGATGGATGGGGCATCAGGCGCCGTTTGCCTTCGATCTTGATTACCGGGCCGGCGCCGGCATCGAACGGATGCGGGTTGGAACGCCTCCCGTCATTGCGATGGCCGCGCTCGACGCAGCGCTCGATGTCTGGGAGGGCGTCAGCATGAACGAGGTCCGCAAGGCGTCAATCGCGCTGGCGGATCAGTTCATCCGCGAAGTCGAAGCCCGCTGTCCGGAGTTGACGCTGGCCTCGCCGCGGGACGGCAACAAGCGCGGCAGCCAAGTGTCGTTTCGCCACGCCTACGGCTACGCGATCATGCAGGCGCTGATCGCGCGCGGTGTGATCGGCGATTTTCGCGCCCCCGACGCGATCCGCTTCGGGTTTACACCGCTCTACATCGGCGAGGCCGAGGTTCGCGCGGCGGTCGATGCGATCGAGGACGTCGTGAACAATCGCCGCTGGGATGCCGCGGAGTATCGCAAAATGGCTGTCGTGACATGACCGAAAAACCCGTGACCGAAAAACCCTTGACCGAAAAACCTTTGGACCCCTCCCGCGAGGGAGCCCAGATGTCGTTCGACGGGCGGATGTCCTACAGTGATTACCTGCATCTGGAACGCGTATTGGACGCGCAGGAACCGCTTTCGGATGCGCATGACGAACTTCTGTTCATCATACAGCATCAGACCTCCGAACTCTGGATGAAGCTGGCGATCCACGAAATCCGCTCCGCCATCAAGGCCATCCACAACGACAAGCTCCAACCCGCGTTCAAGATGCTGTCGCGCATCGCCCGAATCTTCGAGCAGCTCACGGGCGCCTGGGATGTTTTGCGGACGATGACGCCGAGCGAGTACACCGAATTTCGCGACCAGCTCGGCCAATCGTCAGGCTTCCAGTCGTACCAGTACCGGGCGATCGAATTCCTCGCCGGCAACCGCAATGTTGCAATGCTTGGCCCTCATGCCCACCGCGGCGACATCGTCGCGAAGCTGGAGGAGATTCTGAGCCAGCCCAGTCTCTACGACGAAGCCCTGCTTCTGCTGGCGCGCAACGGCTTCGACATCGGCGAAGATGCGCATCGAACGGATTGGCGCCTGACGCGGACCGCAAATGACAAGGTGCTGGCTGCCTGGAAGACCGTCTACGCATCTCCCGACAAACACTGGATGCTGTACGAGCTGGCCGAAAAACTGGTCGATTTCGAAGACTATTTTCGCCGCTGGCGCTTTAACCACGTCACGACGGTCGAGCGCATTATCGGCCTAAAGCGCGGAACCGGCGGTACGTCGGGCGTTTCCTATTTGCGCAAGATGCTCGAGGTCGAACTCTTTCCGGAGCTTTGGAAAGTAAGAACGGAGCTTTAGGCCCTAGCCGAGCTTCGGATGCGTCATGAATTCCTCGATGATCTCCGCTGGCGGCTTGACGAATTCCCCCGCGCGACTGACGCCGAGGCCGGTGAGACGGCGAAGTTTTACCGCCATTTCAGCCACCTTCACCACGATCGGTATGCCGTTGATGACGGGCGCGCCGTCGATCGCGTGATTGCGGAGCGCAGCAAACAGCAGCATCGGGATGCCGCCGCCCGGGATCAGCACTTCGACACCCTTGGCCACCAGCGGCCGCGCCTGTTCGGCGAACAGCTCTTCGACCTCACGCGCCAGCGCTTCCGATTCATAGGCCTTCAAGATCTGCCCCGGCTCGAACGTCATGGCGTGGGTGCCCGCAACGCGGCGCTCCAGCCCGTATTTAGTGATCTGGTGATGGAACCAGGGAATGTAGCGGGGATTGATCGTGATGATGCCGCTGCGTTGGCCGAGCTGGCAGCCGTGGAGCATCGACGATTCGCCGAGCGCCAGAACCGGAATATCGACCACCGAGCGGGCTTCGTATAAACCCGCATCCTGGAAGTGGCCGATCACGAAGGCATCGTACCCCTCGCGTTCAGCCCGCACCGCATTGCAGATCACTTCGCGCGCACAACGGAATTCGACGATGGCGTGGGCATAGGAATCGTGCGGCGTAATGCCCTTGATGTCGATCGTGGTGCCGGGCTCGACGACGTCATCGAGATGTTTGCGCAAACGATCCCAATAGGTCTTGCCGTTCTCGTAGTCGACGTAGCTCTGATACCAGATGCGGATCGGCTTCATGGCAGGCGTCTCCTTCCGCGCGCGTCCCTAAGGACGGCGCGGCGTTTGATGAATGCGGCGCGATCGTCGGAGCCGTGGCTCAGCCCAGCAGCTTCCACGCCCCTTTCTCGAGCGTGACGATGACGCGTGCGCGTTCGTCGACACCGGAATTGTCGTTCTGGGTATAGTTGTAGACGCCATGCGAGCCCACCACGTCCTTGGTGCGGTAGAGCTCATCGCGCAACGCCGCGCGGAAGGCAGGCGTGCCGGGCGGTGTCGACGCGAGCGCGCGCTTGGCCGCGGCGGCGAAAACCAGCCAGCCGTCGAAGGAATAGGCCGAGAAGGCGTCGGTCGATGCCACGTTGTTGGCCTTGAGGTGAGCGGCGCGGAATTCCAGACCGACCTTCTTCACCGGATTGCTGTCGGGCAATTGTTCGGCGACGATCACCGGCCCGGTCGGCGCTAGAACGCCTTCGACCGCAGCACCACCGACCCGGATGAAGTCAGGGTTGATCAGGGCATGCGTGCCGTAGATCGGGCCGCGAAAACCGCGCTCGCGCAGCGCCAAAAACGGCAGCGCCCCCGGCGTTCCCGAACCGCCGGTCATGACGGCATCGGGCTGGGCGGCCATGATCTTGAGCGTTTGTGCGGTCACCGTGGTATCGGGACGCGCATAGCGCTCGTCTGTCAGGATCTTGATGCCAACGGGCGCGGCCGTCTTTGACAGCGCGTTGAAGACGAGATCGCCCCAGGCGTCGCTGAAGCCGATATAGCCGAGGCTCTTGATGCCGGCTTTTTGCATTTGCGCGACCACCGCCGCGACCATCAGCGGTGGCGGTTGCGGAATCGAAATCGCCCAGAATCCGCCGTCACCCTTGCCCGCCGTCGGCGGAAGCGGCGAGATGGAAACGAACGGCACCTTCTGCTCGCCGGCGACCGCCGCCATCGCGACCGATCCAGGCAGCCCCGACGTCCCGATCAACAGGTCGACCTTTTCTTCTTCGACTAGCTTGCGGGCATTGCGCGTGGAGGCCGACGGATCGCCGCCATCGTCCATCTGAACCAGCCTGATCTTATGGCCTTCGATCGTGTCGAGGTAAGCCATGGCAGCGGCAATTCCCCTCGAATAGGGAATGCCGATGGAGGCGCCCGGTCCGGTCTGACCGGTAACGAAACCAACGGAGATGGGAGCGGACTGCGCCCGAAGGATCGCGGGAGCCGCGACGAAACCGGAGAGTGCTGCACCGCCGACGAGAACGTTTCGGCGCGAAATCATCTGTCTGCTCATCGTCGCTACCTCCTGTTGGGCCGCCGGTCAGTCGACGGGGGCCGGGCTACTGAAGAAGTGGGAGACCGGAGCGATGGCAGGCCGACGGCGGCATGGCCGCCGGTTCGTCCCCGCGTCGTGGCTTGATTTACTGTTCACAGCCGCGCCATCCGCCATTCCGGACAAAAATTGTTTTAGACATAAAATATAAAAGCGTGCAGTATGGCCCCAGTCAAGAGGCAATTCACATGATCAACTTACCGATTAAAGTTGCAATTCATGCCTTATGGCCGAAGGCCGAGGGTGTCGCCGATCTGGCTCGACAGGATCGTGCTGGCCTGATCGTAGAGACCGGTCATCACATGGAGGATCGAGGTCGCCTGCTGCAGTGCGTCCTGGGTGCCCGACATGCTGCCGACCAGACGCACCAGGGTGTCGCGCCGGTGCTGCAGATAAGCGTCGACGATGGCACGGCCGGGCTCGGTGGGCACGTAAGTGGTGTTGCGGCGCGAGGCGCCATTGCTCGCTTTCTCGATAAAGCCCAGCGAAAGCAGCTTCTTCAGCCCATATTGCAGATTGGCAAGATCATCGCGGTGCAGAAGCCGCGCCACATCGCTCAGGCCCTTCGGCGTGCCATTGAGATGAAGCACATGCAGGATCGAGGCCTCCGTACCGCCCAGCGCGTTCGTTGGCATGGCGCCCAGACAGTCGCGCCGCCAGCGCGCGAACGCCGAACCGAAATGCCAGGCGGCATATTCGAACGCGTTCACGGTCTGCTCGATCGGCGAAATTTCGGCGGCCGGCTCCGAGACTACTGCCGTTATTTGTGCCGAAACTGCTTGTTTTTTGGCCACAGAATGCCTCCTCAAATATCAATTTCAAACAGCAATTTAATGTATTAACCTGACTAATCAAGGTGCTGGATCGCATGACGACTGAAATCGCCATCATTCTGCTGCTCGATGGGATCGCCAATGGAGCGATCTACCTGCTGGCGGGCCTCGGCCTCGTGCTGATCTTTTCGGTCACCCGCGTCGTGTTCGTGCCGTTCGGCGATATCACGGCGTTCTGCGTACTCTCGATCGCCGCGTTCGAACTTGGCCGGGTGCCAGGCACGATCTGGGTGGTCGCGATCCTGGCCATTATCGCAACCATTGTCGATGCGGCCGGTCATTACCGATCAGGCGAACACGCGCGGATCCCGCGTTCGTTTTTCATGTATGGCCTGCTGCCGCTTATTCCCTGCGCGCTGGCCTGGGTCGCCGCATCGTACGCCCTGCCCCAGGCGGTGCAGATCATCCTTGCGCTGGTGCTCGTGCTGCCGATCGCCCCGCTGCTCGACCGCATCGCGTTCCGGCCCGCCGCCGATGCTTCCGTGCTGGTTCTGCTCATCATCGCGCTGGCGGTTCATTTCGCGATCAGCGGACTGGGCCTGATGGCCTTTGGCGCCGAAGGATTCCGCATTCGTCCCTTGGTCAATGGCATCTACAGCTTCGGCGGCGTCATCGTATCGGCGCAGGTCCTGCTGATGCTGGTCACCGCCGCCCTGCTCAGCCTGCTGTTCTTCCTGTTCTTCGAGCGCTCGATGTCGGGCCGGGCGCTGCGCGCGACCGCGGTCAACCGCATCGGCGCCCGGCTCGTCGGTATCCGGCCGGCACGCACCGGCACGATCGCCTATTTCATTGCCTCGCTGCTCGCCGGCGTCTCCGCCATCCTGATCGGTCCGACCACGACGATCTATTACGATTCCGGTTTCATGATCGGGCTGAAAGCCTTTATCGGCGCCATCATCGGCGGCTTCACCAGCTATCCGATCGCAGCGCTCGGCGCCGTGTTCGTCGGCATCATGGAAAGCTTCGCCTCGTTCTGGAGCAGTTCCTACAAGGAAGTGATCGTGTTCGGCCTCTTGATCCCGGTGCTGCTCTGGCAGTCCTGGAAGTCGGCCGGGCATGCCGATGAGGAAGGCGAGGAAATGGAAATGCCCGACGCGATCGCGTTGAGCGCGCCGCTTCGCATCGGCCTGATCAGCGCCGCCGTCATCGCCCTGCTGATCGCACCTGCACTGCTCGGCAGCTTCGCCATTACGCTTCTCAACTATATCGGCATCTCCGCGCTGGTCGCGCTCGGGCTGGTGTTGCTGACCGGCATCGGCGGCATGACGTCTTTCGGGCAAGCCGCCTTTGTTGGTATCGCCGCCTATGCGACGGCCTGGGCGACCGTGACCCTCGATTTGTCGCCGTGGGTCGGATTGCTGCTGGCGCTGGCAATGACCGGGCTTGCGGCGCTGGCGATCGGCGCGCTGACGCTGCGGCTCGGCGGGCACTTCCTCTCGCTCAGCACGATCGCGTGGGGGATCTCGATCTATTTCCTGTTCGGCAATGTCCCGGGCCTCGGGCAGAATACCGGCATGGCCGGCATCCCGCCGATCACCATCGCCTCGGTCCCGCTGATCTCCTCGCAAACCATCTTCTATCTGATCTGGCTGATGGTCGGGCTCGCGATGCTGGCGAGCGCCAATCTGCTCAATTCCCGCGAGGGCCGTGCGATCCGAAGCCTGCGTGGCGGCGGAGTTTTGTTGGCGAGCCTCGGCGTCAACATCTTTCGAATTCGCCTTGTCACCTTCGTGATCGCGGCCCTGCTCGCCGGATTGGCCGGCTGGCTCTATGCGCACATGAACCGGTTCATCAGCCCCGCCCCCTTCGACGTCAAGCCCGGCATCGAATACCTGCTGATGGCGATGGCGGGCGGTGCCGGCCATATCGCGGGCGCCGTCGCCGGCTCCGCTTTGATCACGCTGCTCAAGAACTGGTTGCAGGATGTGCTGCCGCTGGTGACGAAGAACCCGGCGCAATTCGAGATCATCGCTTTCAGCGTTCTCCTTGTCCTGCTGCTGCAGAATGCCCGCGGTGGCCTCATCGCGTTCATCGCCAAGCGCCTGCCCAAGGGCACGCGCCCGGCGCCCGCGGTCGCCGAGGCGATGCCGCGCCGCGCGCTGCCGGAAAATGGCACGCTGATTTTGAACGTCGAAAACGCCGTGAGGACCTTCGGTGGACTGACCGCCGTCAACAAAGTGAGTTTTGATCTCAAGGCCGGCGAGATCCTGGGCCTGATCGGTCCGAACGGCGCCGGCAAGAGCACGATGTTCAACCTCTTGACCGGCGCCTTGCAGGCCAATGCCGGCCGGATCAGTTTCCTGGGCCAGGACATCACGTACCGTCCACAGATGGAAATCGCGCGCATGGGCATCGCGCGCACGTTCCAGCACGTGAAGCTGCGGCCTAACATGAGCCTGATCGACAACGTCGCGCTCGGCGCCTATGCGCGCACCGCGACCGGTTTCCTGAAGAGCGCGCTTCGCCTCGATCGCGCCGAAGAGCGGCGGACGCTGCACGAGACCCAGCGGCAATTGCAGCGCGTCGGCCTCGGCGACAAATCTTACGAACTCGCCGGCAACCTTCCGCTCGGCGGACAGCGCATCCTCGAAGTTGCCCGCGCGCTGGCGGCCGATCCCGTGCTGGTGGTGCTGGATGAGCCGGCCGCAGGCTTGCGGCCGCCCGAGAAGGAAGCGCTTGCCAAGGTCTTGCGCCAGATTCGCGATGAAGGCGTCACGATCCTGATCGTCGAGCACGACATGGATTTCGTCATGGGCCTGGTCGACCGGCTGGTGGTCATGGAGTTCGGCTGCAAACTGGTCGAGGGAAATCCGGCAGCGGTCCGCGCCGATCCGAAGGTGCAGGAAGCCTATCTCGGAGGCGTATTATGAGCGCGATGCTCGAAATATCAGATCTTCATGTGGCTTACGGCAAGGTCGAAGCCGTACGCGGCGTTTCGCTATCGCTGCAGAGAGGCCAGATCGTCACGGTGATCGGGCCGAACGGCGCGGGCAAGACCACCCTGCTTGCGGCCACCATCGGCCTTTTGCCATCGCGCGGCCGGCTTATCTTCGAAGGCCAGGATTTGTTGAAGCTCGACGTCGAGGCGCGTGTCGAGCACGGCTTCTGCCTGGTGCCGGAGACGCGGGAGCTGTTCGGAGAGTTGACGGTCTACGACAATCTCGTGCTCGGGGCCTACCCGCGCCGTTCGGATCGCGCCTTCGTCGCCCGCGCGCTTGAGGAGACGTATGGACGCTTTCCACGCCTTGCCGAACGTCGTTCCCAGCGCGCCGACACGCTTTCCGGTGGCGAACGCCAGATGCTCGCGCTTGGCCGCGCGCTGATGTCGGCGCCGCGGCTCCTGATGCTCGACGAGCCCAGCCTCGGCCTCGCGCCGCTGATCGTGCGTGACATCCTGCGCATCGTCGCTGGCCTGCGCGATGCCGGAGTCTCGATCCTGCTGGTTGAGCAGAATGCGAAGGCGGCGCTTGAAATCGCCGACTACGGCTATGTGCTGGAAACCGGCGAAATCGTGCTCGACGGTGAAGCCGCTAGCCTGCTCGGCGATGCCCGCGTGCAGGCAACTTATCTGGGCGGAGGGCATTGACCGCCATGGCAAACCGCATTGCAAGTTACGACGGGGTCGCCGTCGCGGTACCCGTCACCGTGCCCTATGAGCGCTTCTCCATCCGCGGCGCGCACTGGTTCATCGCCCGCGCGCTGAAGGCCCTGGTTGATGGCGCCGGGATTTCCAAGGATGAAATCGACGGCCTGTGCGTGGGGAGCTTCACGCTGGCGCCCGACAGCGCCGTCGGCCTGACCCAGCATCTCGGCCTTTCGCCGCGCTGGCTCGATCACGTGCCGATGGGCGGCGCATCCGGCATTGTCAGCCTCCGCCGCGCCGCGCGCGCCGTCCAGGCGGGTGACGCCGAGATCGTTGCCTGCATTGCCGGCGACACCAACCACGTCGACAGCTTCCGGCTCAGCACGGCGACCTTCAGCATGTTTGCGCAGGACGCGGTCTATCCCTATGGCGCCGGTGGGCCCAATACCAGTTTCGCCTTCCTCACCGCCTATTACATGCGCACCTATGGGGCCAAGCCTGAGGATTTCGGCAAGCTCTGCGTCGCGCAGCGCTCGAACGCGTTGCAATTCCCCCATGCGCTGTTCAAGAAGCCGCTGACGCTGGACGAATATCTTAACGCCCGGCCGGTGGCCGACCCGCTTCGGCTGTTCGATTGCGTGATGCCTTGCGCCGGCGCGGAAGCTTTTCTTGTCATGAGCGAGGATCGGGCCCGGCGCCTCGGATTGCCGCACGCGCGGCTGCGAGGTGCCATCGAGCGGCACAACGCCTTCCCTGATGATCCGGTGCAGCACCGGGGCGGCTGGGCAATGGACCGCGACCGCCTGTACGAAAGCGCAGGCGTCGGGCCTGAAGACATCGACCTGCTCGAGGCCTATGACGATTATCCTGTGATCTGCGTGTTGCAGATCGAGGATCTCGGCTTCTGCGGCAAGGGCGAAGGGCCGGACTTCATTCGTCGCAACACTTTCGAAGCGAACGGCAGCTTTCCCTTCAACACATCGGGTGGCCAATTATCTGTCGGCCAGGCCGGTGCCGCCGGCGGCACGCTCGGGATCGTCGAAGCGCTCCGGCAGGTCACGGGACAGCCGCTTGGCGCCCGGGTCGAGAACGCCCGTCATGCGCTGGTCTCCGGATTCGGCATGATCAACTTCGACCGGGGACTATGCACCGGCGCCGCCATTCTCGCCGCAACATGATTGGGACTTGATGATGAGTGAAACAATCAAACGGCCGAAGCGCAAGAACCCGATCCTGAAGACGCGCGCGCCGACACTGCCGCCGGACCGCCGCAGCCGCATTGCGCTCGGCCTCGTTCGCGGCGCAGCACTTGGTAACCTCGAACTGCAATGCTGCGCGGCCTGCGGCGCCGTGCAATATCCGCCGCGCGAGGCCTGCGTTCGCTGTCTGTCGGCCGAACTCGAATGGACCGTGATGAGCGGACGGGGCGAACTCGTCAGTGAGACCACGTTGCATCATTCCCAGGAGCTGTTCTTTCGCGAACGCATGCCCTGGCGGCTCGGACTGGTCCGCCTGGCCGAAGGCGTCAGCCTCGTCGTCCACCTCGACGCGCGCTGCGGCCCGGCGCCGTCTCCGGTCATAGTGGAGGCCGTGCTCGACCGCGCCGGCCAGGCCGCACTCGTCGCCAAGCCGGATGGTGGCAATACCGCACTCGCCGACGAGCCGAAGCTGCGCAATTTCACGTCGGATCCGAGATTCCGCAAAGTGCTGGTCACCGACGCCAAATCGGCGGTCGGCCAGGCTGTCGTGAAAGCGGCGCTGGAGGCCGGCGCCGACCTCGTCTGGGCCGGCCATTGCGAACCCTGGAAGAACCCGCCGGGCTGGCCGGCGATCGCCGAACTGCCCAAGGTGACGCTGGTCCCGCTCGACGTCACCGACACCAAATCGGTCAATGAGCTTGCCGCCGAACTCGGCTTCAAGGTCGACATCGTGATCAACACATCAGAACATCATCGCACATTTGGCATTTTCGGCCGTGCCGGCGTCGAAACCGCGCGGGCGGAGATGGAGACCAATTGCTTCGGCCTGTTGCGGCTGGCCCAGGCGTTCGGTCCGGTGATGCAGTCGCGCGGCGCCGATGGCGAAACCAGCGCGGTGGCCTGGGTCAATCTGCTGTCGATCTATGCGCTGTCCAATTTTCCGCAGCACGCGACCTATTCGGCGTCGATGGCCGCGGCCCTTTCGGTCGCGCAGGCGCTGCGCGCCGAAATGCGCGTCGCCGGCATCAGGGTCGTCAACATCTTTCCGGGACCGATCGACGACGAATGGAATCAGCTGCTGCTTCCGCCGAAACTGGCGCCATCGGCGGTCGCCCGCGCCATCGTCGGCGCGCTCAAAGGATCGGTCGAGGACGTCTATCCCGGCGATATCGCGCAGGACTGGCTCGCCCGCTTCCGCGACAATCCCAAGGCACTGGAACGGGAGCTTGGCCGATGAAACCGCACGATCCAGCGCCCGGCCCTGAAATCCTGGCGGGCTTCACCGCAGCGCTTGCGACCGGCGCGATCCGCATCATCGATCTGACGCAGACGCTTGCTCCCGATTTTCCGAGCATCGTGATGCCGCCGGAAATAGGCCAGAGCCGCGCATTCCGTATGGAGGAGATTTCGCGTTACGACGAACGCGGCGGCGCCTGGTACTGGAACAATTTGTCCTTTGGCGAACATACCGGCACGCATTTCGACGCTCCGATCCACTGGGTCTCGGGCCGCGACCTTCCCAACAGCTCCACCGATACGATCCCGGTTGCCGATTTCATTGCGCCCGCCGTGGTGATCGACTGCTCGAAGGAATCCGCACAGGATGCCGACTTCCTGCTGACGCCGGATTTCATCAAGGCCTGGGAAGCCGTGCACGGCAAAATCCCGACGCGGTGCTGGGTGCTGATGCGCACCGACTGGTCGAAGAAGACCGATCCGGCGGCCTATCAGAATTTCGACGACGTCGGGCAGCACACACCGGGTCCCGATCCTGACGCCGTGCGTTTCCTGCTCAATGAGCGCGACGTGCTCGGCTTCGGCACCGAAACCATCGGCACCGATGCGGGCCAGGCGGCGCATTTCCTGCCTCCCTATCCGTGCCACTACTACATGCACGGTGCCGGACGCTATGGCCTGCAATGCCTGACCAATCTCGACCTGCTGCCACCGACCGGCAGCTCGCTGATCGCGCCGCCGCTGAAGATCCAACAGGGCAGCGGCAGCCCATTGCGCGTGCTGGCGCTGGTGCCTTCAAATCATGCGGGAGCGCCCCGCTCGTGAGCCTCCATGCGCCCGGCATGATTCCGCTGCCGCCGGAAGACCGGACGCTGCCGCGCATGCTCGAGATTCAGGCCGGAAGCCACGGCGACCGGACCTTGGTCTCGTGCGCAACTGATTCATGGACGTTCCGCGAGGCGCGCGACATCGCGGCCGGCCGTGCCGCGACGTTGCGCGCTGCCGGCGTTTCGGCCGGCGACCGGGTCGCGATCCTCTGCTCCAATCGCCTCGAAATGCTGGAGATCGTTTTGGGGTGTGGCTGGATCGGCGCCATCGCTGTCCCGATCAACACCGCCGCGATGGGACCGCAGATCGGTTACTACCTGTCGAATAGCGGTGCACGGCTGTTCGCGATCGAGGCGCAATTCGTCGAACGCCTGGCCCATGTCCCCGAAGGCATGGCCTCACTTGGTTCGATCTGGGTGATCGGCGCCGATGCCCCGCCCAAGGGTGCAGCGCCGTTGATGGAAGCCATGCCGCCACGCGCAGCCCCGATTTCGGCAGCGCCCGTCAGCCCCGGCGACACGCTCGCGATCATCTATACCAGCGGCACCACCGGTCCATCCAAGGGCGTGATGTGCCCGCATGCACAATATTATTGGTGGGGCATCCACTCCGGCCGCATTTTTGGCCTGACGGCAGACGACGTGCTTTGCACGACCCTGCCGCTGTTCCATATCAATGCCCTCAATACTTTCGCGCAGGCGCTTCTCAGCGGCGCGCACATGGTCCTCGAACCGCGTTTCTCGGCCTCCGGTTTCTGGCCGGCCATGATCCGCAACGAAGCAACGGTGATCTATCTGCTCGGCGCCATGGTGCCGATCCTGCTCGCGGGTGAACCGCGAGCGGACGAACGCGGGCACAAAGTCCGCACCGGGCTCGGACCAGGGGTTCCGGCTAATCTCGGCGCGACATTCGCTGCGCGCACTGGCGTTACGCTGCTCGAAGGTTACGGCTCGACCGAAACCAATTTCGTCATCGGCGCATCGCCGGAAACGCAGAAGCCGGGAACCATGGGCCGTATCATCGATGGTTTTCAGGCCCGCGTCGTCGATATCAGCGACGTTGAATTGCCGGATGGCGAGGCCGGTGAGCTGGTGCTGCGCGCCGACGAGCCGTTTGCGTTCGCGAGCGGCTATTTCGGCATGGCCGAGAAGACCGTGGAAGCCTGGCGGAATCTCTGGTTCCATACCGGCGATCGGGTTATCCGTGACGAGAACGGCTATTTCCGCTTCGTGGACCGGCTCAAGGACGCGATTCGCCGCCGCGGCGAGAACATCTCGTCCTATGAGGTTGAGCAGGTGCTGCTGGCTCACCCTGACATCGAGATGACGGCGGTCTTTCCCGTGCGCTCGGAACTTGCCGAGGATGAAGTGATGGCCGCGATCGTGGTGCGGCCGGGAGCGGCGATCCCGCCCGTCGAACTGATGCAATTCTGCGCCCTGCGTCTGCCCTATTTCGCGGTGCCTCGCTTCATCGATTTTGTCGCGGACCTGCCACGGACGGAGAACGGCAAAATCCGGAAATACGAGTTGCGCGAGCGCGGCGTGACCGCGTCGACCTGGGATCGCGAAGCGGTTGGCTACCACCTGAAGCGGGGTGTCATGTAATGGATAATTATTTGACACTTAAAATATGTCGGCTTAGCATTTTGACCGATCTGCCGCCGTCGCTTGAGCCGAAGGAAATGCGTCATGGCTGAACGCTCTTTCGCCCGAGAGGTCCAGGACCTCAAACTAGGCAACGGGGATGTCTTCCATGGCGAGGGGATTCTGGCCATCACCAAGGCGCTGCTGCAGTCCGGCGTCGGCTATGTCGGCGGCTATCAGGGCGCGCCGATCTCGCATCTGATGGACGTGTTGGCGGACGCGCAGGACATTCTCGGCGATCTCGGCGTGCACTTCGAAACGTCGGCGTCCGAGGCGGCCGCAGCCGCGATGCTTTCCGCATCCGTGATGTATCCGATCCGCGGCGCCGTCACCTGGAAATCGACCGCCGGCACCAACGTCGCCTCCGATGCGCTGGCTAATCTCGCCTCCGGCGGCGTCACCGGCGGCGCGTTGATCGTGCTCGGCGAAGATTATGGGGAAGGCTCCTCCATCATGCAGGAGCGCAGCCACGCCTTTGCGATGAAATCCCAGATCTGGCTGCTCGATCCCCGCCCCAACCTCGAATCGATCGTGAAAGCGGTGGAGGACGGATTTGAGCTGTCGGAGGCGACCAATACGCCCGTGATGCTCGAAGTGCGCATCCGTTCCTGCCACGTCCATGGCCGCTTTGTCGCCAAGGACAACAAGCGCCCCGAATTCACGCTGGCCCAGGCGCTGGAAAATCCGCGGCGGGATACCAACCGCATCGTGCTGCCGCCGGCCGCCTACCAGCACGAGAAGGAAAAGATCGAACAGCGCTGGCCGGCCGCAATCGCGTTCATCAAGGCGCGCAAGCTCAACGAGGTATTCGAAGGCGACATCGACGACGTAGGTATTATCCTGCAAGGCGGCATGTACAATGGCGTGATCCGCGCGCTGCAGGGCCTTGGCCTGGCGGACGTCTGGGGCAACACCCGCATTCCGCTCTACGTGATGAACGTGACCTACCCCTTGATCGACGATGAGCTGATCGACTTCTGCCAATCGAAGCGCGCGGTGCTGATGGTTGAGGAAGGCCAGCCTGATTACATCGAACAGGCCCTGCACAAGGTGCTGCGAAAGGCTGATGTCTCTACGAAGATCTACGGCAAGGGCGAGTTGCCGATCGGCGGCGAATATACCGCAGCCGTGATGGCGGCGGGGCTTCGCAACTTCCTCACCGCTGCCGCGCCCGGCGCGCTGCCGGATCGGATCCGCGCCCCGAACGACCCATCGATGTCAGCGCACGACAAGGTCAAGGCCTTGGCCGAAGTGGTGCCGGCGCGTCCCGCCGGCTTCTGCACCGGCTGCCCGGAGCGGCCGATCTTCGCCGCGATGAAGCTCGTGGAAAAGGACCTCGGGCCGCATCATGTCGCGGCCGATATCGGCTGCCATTTGTTCTCGATCCTGCCGCCGTTCAACATCGGGGCGACGACGATGGGCTATGGCCTCGGCCCGGCCTCGGCGTCCGCGTTTAACGTGAAGGCAGACAAGCGTTCGATCGCTATCATGGGCGACGGCGGCTTCTGGCACAACGGCCTGACCAGCGGCATCGGCAATGCGGTCTACAACCAGCATGACGGCGTCATCCTGGTTGTAGACAATCATTATTCCGCGGCCACCGGCGGCCAGGACATCCTGTCGTCCCGCGCCGACAATAAATCGCGCTCGACCAACCACCCGATCACCGAGGCCGTCAAAGGCATCGGCGCCAAATGGGTCCGCCAGATCGACCGCACCTACGACGTCGCCAAGATGCGCGACACGCTGAAGGAAGCGCTCACAAGCACCGACAAGGGACCGAAGATCATCGTCGCCTCGTCCGAATGCATGCTGAACAAGCAGCGCCGGATCAAGCCGCTGTTCAACAAAGCCGTGAAGGGTGGCGAGCGCGTCGTGCGCGAGCGCTTCGGTGTCGATGAGGACGTCTGCACCGGCGACCATGCCTGCATCCGGCTGTCCGGCTGCCCCTCGCTTTCGGTGAAGCACACCGACGATCCCCTGAAGGACGATCCGGTGGCGGCGATCGACAACAGCTGCGTCGGCTGTGGCAATTGCGGTGAGGTGGCGGAGGCCGCCGTACTGTGCCCGTCATTCTACCGCGCGGATATCATCCACAACCCGACCGGATTCGATCAGTTCATGGCGAAACTGCGCGGCGGCATTATCGGTTTCCTGCAGCGACGCCGCGACCGGCGCCGTCTCGCTCTGGTTTGAGGGCATGACCGAATGAACATCGTGCTGCAGCCCCTCGCCATCGATCTGACCCGACCGCTTTCGATCGCCGTGCTCGCGATGGGCGGCCAGGGCGGCGGCGTGCTGGTCGACTGGATCGTGGCACTGGCGGAAAGCCAGAACTGGATTGCGCAATCTACCTCGGTGCCCGGTGTCGCCCAGCGCACCGGCGCGACCATCTATTATGTCGAGATGATCCCTGCCCGCGCCGATGCCGCCTACCCGGTGCTGTCGCTGATGCCGGTCCCCGGCGAAGTCGATGTCGTGGTCGGCGCCGAACTGATGGAAGCCGGCCGCGCCATCCAGCGCGGCCTCGTCACGCCAGACAAGACCACGCTGATCGCCTCGTCGCATCGTTCCTTCGCGGTCCAGGAGAAGCTCGTGCCCGGCGACGGCATCAGCGATTCCAGCAAGGTATATGAGGCGGCAGAGGCCACCGCGAAACGTTTTGTCGCCTTCGACATGGCTGTGCTTGCCGACAGCACCGGCAGCGCCATCTCGGCGGTGTTGTTCGGTGCGCTCGCCGGCAGCGGCGCCCTGCCGTTTGGCCGCAAAGCTTATGAAGCGACCATCCGCGCCGCCGGCATCGGCATCGAACCGAGCCTGCGCGCGTTCGCGGCGGGTTTTGAGCGCACCCAGGCGGATGCCGCAACCGCGACGCCGCCCGCGCCGCCTAAGCCTGCTTCAGCCGGCAAGCTGTATCCGGCGCTCGCACCAATCGGCGACTCCGCCTTCGATGCACTCGTCACCGACGCAAGCACGACTTTCCCCACGTCCCTGCACGGCATCATCGCCGCAGGCTTGCGCAAGGTCGTCGATTTTCAGGACGTCAGCTATGGCCGGGAATACCTCGATCTCGTCGCAGGCTTTATGCGCCTGGAACACGGCAGCGATCCCGCATTGACGCGAGCGGCGGCAAAACATGTCGCCGTGGCCATGGCCTATGACGACGTCATCCGCGTTGCCGACCTCAAGACGCGTGCAAGCCGTTTCGAACGCGTTCGCGGCGAGGTTCTCGCGAAACCCGATCAACTCGTCTACACCACCGAATTCATGCATCCGCGCATGGAAGAGGTCTTGGGCACGCTTCCCGCGGGCCTTGGCCTGTGGCTCGAAGGCAAGCCTGGCCTGTGCAAGAGGCTCGACCGCCTCGTCAATCGCGGGCGGCGCGTGCAGACCGGCACCGTGCGCTGGTTCCTGCCGCTGTATGTGCTGGGTGGCCTGAAGCGCTTTCGCCGCGGCACGTTGCGCCATCAGCGCGAGGTCGCCCATCGCGATGCCTGGCTCGATCTTGCCCGCACGACCGCCGCAAAAGATTACGAGCTTGCCGTCGCCATTCTCGAGGCGCGTCGGCTGGTGAAGGGCTATTCCGACACCCACGCGCGCGGCGCCTCGAAATTCGACAGGGTGATCGCGGTTGCACCGCGTCTTGCCGGTCGCGCTGATGGTGGCCAATGGCTGCGCCGCCTTTGCAAGGCGGCACTCGCCGATGAAGAGGGTAAGGCGCTCGACGGCGCGCTTGCCACGGTTGAAACATTTCTGTGATTGATACGATGGACCAGTTCGACCTCACCGTGACCGATATCCACGCGGAAACCACGTTGATCCGCGCGATCAAGCTCGCCCGTCCGCACGCCGAGCCGCTGCCCTCCTGGGAGGCCGGCGCGCATGTCAAAGTACGCCTGCCCGATGGCAGCGAACGCTCCTACTCGCTGATCAACACCTCGCTCGATCCGGCAGCGACCACGCGCCCGCACGCCTACCGGCTCGGCGTGCGGCTGGAACAGCCGAGCCAGGGCGGCTCCCAATTCATGCATGCGCTCAAGGTCGGCGACGTTCTCTCGCTCGCCGCGCCACGGAATAACTTTCCGCTGGAGCCGGCGTCGAAACCGATCGTGCTTCTTGCCGGCGGCATCGGGGTGACGCCGGTGCTCTCGATGGCAACGACGCTCACCGCCAGCAAGCACCCCTACCGCTTCATCTATGCCGGCCGCTCGCGCGACCAGCTCGCCTTTCTCAGCGAAAGCGAGGCGCTGTGCGGCGAGCATTTGACCGTCCACACCGACGACGCCAACGGCATCTTCGACGTGAAGGGCCTGATGACCTCACTCACCGGCGACGAACCGCTGTACGTCTGCGGACCCAAGCCGATGATCGATACGGCGATCCAGAGCGCCAAGGATCTCGGCTGGGCCGACGGTCGCTTGCGGTTCGAGATTTTTGCCACCGCCGCCCCCCTCGCCGGTGACCAGCCCTTCGAAGTAGTGCTGAACAATTCCGGCAAGACCTTCCTTATTCCGCCCGACAAGACCATTCTCGCCGTGCTGATCGAAGCGGGTGAAGATCCCATGCATGATTGCCAGCGCGGCGATTGCGGCATCTGCCAGGTCAGCGTGATCGAAGGCACGCCGGACCATCGCGACTATATCCTGACCGATACCGAAAAGGCCGATGGCAAGGTCATGCAAATCTGCGTCTCGCGGTCGAAAAGCCCGCGGCTCGTGCTCGATCTTTGATTCCTGAGGAGGTGTTGATGGCCAGATATCGCGGAAATCTCGAAGCAATCAAAGGCCTCGTGCGCGAGACCGAGGTTCATCGCGACGTCTATATCGACGAGGAGGTTTTCCAGCTCGAAATGGAGCATGTCTTCGCCAACACCTGGGCCTATGTCGGCCATGACAGCCAGGTCGCGAAACCGGGCGACTATTACGGCACCACCATCGGCACCCAACCGATCCTGATGGTGCGCCACACCGACAACACCGTGAAGGTGCTGCACAATCGCTGCCCGCACAAGGGCACCCGCATCACCACCGAATCCTGCGGCAACACCGGAAAATTCTTCCGCTGTCCCTATCACGCCTGGAGCTTCAAGACCGACGGTTCGCTGCTCGCGATCCCCCTGAAGAAGGGTTACGAGAACACCGGCGTCGAACAGAGCCATGCCGGGCGCGGCATGAGCCCCGTCAAGCACGTGCACAATTATCGCGGCTTCGTTTTTGCAAAACTCAACGATGTCGGCCCCGGCTTCGAGGAATTTTTCGGCGACAGCCTGTCGAGCTTCGACAACATGGTCGACCGTTCCCCGGCCGGCCGGCTCGAAGTCGCCGGCGGCGTGCTGCGTTACATGCACAATTGCAATTGGAAAATGCTGGTCGAGAACCAGACCGACACCTGCCATCCCATGGTCGCGCATGAATCGTCGGCCGGCACCGCGATCGAGGTGTGGAAGAACGCGCCTCCCGGCGCCAAGAAGCCGATGGCGGTGGAGATCTACGCACCCTTCATGGCGCCCTACGAGTTCTTCGAGAACATGGGCATCCGCGTCTGGCCCAACGGCCACGGTCATACCGGTGTGCATCACTCGATCCATTCCGACTATTCAGCGGTGCCCGGCTATTTCGAGAAAATGACGGCAGCCCATGGAGAGGAACGCGCCAAGGCGATCCTGGGTGAGAACCGCCACAACACGGTGTATTTTCCCAACATCATGATCAAGGGACCGATCCAGCTGGTTCGCGTGTTCAAGCCGATCGCGGCCAACAAGACGCTGGTGGAAAGCTGGACCTTCCGCCTCGTCGATGCACCCGACATGCTGCTGGAACGTACCTTGATGTATAACCGGCTGATCAACGCGCCGACCTCCGTCGTCGGCCATGACGACCTCGAAATGTACGAGCGCGCGCAGGAAGGCCTGCATGTCGACGCCAATCAATGGGTCAATCTGCAGCGGCTCTACGACCCTTCCGAAATACCGGACACGACGGCCGTCACCAACGGCACCACCGAATGGCAGATGCGGAACCAGTTCCGCGCCTGGTCGAAATTCATGACGATGTCGATGTGAGTGCTGCCATGACCGCGCCCACCGACCAGCAATTGATAGATTTCGTCATTCGCGAAACCCGCTTGATCGACCAGCACCGTTTCGAGGAATGGCTCGACCTGTTCGCCGAGGACGGTTTTTACTGGATGCCGCTCGAATGGGGCCAGACCGATCCGCGGCTGACGACGTCGCTGATGTACGAGGACAAGCTGCTGCTCAAGATCCGCGTCGAGCGCCTCAAGGGAAATCGCACCTTCTCGCAGAAGCCCAAGAGCCGCTGTCATCACGTGCTGCAAACGCCGCAGGTCGACAGCCGCAACGAAGCATTGAACGAGTACGTCACCTGGACGCCGATGCATTATGTCGAGACCCGCCTCGATCAGCAGGACCTCTACGCCGCCTGGGCCACGCACACCTTGGCCGTGGTGGACGGCGCGCTCAAGATCAAGCTGAAGCGGGTCGACATCGTCAATTGCGATGCCGCCTTCGGCAACATCCAACTGTTCATGTGAGACGGTGATGCAGCTTCCGATCGAGGCTCCGGCAACCGTCTTCGAGGCTTTCGCGCGCGCCGCGGCGAGCCACGGCGACAAGCCATTTCTCGCCGTGCTGCCCGAAACGGCGCAGGCCTATGGCATCGCGGCCGGCGAGATCGGCTATGGCGAGGCGCTCGCGCGGATGGCGGCGTTGACCGACGCCTATCGCGCCAAGGGCTACGGAAGCGGCCATCGGGTCGGCATCCTCATGGAGAATCGCCCGGGCTTCTTCCTGCATTGGTTTGCGCTCAATGCGCTCGGCGTGTCGCTGGTACCCATCAACCCGGACATGCGCGCAGCGGAACTCGAATATCTGATCGGCCATTCCGAGATCGTCGCGGCGGTCGTGATCCCTTCGCGTCAGGACGATGTCGCGGCCGCGGCCAAGGCGATTGGGCGCGACATTCCCGTCGTCGGCCCCAACGACGAACCGGCGGCGATCCGTGCGTGCGCACCGCGGCCTGGCGCACCCGATCGCGACAGCGAGTGCGCCCTGCTCTACACGTCTGGCACCACCGGCCGGCCCAAAGGCTGCGTGCTGCCGAACGAATATTTTCTCTATGCCGGTCATTGGTACGCCACGGTCGGCGGCTTGATCGCGCTGAACCATGGCTCCGAGCGGATGCTGACGCCATTGCCGGTATTCCATATGAATGCGATGGCCTATTCCGCAATGGCGATGGTGACCACCGGTGGCTGCCTGATCGTGCTCGACCGTTTCCACCCCAAGAGCTGGTGGGCCAGCGTCAAGGAAAGCCGTGCCACCATCGTGCATTATCTCGGCGTGATGCCGCCGATGCTGATGGGCGCCCCCGAAAGCGCCGACGACAAGCGCCATGACGTCCGCTTCGGTTTTGGCGCCGGTGTCGACAAGGCGCTGCACGATCCGTTTGAGGCCCGGTTCGGCTTTCCGCTGGTCGAAGCCTGGGCGATGACCGAAACCGGCGCCGGCGCCGTGGTCGTCGCCTCCCAGGAGCCCCGCCACACCGGCACGAGCTGCTTCGGCCGACTCGGATCCGAACTCGAGGCCCGCATCGTTACCGATAGCGGCGCCGAAGCCGGCATCAACGAGCCCGGCGAACTTCTCGTGCGCCACGCCGGTGCAGCGCCGCGCTACGGCTTCTTCCGCGAATATCTCAAGGACGCGGAAGCCACCGCGGAGGCCTGGGATGGCGGCTGGTTTCACACCGGCGACGTGGTGCGGCGCGGTCCGGATGGGGCGTTTCATTTCGTCGACCGCAAGAAGAACGTGATCCGCCGCTCCGGCGAAAATATCTCGGCGGTCGAGGTTGAGAGCGTGCTGATGCAGCACCCGGCCGTGAGGCAGGTTGCGGTGGCGCCTGCCCCGGACCCGGTGCGCGGCGACGAGGTCTTCGCCTGCGTGGTGAGCGAGGGAGCCTCCCCGGACGCCGCGGCACGCAAGCAGATCGCGGCCGATCTCGTCGCCTGGAGCCTGAGCCGCCTCGCCTATTACAAGGCGCCCGGCTATGTCGCGTTCGTGTCCGCGCTGCCGCTGACCTCGACGCAGAAAATCCAGCGCGGTGCGCTCAAGGAACTGGTTGCTGCGACGATCGGTTCTGATCAGTGCGTCGATACAAGGTCGCTGAAGAAGCGGCCGGTGCAGAAGGCCGGATGAGGGAATCATGAGCGAGCGCAACGTTGCCATCATCACGGGCGCCAGCGGCGGGATCGGCCGGGCCATCGCCGAGGCGATGCTTGCGGCCGGTCACCAAATCATCTCGCTCGACCGGCGCCTGCCGGACTGGACGCACGCCAACCTCGAGCCGGTTCTGGTGGATCTGTTCGATCCGAAGGCGACGGCGGATGCGGCCCGGGATGTAGCCGCACGGCATGAAGTTTCACACATCGTCCACAATGCCGGGATCATCCGGCCCAACCTGATCGAACAGGTAACGGTCGATGACATCGCAGCGCTCAGCCAGCTTCATCTCGGCGCCGCATTGACGCTGGTCCAGGCGGCGCTGCCCGGCATGAAGCAACGGCATTTCGGACGCATCGTTCTGATCGCCTCGCGCGCCGCGCTTGGCGCCGCCACCCGCACCGCCTATTCGGCCACGAAATCCGGCATGCTCGGCATGGCGCGGACCTGGGCGCTGGAAACGGCGGCGCACGGCATCACGGTCAATGTCGTGGCTCCTGGGCCAGTCGAGACCGACATGTTCCACGAGGTCATTCCGCAGGGCAGCCCGAAGGTCGATCAACTCGCCCGCTCTATACCGGTCGGCCGCATCGGCAGGCCGAGTGATGTGGCGCGCGCCGTGATGTTCTTCTCGAGCCGCGATGCCGATTTCATCACCGGCCAGGCGCTCTATGTTTGCGGCGGCGCGAGTATCGGATCGATCGCGCTCTAGATTTTTTCACGCGCGGGGAATGGTCAAGGGCCGCGACTCCCGCGTCTGCGCCGCGAGGCGAACCGCGGCATTGGCGGCGCCAAATCCTTGATAATCGCGCCGCTGGACGATCTCGAAGAAGAATCGGTCATCGAAGGTATGGGTGTAGACCTGGAAGAATTCGCCGTCGCCTTCGCGATCGTACAGAATCTGGTTGTCGCGCAGCGCCGTCATCGTCGCGGCATCGAGATCGTATTTGGCTTCGATATCGTCGTAATAATTGTCCGGAATCTTCAGGAAATCCGCGCCGCGCGAGCGCATGTCCGCGACAGCCGTGAAAATATCGCTGCATGAAAATGCAATGTGCTGAACCCCGGAGCCGAAGAATTCGTTGATGAATCGGGCCGACAGCGTCCGCGTCGCCGACGAGCCGTTCAGGATCACGCGCAAGCCCTGATTGCCGTTGATCAGCGCCTGGCTCTGCACCAGCCCGACCGGATCGGCGATCTCCATCTGCGGCAGGCGCTGCAGATCGAGTATGCCGGTGTAGAACAACAGCCAGGACAGCATCTCGTCATAAGGCATCGACTGCGAGATATGGTCGACCACCTCGAGACGGTCGGTCGCGGCATCGCTGCGCAACGCTTCGAAATCGGTGTCCCAGTTCTTGCCCGCCGCCTCCAGAAAATACAGCAGGCTGCCGCCCACGCCCCGGATCGCGGGGATCTCGAGCTCACCGGGCCCAACCGGCTGATAGAAGGTGTGGGCCTTCAGCGCTTCCGCGCGGGCCATGGTTTTCCCGGCGTCGTCGATGTCGATCGCGATGGCGCAGACGCCCGGGCCGTGCGTGACGTAGTGCGAATGAGCAAAGCCGTCCGGTTCGCAATTGATGACCAGCTCGATATGGCCCTGCGACCAGCGTTCGACATCCTTGCTGCGGTGGGAACCGGTCTTGCGAAAGCCGAGTTGGCCGAGCAGCGCCGACAGGTTCCTCGCTTTGGTTTCATCGACGGCGAATTCGACGAAGCCGACGCCGCGGCTCTGCGCTTTGGGCTGCAGCCTGTTCGTCGATGCCCTGGACGAACTCTTGGCGAGTTCATCCTCCAGCAAGATCAGCGAACGCAGCCCGTCGGTCGCGGTGCGGACCGGCGAGCCGGAGCGAAACTGATCGTTGAATATTTCCAGCGACAGCGGGCCGCTGTATCCGGTCGCGGCCACAGCGTCCATGAAGGCCCCCACCGGCAGGTCGCCCTGCCCCGGGAAGCAACGGAAGTGCCGGCTCCAGGACAATACGTCGAGACCAAGCTTCGGCGCGTCGGCAAGCTGAACCAGGAAGATCCTGTCCGCCGGAATCGACTGGATCGCGCTGACCGGAAATCCCGGCGCCAGCGCGTGAAAACTGTCTAGAATGACCCCGATCGATTTGTGATCGGCGCGGCGCACGATCTCCCAGGCGTCGCGATAGTCATTGACGTGGCGCCCCCAGGCCAGCGCCTCGAAACCGACGCGCAGGCCGTGCGAAGCCGCGAGTTCGCCAAGCGCACGGAAATCCGCAGCGGCGCGGTCGATGCCTCCAAGGGACGCCGGTGAAACATTGCTGCAGATCAGCAGCAAGTCGGTCCCCAATTCCTGCATCAGATCAAACTTGTGCGCCGCGCGCGCGAAGTTGCGGGCGCGCTGCGGTTCGGGCATGCCCTCGAAATCGCGAAACGGCTGGAACGCGCAAATTGAAAGGCCGAGGTCGCGGCAGAGCTGCCCGACGTCGCGGGGGCTGCCGTTGAACGTTAACAGGTCGTTCTCGAAAATCTCGACGGCATCGAAGCCGGCGCCGGCAATGGCGCGCAGCTTTTCGTCGAGCGAGCCGCTCAGCGAAACCGTGGCAATCGAGCGTTTGGTCATGCGATTAGCTCCGGAAGGTCCCAGGCGCGTCCCGAGGGCCGCACGATAGAGCTAAAGCATCTTCTTTTTCAACCATTTGGACCAATTGTTATCTCTGGTCTCCGATAACTTTCACTGATTCTGAGCGGACCTATGGCGAAAGCGCCGCATACCGCTCCCGCAAGTCGATGCGCCGCCCGGCGGTGGCCGCCTCGGCGATCGCAAGCGTTGCGAGCAGGGACCGCGCGCCGTCCTCGACCGGCTGCAACGAGGAAGCGGTGCTGCGGATGATATCGCGGAAATGATCGAGCTGGGCGACATAGGGATCGATCGTTGGCGCGTGGAGGCGCTGGGCCTGGATCGGCTTGTTCCAGTCCTGCGCGTCGTCCGCCTGCGTCCATTGCACGAGTTCGGGAAACTCGACCGCACCGCGACGGCCCATGAAGCGGTAGCTGCTTTCGCCGCTGAACGGGAATTCCGGCGCCTCACCCAGACCCTGCTCCGTTGTCCAGGGGGAGACGGCGCTGTCGCTGATGAAAAAGGTGCCGAGCGCGCCATTGTCGAATTCGATCAGCGCGGCGGCGCTATCCTCGACCGCAAAGCCGCGCTGGCGATTCGACGCGATGGCTTCGACGGCGACGATTTCGCCGACGGTGTAGCGCAGGAAATCGATCTCGTGGATCAGGTTGATCAGGATCGGGCCGCCGCCAGCCTCACGCCGCCACGGCGCGATCTTGAAGTAATCCGCCGGCTTATGCGTCGCCCAGATCGCCGATACACCGACGATATCCCCGATCCGGCCATCCCGCAGCAGCGCTTGCAGCGTCTTGACCGGCAAATGATGGCGGCGGTGATGTCCGACCAGCGATTTGACACCGCCCTTTCGCACTTCCGTGATCAAGGTGGCCGCCGTCTCGAGCGTATCAGTGACCGGCTTCTCGATCAGGATATGAATGCCCCGCCGGGCGCATTCGATGCCATTCTCCGCATGAAGCTGGTTGGGGGAAGCGATGATCACGGCTTCCGGCCGTGCCTCGTCCAGCAGCTGACGGTAATCGGCGAAAACGCGCGTCCTGGGGTGCTCGGCGGAGACCGCATCGGCATTCACGTCCGCGATGCCGACGAGCTCGTAGTCGTGCCGCTCGGCGATTTTGCGCAGATGTTTGCGCCCGATCAGCCCGGCGCCGATCACGCCGATCGTGATGTTCTTCATGTCCTAAAGCCCAAGGCGATCGCGGATCCGGCCCGTCATCACCACACTCTTGACCGCCACCGGCCACAATGCGTGAAAACGAATGGGTTTCAAGCCGGTAATCGGCATGTCGATATCGGCCTTCTCGCCCCCGATCAGCCGTTTCGCGAGTTGCTGCCCCATGGCGGTTGCGAGTGCGACGCCGCGGCCATTGCAGCCGAGATAGGCCAGCGCGCCCGCGCCGGGTTCGTGCACATGCGGGTAGTGATCCGGCGTCATGGCGAGGCGGCTGTTCCAGCCGTGCGTCCAGCGCGCGCCGCGGATTCCAGGCCAAAGCCGTTCCGCGTAACGCATGAGGTATGAGACCGGCGCTGGATCCTTGATCCATTGCATCGGACCGCGGCCCCCCATCAGCAGGCGGTTCGACGCATCGATGCGATAATAGACGGTGATATGGCCGCTTTCGTACAGCACCGACCGCGTCGGCATGATTTTTCGCGCGACCTCGTCGGGCAAAGGCTCAGTCGCGGCGATCGAGCTGAACACCGGCACGATGGTGCGGCGCAGGTCGGGCCAGAGATCATCGGTAAAGCCGTTGGTGGCGATCAGGACTTTTTCGGCCCGGACCACCGCGCGCGAGGTTTCAATGCGCCATCGTCCGCCTTCGCGCCGCAGCGAGGTCGCCGGGGTCTCGCCGTGAACGGCAGCACCGGCAGCCATCGCCGCCCGCGCAAGACCGCGCGCGTAGCTCAGCGGCTGCACGTCGCCGCCGCGCGCGTCCCGCATCGCCAGCAGATAGCGGTCCGTCCCGGTCGCTTCGCGGACGGCGTCGCGGCCGAGTACCGTGACCGGCATGCCGCGCCGGATGCATTGCTCGGCTGATGTTTCGACCCCCGCGGTGCTGGACGGATGATAGGCGGCGCGCAGGGTGCCGTTCTGCCGCGCCTCGCAGGGTATCCCGAGACGGCGGATCAGGTCGAGCGTGAACACCGGCGTGTTGTAGCTGAACGCGATCATGCGCCGGCCGAGATCCGCACCGAACGTCGCCTCGACCGTATCCGGGTCGAGCTTCAGTCCGGGATTGAGCTGGCCGCCATTATTGCCCGATGCGCCCCAGCCGGGCTGCTGGGCTTCGAGCACGATCGCGTCGGTTCCCGCTTCAGCAAGATGCAGCGCGGTCGACAATCCCGCAAAGCCGCCACCGATGATCGCCACCGACACGGTCTTGTCGACATCAAGCGGCGGCGTCGCGACCGGCGCAACGGCGGTGTCCGCATAGAGGCTCGGCGGCAGGGCAAGGGGATGGTGGGTCACGGTCATCAGGTCCGGCAGCTTCAATTCAGAGGGGATGCAGCACGCGGTGCAGGAAATCCTGGGTCCGCGCGTGCTGCGGCGCGTTAAGCACGGACTTCGCCGCCCCCTGCTCGACGATGACGCCGCCGTCGATGAACAGCACGCGATCGGCGACATCCCGGGCAAAGCCCATCTCATGGGTGACCACGACCATGGTCATGCCGTCATCGGCGAGCTTGCGCATGACGCCGAGCACCTCGCCGACCAATTCAGGGTCGAGCGCGGAGGTCGGCTCGTCGAACAGGATCGCCTTGGGCTGCATCGCCAGCGCGCGCGCAATGGCGACGCGCTGCTGCTGGCCGCCGGAAAGCTGCCCCGGATGGGCGTCGGCCTTCTCGGCAAGGCCGACCTGCGCCAGCAGCGCGCGGCCGCGCTCGAGCGCCTCGGCCGGCGGTTCCTTTTTCACATAGATCGGTCCTTCGACGACGTTCTCCAGCGCGGTCCGATGCGGAAACAGGTTGAAGCGCTGGAACACCATCGAAACCTGGGTTCGGATCGCCACGATCGATGGCGCCTTGTTATCGACCTTGGTGCCTTCCACCAGAATGTTGCCGGAATCGTAGCTTTCCAGGCCGTTGATGCAGCGCAGGATGGTCGACTTGCCGGAGCCTGACGGACCGATGATGCAGACCACCTCGCTCTTCTCAACCGAAGCTGTAATGCCCTTGAGTACCTCGTTGGAACCAAAGCTCTTGTGGACGTTGCTGAGCTCGATCATTTGCGCTTCGCCTTGTTCTCGAAATGGCGAACCAGCAGGATCAGCGGGATGCTCATGGTGAGGTACATCAGCGCGACCAGCGTGAACACGCTGGTGTTCTTGAAGGTCGAGGATGCGATCAATTTGCCCTGCAACGCCAGTTCGGCGACCGTGATGGTGGAGGCCTGCGAGGAATCCTTCAGCATCATGATCATGACGTTGCCATAGGGCGGCAGCACGATCCTGACCGCCTGCGGCAGCACCACGCGGCGCATGGTCAGCCACCAGCCCATCCCGATGGTCTGGGCGGCCTCGATCTGCCCCTTGTCGATCGCCTCGATGCCGGCGCGGAAATTTTCGGCCTGGTAGGCCGAATAGGCGATGCCGAGCCCGATGATCGAGGCCTGCAGCGCCGTCAGCGCGACGCCGAAATCGGGCATCACGAAATAGAGGTAGAACAGCAGCACGATGATCGGGATGCCGCGGATCACGTTGATCAGGCCGGCGCTCAGGCCAGTCAGGACCCGAATGCCGGAGACCCGCATCAGGGCCCATAGCAGGCCCAGAACGGTCGACAGCAGCAGCGAGCCGATGGTGACGACGACCGTCAGCCAGACGCCCTGCAGCAGGATCGGCATGAACTCGACGGCATCGCGCAGGAAATTTTGCATCAGTTCATCACGCGTTGCCGGCTTTATTTTTTGACGCGTTTTCTTTGCGCGAACCGGTATCCACTTCGCTCGAAAACGCTATGCCGCATCAAGGGGCCTGATCAGGAAGCTTTGGGCTTCAGACCCCATTTGTCGAGAATCTTGTCGAGGGCGCCATTGGCCTTGAGCTTGGCGAGCGAGGCGTTGATCTTGCCGAGCAGTTCCTGGTCGGTCTTGCGGACCCCGATCGAGACCGTGCCCACCGTGACCGGCTTGTAGGAATCCACCAGCCGGACTTCGCCAAACGCGCCCTGCTTCAAGTTGTAGGCGAGGATCGGGAAGTCGGCGAAGCCGGCCTTGAGACGGCCCGCATTCACATCACGCAGAATATCCGGAATGGTGTCGTAGACCTTGACCTCGCTGAACAATCCCGTCTTCTTCAACGCATCGACGAAGGCCGTTCCGACCTGGGCGCCGACCACCTCGCCCTTCAGATCTTCCTGCGAGGCATAGTTCTTGGCGTCGGCCTTCGGCACCACGAGGCCCTCGCCATAGGTGTAGACGGCCTCCGAGAAATCGATCACTTCCTTGCGCGCGGCGGTGGCGAACATCGCCGCCGAGATGATGTCGATCTTGTTCGACGTCAGCGACGGCACCAGCGCGGAGAATTGCATCGGTTCGATCTGGACCTGGAAGCCGGCGTCCTTGCCGATCTCCGTGATCAGATCGACCATCACGCCCTGAATGCTGTTGGTCTTGGTTTCGAGGAAGGTGAAGGGCACGCCGGTCGGGGTCGACCCGACCTTGAGCACCTGCTGCGCCGATGAAGGCGTGGCGGCGGCAAGGACGAGCGCCGCGGCCGCGGCCTGAACGAGACGTTTGAAAAGCATCGTACCCCTCAACTGTTTGGGCACCGGGCGGCGAATTTGCCTCATCGTCAACAAGCCAGTTGCAGGTTTCGCCGTCCAAGCCTATTTTCACAACCATGAAATTATGGACACATTGCCCGGAATTGCGCAAGCGGGATTTTCATACACATGAAGGACGCGGTTTGACGTGAGCGGCGGCAAGCGCATGAGCAAGAAGGCCGTCAAGGCCGAACCGGCGGTGGACGTCGCGGTCGGGCAGCGCCTCCGCGACCTGCGGCGAAGCCGCAAGCTGTCGCTTGAAACGATTGCCGCCCGCACCGATCTGTCGATCGGCTTTCTCAGCCAGATCGAACGCGGCCTGTCCTCGCCTTCGCTGCGGGTGTTGGCGACCATCGCCGACGTGCTGGGCGTCGGCATCGCCGGCCTGTTCGGCGCCAAGGAAGCGGCCGGAAGCGGCTCGGAAGCCATTGTCACCCGCGAACCGCAGCGCGCCGAGTTGAATTTGTGGCGCACCGGCATATCCAAGCAGTTGCTCAGCCCGTCGGGTTCTGAAGGCCGTCTCAATCTGTTTCTGGTCCACATGGAGCCCGCCGGCAGCACCGGTGACGAATTGTATACGCATGACGGCGAGGAAGCCGGTCTCGTGCTCGAAGGCGAAATGAAACTCACGGTCGACGCCGAAAGCTGGACGCTCAAGACCGGCGACAGTTTCCGTTTCGCCAGCCGCCGCCCGCACCGTTTCAGCAATCCGTCTGACAAGGCCAAGGCGGTGGTGCTGTGGGTGAATTGCGTTTCGGCGCAGTAGCTGTCGTCCCGGCGGAGGCCGGGACCCATACCGCGTGATCTCTCAATAGAGGCTCGGTAGCAGAGACCGTTCGCAAAACTACTCCCTGGGGTTATGGGTCCCGGCCTTCGCCGGGACGACAAGGATACAGTTTCGCATTCTCGCGACGCACTGCGCCCGAGCTTTGCCAGAAACTCCTTGCCCCCGAAATGAGAGGGCGCAGGGAAGACCGGGTGCGCGCTGCACCCGCGGTCCCGTGTGCGGTTAGCACTAAGTAGGCTGCACACGAGCATACAGGGCAGCGGGGAACACCCGGCCTTCCCTGCGCAATGGCTTTACGGCTTATGCCGTGCTCTCCCCGGAGACGAGTTCTTGGTTGACTCCGTCGCTGCCGTTCGGCTCTCGCCCACCGACAGCTTGACACCTGCAACGGGTGCCAGGACCACACGGTTTTGCCGTACGCTCGATCCACGCCATCGTCAGGCGTGAGCCCAGCGTCCACCGCAACCCGCCCAACGTCCGTGACGACGGCCGACGCCCTCTGAGTGGGACGGGATGGCCAAACATATGCACCTGATTTGCCTTCTGGTAAACAGAAATATCTTTTATTTTGGGGCTTGACATGATTTCCGTAAATCAGAAGTGATTTGCCCGTCGGGCAAGCGGGGATGACGCCGCCGTCTACCTTGCTCTTTTTTGCGGCCTCATGTCGATCGATGGCTTTAGGTCAATGGGCGCAAATGGCTAGGCCGGTCGTGAACCAAACGACTGCCGCGGATTACTTCATGCTTACTTCGACCTTTTCTTCATCTGCTCCGGCACAAGCGATTCGGGAAGGAAGATCGGCTTGTCAGATGGCCACCAGGGCATCAGCTGGGGATGATAGCCTTCCGGGTAGTATTTCTGGGGGGAGATTTCCGCGTCACGAATGAACTGTGACTGTACGTCACGACGCGTTGTTGGCGGCAGCGGCATGATCAACCCGCCCGATGTCGAGACGTCGAACTGGGGCGGCGCCATGTTTGGATACTTGGGCACTACGCCATCCCGTACCCAAATTTTGTCCTTGGTCATGTTCACAACTACCATGTCCGGCGCACCAAACTGGAACGGACCCTTCCAATGGTGGCGCACTTCTGCCACGAGTTCCGGCATCACGTACTCGTCGTATGACACGTGAGTTGCCATCGCGAGGCGCGGCTTCACTTCATTGTAGAGGTACCCAGCGGCGTAGGCGGGATTATGCCAGCCATCAATGGTAGTGCGCGAAGTCAGGGGCATGGTGCCTGACACCGAAGAGCTGATGGCCACCGTCTCCGGCTGAATCTCGGTGATCAGCAGGTCGCAACCCTTGGCGTACGTTATTGTCAGCGAATTGGGGCGACCGTCTCCGGTGAACGCGACACACATGCCGTTCCAATCAAGACGATACGCCGAGGCGCCATCGCTCCCATGGGATTGTTGCCAGTGGGTGATCCTGACACCGTTCTTTTCGTAGGCCACGCCGCCGTCATTCTTGTAGTCAAACTCGTTGACTTCGATGTCATAGCCTTTGCCAATCGGGCTACCGGCACTGAAGTTCTCCATGTGCCAAAACAACATCTCCTTCATATGATACACCATATGATTGATGCCGTGTTTCGGAGTCCGTCCGGAGGGGCCATTAATCCGGAAGGTTTCGTGCCAGCGGCCACCCCAGGCACCAAACACAAAGGCATACGGGACGGAAGCGAAATGATCCCAATGCAGGTGGGTGATGAAGATGTCGTTGATCTGGTTCAGCGGTACGCGGGAGGCCAAATAGTTGGCGATGGAGCCGGGGCCGAAATCGAAGATGAAGCGGTTGCCGTTGCCAAGCTCGACATAGATCGACGTGCCCATTTGGCCCGGTCGTGGCAAAGGCGAACTCCCCATGAAGGTCACGCGGATTTCTTCCGGCTGCACCTCTTCCGTACCCGGGGTCCAGTTGGCTGCGCTCTTCAGCCACGGCATCGGCGCGATGCCATCAAACATGAGCCCTTCCTTCCAGCGTCCGAGTGGTCGGCCGGCTGTGGCGATATCCTGCAAGATCTTCGGGTCTGCCTGAAACCCCTTCTTCTCAAGCTCCTGCAACTGCTCTGGGGTGAGCGAGAGGCTGGGCATCTGTGCGGAAGACACTGATTGTAGACTGATCATCGCCAGGACAATCAGAATTATCCGCGCCGGGATTTTCATCTTTTCGCTCCCTTCGTGATGGCACTCAGTCAGAAAACGGAAGAAGTCACGGAGAGTGTTGCGGACTAAGTCGACCGCTTCCATCGAAAACTAATTCGTCCGTCGCAACGGAGACGCCCACTTCTGCTCGGTCATCTCGGCGCCAGGCATGTAAGTCCGCAAGAGCAGAAAAAATACGCTCTGCTCCTCACAATCAGCCCTGTTCCCTTACGCAACGTGGACGACAAAGGCGGGCATTACGTCCGTCAGCTTCTGCCAACGACGACTATGCCGGTTTTGCAGGCCTCCGCCCGGACGCTTTGGGATATCAGCGCCTGCCGACCCGATTAACCGGACCCCCGCGATTCATCGGTGTTCCTGGCCGCACGCCAACACCAGCCGCACCGACGCCGGGGGTCACCACAGCTCGCGCGACTGGTCGCGGCCGCAGCACGACGCCAGGTCTTACGACGCATCCAGCCGGATACGAAACGTATTGGCAGTAAACTACGGCACCAGCCGGTTCGCTGCTTGCGGCCATGAACCCAGTGATCAGTAGCGCCGATAACGCGAACGGAGTCTTCATTTTGGCCTCCTTTGTTTCGACGATTGATTGAGCCGGAGCCCTTCTTGGTCTGAGTTGCACTGGCTTCTAGGCCGAAGTTGGCTTCGAACGAACCCAAAAGCAAAGAGCTGCTTGATCTGGATTGCTAAGCACGGTGGGATGCTTACGGCCTGGCGTAGCTTTAGTGGTTTTCGAGCAACAGCCACGGCTGGCGTGTCCCGCCAATCGGTTTTTGCGTTGCGCCGAGACGCGGTGAGGCATTCAATCCATGAGCGGAAACAATTCGCTCTGGGAGCTAAGACATGGCACATGCGAAATCCCAGCAAAGGACAGGCCGCTGGCTCGTGCACGCCGGTTTTGCGCTCGCAGCGCTGATGTTCGGGGTGCTGCCCGAGCCGGTACAGGCCGACCAAGCCGGGGTATCGTACTGGGTCCCCGGCCGCTTCGGCAGCCTCGCAGCAGCGCCAACCGTGCCGGGCTGGTCGATGGCCGAAGTGTATTATCACACCACGGTGGGGGCGTCCGGCGCTGCGGCGGCGGCAAGAGAGATTGAGATCGGCAGGATTCCGAGGACCGTCAACGTAAATTTAAACCTCAACCTGAATGCGCAGGCTGATCTCATCCTGCTCAATCCCACCTATACCTTCGCGACGCCGGTGCTCGGTGGGCAGTTGGCCATCGGCGTAACCGGCCTGTTCGGGCGGTCGAGCGCCAGCATCGACGGCACGCTGACGGCGGCGGTCGGCCCGCTTTTCGCGACTCGAACCGGCTTTCTCGGCGATTCAATCACTTCCGTCGGCGATCTGTATCCCCAGGCAACACTGAAATGGAACGCCGGCGTCCACAACTTCATGACCTATGTGACCGGCGACATTCCTGTCGGGGCCTATGATCGAACCCGCCTTGCCAATCTCGGGATTGGTCACGCCGCGATCGATGGGGGCGGTGGCTACACCTACTTCAATCCAGCAACCGGGCACGAATTTTCGGCGGTCGCGGGCTTTACCTACAATTTCATAAACAAGGATCGGGATTATCAGAGCGGCATCGATTTCCACGTCGACTGGGGCGCGTCCAAGTTTCTGTCCAAGCAGGTGTTCGTCGGACTTGTGGGGTACGGTTATCAGCAAATCACGGATGACTTCGGCGCCCATCCGATCCTGGGTGGATTCCGATCGCGTGTCCTCGGGATCGGACCGCAGATTGGGTTCCTTTTTCCGGTAGGCGACATGCAGGGATACCTGAACCTGAAGGGTTACGGCGAATTTGAAGCCGCCAACCGGCCGTCGGGTTGGAATACCTGGCTGACATTCTCGATATCGCCGATGGCCCCCACCAGCACTGTGGCGCCCACCCGCCGGATCGCCACCAAGTAACGCGATCATATGTCGTTCTCGGAGGGAAGCGCCGGTTACGGCAACGTCCGGAAACGGTAGTATGCCTGACCAAATACTGCGGGCTTCCAAGCGGTTTCGGGAAGGCCTAACATCGCGACAGTTCAAAATTTATTTAAGCCATTACTTGAAGTGATAGGGGGGCACCGATGATGTTCCGTTTGTCCTCCATGTCCGGAGCCGCGCTGGCTGGCGCTTGTGCCGCAAGCCTGTTTGTCACTGTGGTCGCCGCAGAAGACTTAACCACGGACATCGGCACGCTCGACAAGGAAACGGCCGATAAAGTGTTTCCGTCCAAGCCGCCTTACTCGCCCTATGCGGGACGCAATTTTCCGACACGGCCGTACTTCGGCGACACGCACACGCACACCTCATACTCGATGGACGCCGGCGCGTTCGGCGCTCGGCTCGGTCCAAAGGACGCCTATCGCTTTGCCAAGGGCGAGGAAGTTATCGCTTCCAGCGGACAACGTGCCAAACTGTCGCGCCCGCTGGATTTCATGGTGGTAGCGGATCATTCGGACGGCATGGGTTTTTTCCCGCAACTGATCGGCGGGGATCCCGGCCTGCTGGCGACGCCGCAGGGCCGGAAGTGGTACGACGAGATCAGTTCCGGCAAAGGTGCGCAGGCGGCGATGGATATCATCGTCAGTTTCGGCAAAGGGCAACTGCCGAAGGGCTTCCCGACGCCGGGTACGCCGGCCTATCGCAGCGCCTGGCGCGAAACCATCAAAGCGGCGGAAGAAGCCAATGAACCGGGTCGTTTCACGGCTTTCATCGGCTATGAGTGGACTTCGAACGCGGGCGGCAACAACCTTCATCGCAATGTCATTTGGCGCGACAACGGGGCCAAGGCCAGCCTCGTCGAACCCTACACCACGCAGCCGCCGCTTGGCAGTCCAAATCCCCGCGATCTCTGGAAGTGGATGGCGATGGTTGAGGAGAAGACCGGCGCCGAAATTCTTGCGCTGGCGCACAACGGAAATCTGAGCAACGGTCGGATGTTTCCGATCATCGAATCGTTCAATGGCAAGCGGATCGACCGCGAATATGCGGAGAACCGCATGCGCTGGGAGCCGCTCTACGAAGCCACGCAAATGAAGGGCGATGGCGAGACCCATCCATTTCTTTCACCCAATGATGAATTTGCAAACTACGAACGATGGGACAAGGGCAACCTCGATCTGACGGAAGTGAAAAAGCCGGAGATGCTCGAATTCGAGTATGTCCGTTCGGCGCTCAAGAACGGTCTCAAGATGGAGGTCGAACTCGGCGTTAATCCATACAAGTTCGGCCTGGTCGGCAGCACCGATACGCATACCGCGCTCGCGGCCGTCGAGGAGGACAATTTCTTCGGTAAGACATCTTCCGCCGAACCAAGCGCCGGCCGGGCGACGCATCCCTTCGTCAAAACCAATATTGCCGTTATCATGGGCTGGGAGACCACGGCGGCCGGGTACGCCGCGGTATGGGCAACTGAAAATACCCGTGAGGCGATTTTCGACGCTATGAAGCGGCGCGAGACCTACGCCACCACCGGGTCGCGCATGGCGGTTCGCTTCTTCGGCGGCTGGGACTTCGAGGCTGCCGATGCCAACAACCGCACGCCGGCGCGAATTGGCTACACCAAGGGTGTGCCGATGGGTGGCGATTTGAGCGATGCGCCAAAGGGAAAATCGCCTTCGTTCATTGTCGCCGCATTGAAGGATCCGATCGGCGCAAATCTGGATCGCATCCAGGTCATCAAGGGCTGGGTTGGCAAGGACGGGCAGGCGCAGGAACGCATTTATGATGTCGCAGTGTCTGGAGGCCGCACGATCGACGCCGACGGCCGCAGCAGAACATCCGTCGGCAGCACGGTCGATGTCGCGAATGCGACATGGACGAACACGATCGGCGCGGGTGAGATGATCACGGTATGGAAAGATCCCGATTTCGACCCCGCATTGCGCGCGTTCTACTATGTGCGGGTGATCGAAATTCCGACGCCGCGCTGGACGGCCTATGACGCAAAATACTTCAGTGTCAAAATGCCGGCGGAAGTCAGAATGACGACCACCGAACGCGCTTATACCTCACCGATTTGGTACACGCCTTGATCGCTCGGCTGCTGAGAGAGCCATTACTCCAGTTCCTCGCTCTTGGCGCAATGCTGTTCGCGCTCTACGGTCTGGTCGGCAAGCGAAGCACGGAGACACCTGAGAAAATCGTCGTTTCCGCCTCGCGGATAGCCAATCTCGGCGACGGATTTGTGCGAACGTGGCGGCGGCCACCAAGCGAGCAGGAACTGCAGGGGCTGATCGAAGACTACATCCGCGACGAAGTCTTCTACCGCGAGGGCAAAGCGGCCGGGCTCGACCGAGACGACGTTATCATTCGTCGTCGCGTGCGGCAGAAGATGGAATTTCTCGCCGCAGACATGCCGGAACCGAGCGATGAGCAGCTTGCCGCTTACCTCGCATCCAATCCGGAGCGCTTCAAATCCGACGATCAAATCACATTCCGCCACGTCTTCCTGAGCGCCAGGCGGCGCCCGAATACCATCGAGAGCGACAGCAAACAGGTTGCGAGCGTCCTGGCTGGCGCGGATGCGGCTGTAGATACGACGGCACTCGGCGATCCCTTTCTGCTTGGCGAGGAGTTTCGGGGCTTCTCGGCAACAAAGGTAACGAACCAGTTTGGCGAAAGCTTCGCCAAACGGGTACTCGCGATGGAAAAGGGTCGCTGGCAGGGGCCGGTTTCTTCGAGCTTTGGACAGCATTTCGTCTTTATCAGCGAACGAGTTTCCGGCAGCTTGCCTCCGCTCGATGATGTCCGGCCGGCCGTCCGCCGAGAGTGGGCGAACGCGCGGCGCCTTGAGGCAGAACAGAAGCTGTATGCCTCGCTACGGGAGCGCTACGAAATCGTGGTGGAAGCGCCTCCTTCCAAGGCGGCGTCGGCCGACGTTGGTCGATGACCCGTTTTCGTTTGTTTATTGCTGTTCTGGCGGTGCTGCTGGCGCAACCCGCGATCTCGGATGAACTTCGGCCTGGCTATCTGGAAATGCGCCAGACCAGCCCCGGCGAGTATAATTTTCTTTTCAAAATCCCTGCGCGCGGGGACGACTTGCGGCTCGCGATCTACGTCAAGCTGCCCGAGGGCACTCAGGATGTAGGGCCGCCCCGTGCATCGTTCAGCGACGGAGTCTATGTTGAACGCCGCACCATTCGGCGGGACGGAGGATTTATAGGGCAGCCGGTGTCCATCAACGGACTATCGGCCACATCGACTGATGTACTGGTTCGGATCGAAAGCCTTGGCGGCGCAGTACAGACCGAACGGCTTTCTCCAACGAAGACGGCATTCATCATTCAAGCCGTGCCCGGCGCTTGGGAAATCGCAGCGACCTATCTGCACCTGGGTGTCGAACACATTCTTTTCGGCTTCGACCATTTGCTGTTTGTGCTGGCGCTGGTGATTCTCGTACGAGGCTGGGGCCGCGTGGCCATTACGGTTACGGCATTCACGATCGCGCACAGCATTACCCTTGCAGCGGCGGCGCTGGGCTTCGTAAATGTGCCGGGTCCGCCCCTGGAGGCAACCATAGCACTCAGCATCATGCTGGTTGCGGTCGAGATTCTGAACGCCCGCCGTGGGAAGCCGAGTTTGACCGCGCGCCTGCCATGGCTCGTTGCCTTCTCCTTCGGCCTCCTGCATGGCTTTGGATTTGCTGGCGCGCTGGCTGAGGTGGGATTACCTCAACATTCGATCGCCGTTGCGCTGCTGTTTTTCAATGTTGGGGTGGAGATTGGGCAGCTCATCTTCGTTGCCGCAGTCTTGTCGCTGATAGCATTGCTGCGCCATCTGGCGTCAATGCTCCTGGAGCCCACGCGGATACAGCCGGCACTTGACCGTCTCGATGTGAGCGTCGCGTACGCCATAGGCATCATGGCGGCCTATTGGGTGATTGAGCGCACGACGGCTTTTTTTGCGTAGCGCGCGGGCGCGTTTGAGCACAGAGGCCGCTTGCAAGCTCGAACTACGCCGTTAGGATTCGAGGTTTAGGGCTTATCCGCTAGAGGTTGCGCAGGATCTCTCGTCCTCCGAGCAGCGCTTGCACCAGCTCGACATTGCCGTTGGGGCAGGTCATGCCACCGTCGGCGTCGAAGAACTCCGCCTTGAACTCGGGCCGAACTTCCGCGATCCAGGAACTCACCGGCAGCGCGACCTCGACGTGCTCGGCGTCTTTCCAGCCGCGTGCGTCGGCGTTCCCGCGCACGATGGTCGTGTGATCATCAATGACGAAGTACCTTGCGTGGACGTTCCGGCCGACTTCGATAAAGCCGTGATTGTAGGTCGAACTCAGTACACCATCGATCCGCGCGTCCCTGGCGATCCTGATGTCGGCGCTGCTCGCGACCAGGTTCTTGCAGCGCAGGTCGCGGCCGACAGCAAGGAAGCAGGCCGGCGTATCGATCTCCCAATTGAAGAGGGTGCCGTTGACGATCAAATCCTTCTCGGCCCAGATGCCCGCGACACCATTCCAAAAAAGCGCATCAAGGTCGAGGTCACCCTCAATGATGGCGTCCTCGGCATAGTGACGGATACTGCGGCCGTCGTCGTCATAGTCGTGGTACGAAAAATGGCTTTCCAGTCCCAACCGGTCAACCACGTCCGCGATCGCAAGCGTCTCGAACGGCGAATTTGGCAAGTTTACTCTCCCTTCGGCCACGAAGACCTACGGGATGAGTGACGCGTGAGGGTTGGAAGGTTCAAATGTGAGCACCGTCCGGGTGCTCGTCGACGACCGCATGCCTTGTCGCGTCGCCGAAATTGCGAATCCCGTCCAGGCAAACAAATCCGCGCCGGCCGGGGACGCCAGGAAGTCGGCGACGCCCCAGCACCGAGGCGAGCAGAAACGGCCCCAGCCTCGGGGTTAGGACGCTGAGGCCGTTTCCATATGTCCGGTATCCTCCAGACGGAACGTTCAACGCCGGCCATTGCCACTTGTTCCCGAATGCTGGAACTTAACAGGGTTCTCGCTGTTGTGTGCAGGGCAACAGCGTGGGCGCGGATGATGAAATGGATGCTCGTGGTCCTGGTCGGCGGCATCACCCCCGTGAATACAAACCTGGTGTTCGAGAAGTTCTCCGAGTGTCTCGCCGCGGAAGAACAGATGCGCAAGCACTATGCTGATGCATTCGAGGCTTGGGACCGCGGGGCTGCCGTCAACTTCGAGCGTCGGCGCGAGTATGCCAGAGCACGTGACGTGCAAGCCAAACGGCTGTTAAGCAACGTGGGCACCTGTGTGCCCCACGGGACTGGCGAACTCCAGCCCGCGCCGCCACAAACGTCGACGACGCCCCCGGCCAGCCCCCGAAGTTAGCGTTTGTCGTTATCCGGACAGGATCCGGAGAAAATGACGTAGCCGCGCAGCGGCGGAAGTCCCCCGGCCGTGATCATCGTTAAGAAAAAGGGGGCCCAGGATGGGCCCCCTCAATTTCGAGCCTAGTTGTAATCCGAATATTTGAACTGCGGCATCGCCTTGAGCTGCTCCTTGGTGCCGCTCATCACGGCATGATCGGGTACCCAATCATTGGCGCCGGCCGTGCGCGCGGGGGCGGGAGCTGTGGCCGCGCCGGTAGTGCTATCACGCGTGGTCGCCGGAGCGGTTGTCGTCGCCGGAGCGGTTGACGCGGTCCGGGCGGGCTCTTCCATGAACTTCAACTTGTCCATGGAAACGGCGATGTCGTGCTCGCCCATTCCCAGGAAGCCGCCGACGCCGATAACGACAGCACTAACCTTGCCGTTTTTGTCCAGGATGATTTCGTTGACATCACCCAACTTTTCATTGGCTTCATTGTAGACGTCGAGGCCCATGAGCTTCGACGCGCGCCAGTTTCCCTTGAGCATCATCTTGGTGTTGGAAGCCGCCGGGCTGGTGGTCGCGGCCGGGGCAGCGCGATCAGCAGGCTGAGCGGTCTGGGCATAAGCCGGGGTGCTAATTACGGCAACACTCAAAAGAGCGGCAGTGACGAGAGTCTTCATTTCATCCTCCAGGGTTTAAACAGTTCTTGGAGAACAGAACAGAAGATCAAATGTTCCAGCGGGCCAGAGGAAGCCGACAGCCCGCCGCACACGACGTGGCGGGGCGGTCGCCGTGCCGCGGCTTGCTCGCTAGACCGGGAACAAGTGGCAATTGGGCAGGTTAGTCCCTGTGATCGGCAGGGTTTTTCTTTGCCCGGCGTTTTTGATTTGCGCCGGCTCATTCAAAATCAGTGGCCGCGGAACGATTGGTACTCGCACTCGTTTGCGTTCGTTATCAACCGATGGGATGGCAGCACTCAGCGTGCAGCTTTCGACTGATCCGAACGCCAGGAACTTATCCTCACTTCCTCGCTTTTCCCTGCAAGGTATCGTTCAGGCCTTTGACCTGTTGGCCGCAGGACGTCGACAATGGAGAGCACTTTAGTCAGGCGCGACCAGTTCAATATCACTCCGCAAGGCATCGTGCATAAGCCGACCGACGCAGCCTTCACGCCATATCCGGGCGATCCCTTTTCGGGAATCGAACGCTCAGGTCAACTCGCAAACAGACATCCGAATGGAAGCGGCTTCAGGGCTGAGGACGTAAGGCGGATGATGCGCGAGCTTTGGGCTGAATACGTCACGAGCAATCCGCAACTGTTTAACCTATGAGACGTCCGCGGGCCGGGTGGGATCGAGGTCGTCAAGGCGGCGAGCTGACGACAACGCTGGTTGCTGCCGCGGCGAAGCCTCAAAAAAAGAACGGCCTCAGCGCACGGGGGGGAAGCGCGCTGAAGCCGTTTAGGGGTCCTATGTCCGTGTCTTTCAGACGCGGGATAACGCCAAGAATTGCCACTTGTTCCCGGGCATAGGGAAGAAAGATTGCAGCATCCTGGTGAGCCGAAGCAGCACTTTCAGCCGCTTGAGCCATTCCTGTAAAGTTTGCGCCCGGAACAAGATATGAGGCTGGCTATCCCCCGGACCGATGCGCACGCGCGATGATTATTCGCAGCGTTGTTTTTCGCAACGTGTTGCTAACCCTGACTTGAGCCTGCCGGAGATCTCATCCGGCGGGTTTTTTCGTTGGCGGTTTCTGGCGACGTTCGGACTCCGAAAAGGAATCGGAACCCAGCGCTCACGGCACCAGAACGCGATTTGCATCACGCATAGACGGCTGAAGGAGATGAGATCGGACCAGCCGTCACGCGGCAACTGCTCGCCGGGATTGATTGCGACCTGCCTGAACTCAGGCATTGCCTGCCAGATGAAAGTGATCGTCCCCAATATCTGGATGGCAGGCAGCAGCAGATAGAGGGCGGATTTGCGAGGCTCGTTGTTCGCGTTCATCCGGGGTGATGATATCCGTCAATCAGTGCCGGTCTAAGACTGGCGCATGATCGTTTTTTACGGATGCAAGTGTGTTGTCGAAGCAAGAGCAAGGCGGCGAGGGGAGAACGTTCGAACCAGCCTGCCGTTGCCGTTTCGCAGCTATGGGGCGGCAACCGCCTTCGCTTGGGCTTCACCGCGGCACGCCGCGCCGAAGCGTAAGCGAAGGCGGGTGGCGGAGCCGGAGGGATTCGAACCCTCGATAGGGCTTTACAACCCTATAACGGTTTAGCAAACCGCCGCCTTCAGCCACTCGGCCACAGCTCCGTAAGGGCGGATATGCCCGACGCGGGGGCGGGCCGCAAGCGGCAGATTCAGGTTACGCCGGGGCCATTTAGCGACGCTGCCGCCTCCCGGCACGGCTGGTACGCCAATTCGCATCTAGCGGCGCCGGTTTGAGAGGCTTCCTTGAGGGCTTCGGAAGCCCCCGTGCGGCCAGGCGGTCAGGCGGCGTCCGTTCAATAAAGCCGGCTTTGGGATCATTTCGCGCGCGTGCTGGCTTTGACGTCTTCAAAATGCGGGATCCGTTGATTCACGCGACACGCTTTCAGCGATTCGGCGCCACCCACCGCGGATTCTGATGAGGCGGGTTAGCCGCAAAGGTAAAGGCGCGTTTCGGCCGCCAGGTAATAGGGACTTTTGCAATCCTGGGGCGGTTCCGCAGAGCTGTTCGTGGCCGCACCCGTTCCGGTAATGCGACACCCGCGGCCTCTGAGCCTTTATATGGTTGCGATGGATATATGGCGGCGAACGGGCATTACGGCGGTCGTTTCGCCGATTCTACGTTTCACCACGGGTGTGACGGTCTGACGGGGATTCGGTGATTTCGGGTGCTCGATTCGACGCTGCGACATGCCCGAGGAGGGAAAACCGCCCGCCGGCCGGCCGCCAGCAACAATTCGGGAGGCAAATGGAACTTTTAAAAAATGTCTATTTGAAACAATTAGTTACGGAGAAAGTCCGATCACGTCCGCGTGTTATTTGTGCAACACCCTCTGGAAAAGGCGCTGAGTCATGCGTCTGGAAGCGGTTCCTTTGTTGCGTGTGCAGAAGTCCTCGGTAATTGTGATCACGCGACGGAGGGGGGCATCCCGAGGTCGTCCCGTTAGGTGGTTCGCTTAAGTCCCTCGCGTTAAGCGGGAGTGGTCCGAAGGCGCGAAGCGACTAAGCGGGTTTCATGGGATTAAGGGAACCAACCTTAGGGTGTTTGCACCCGGCGGATCCGGAACCTTCCCTACAGAGCAACTTGGAGGTTATCATGAAGATGGTTAAGAGCCTTATTCTCGGCTCAGCGGCGGGTCTCCTCGCCATGAGTGGAGCTCAGGCTGCCGATCTTCCCGTCAAGGCCAAAGCGGTCGAGTACGTGAGGATCTGCTCCCTGTACGGTGCTGGTTTCTACTACATCCCCGGCACGGACACCTGCATCAAGCTGGGTGGCTACCTGCGCGTTGAAGTGGCGCTCGGCACCAACTCGGTGTTCGGCGGTGCTTACCAGACCCAGGCCGGCGCTCAAAATCGCCTGTCGAACTATTACACCGCTCGTTCCCGCCAGGACCTGAACATCGATACGCGCACGGCGACCGAATACGGCGTCCTCCGCACCTACTTCGATGCGACGTTCTCCTGGACGTCGGGCGCCTACGCCGGTAACGGCCTCGGCGGCACGTTCTACTCTGGCGCTGCGCAGGCCGGCGGCTTCGGTGGCGTTGGCAACCCGTCTGACGGCGGTCTCTCGGGCGGTTCACTCGGCGTCTACCATGCGTTCATCCAGTTCGCTGGGTTCACGATGGGTAAGACGATCTCGCAGTTCGACGCTCCCTGGAACAACTATCCGGGCAACAACTTCGACGGTCTCGTCGGCGGCAGCGGCATGGTCACTGGTGTGAACCAGTTCACCTACACCGCTCAGTTCGGCAACGGTATCTCGGGCACCGTGTCGCTCCAGGATCAGACCCAGTACTCTCAGGCCAACGTGATCAACACGAGTGCAGGCCTCGTCGCCCCCGCAGCCTTCGCAGGTGGCGGCTACGGTGCCAGCGATATCGGCGGCTCAAGGGTTCCGGATATCATCGGCGTGCTCAAGGCCGATCAGGCTTGGGGTATGGTCCAGTTGTCGGCAGTGGGGCATAACATTCATGCTGCTTACTACGGTGCCACTGAACCCACCGGTCATCCCAGCGACACGTGGGGCTGGGCTGTCCAGGGTGCCTTGCAGATCAAGAACATCCCGACCGGCCCCGGCGACACGATCAACATCCAGGCGGTCTACACCGACGGTGCAACCCGCTATAACTTCCAGAACCTTGCTCCGCAGGGCTTCGCGATGTACGGCGGCACCGGTGTACCGGGCGCCTATCAGAGCGTTGGCCTCGCTGCAGTAGCTGACGGGATCTTCGGATTGGGAACCGGCATTTCCAAGGTTCAGACCTGGGGTATGCGCGGTGCCTTCAACCACAACTGGGATCCCTACTGGAGTTCGTCGCTTTACGGAGCTTACGCCCAGCTTAAGTATGGTAACGGCGGAACTGCTCTGCTCTGCGGCCCCGGCGGCGCTCTCACAGGCCTCGTAGGCGCTGCGGGTATCACCACCTGTAACCCGGACTTCAACGTCGCCCAGCTCGGTCTCATCACTCGCTGGACGCCTGTGAAGGGCCTGACCTTCTCGGCGGATGTTACCTATACCCATCTCGACCAGAAGTTTGTTGGCTTGATTGCTCCCGCAGCCCAGGCTGGTATCGCGAAGCCGGCAGCTGTGTACGAGCTGAAGGACCAGAACACCGTCAGCATGCTGCTCCGCGCTCAGCGCAACTGGTAATCCAGTTCGTCTGATCAACGTCTAAGCGAGCCCCCGGCGGGAAACTGCCGGGGGCTTTGCTTTGTTCGGCAAGACATTGCGCGAGGTTTGCTCGCGCCACGACAAGTTGACGCGAGCATCAAGTGGCGCGATCGGGTGCCTGATGTAGGGTGCCGGTCGGTCGGATGTTACCGGAAGCCATTTCCCGGGCTTCAAGAAAGACCACCCTTCAGAGGTGACACACGATGCGTTGTTTGTTCTCGATCGCCGTCGCGCTTTCTGCTGCCGTTTCGACCGGCATCAGGACGGCTTCAGCCCAGGCACGGGACTATCCGTTCTGCATCAAGGGCGCCAATTACGTTAGCTCGGTGGGGGATTGCAGTTTCGATACCTACCAGCAGTGTCTGGACACCGCGTCGGGCCGCTACGCCTTTTGCGACCGCAATCCCTACTTTGCCCAAACGAGCAAACCGAACGTTGCGAAACGGAGGATTCGGAGCGGGCAGCAGTAGGCAAGACCGCCCCGGGGGCACGCTCGTGCGACGGCGCTACTCGACGCTGGAGCCGCGCCGCAAATCGGCTTCGATCTGAAGCCTGGTCCCGCCGCCGAACCGCGCACGGTAGACCTGCAGGTTCTCCATGATCCGCTGCACGTAGTTTCGCGTTTCGGAGAACGGGATCTGTTCGACCCAGTCGACCGCGTCGACCTTGGGGTCGCGCGGATCGCCATAGCGCTCGATCCATTTCTTGACGCTGCCGCGGCCGGCATTGTACCCGGCGAAGGTCAGGATGTAGGAGCCGCGATAGTCCTCGAGCAGGCCGCCGAGCTCGGCGGCGCCCATTGCGGCGTTGTAGACCGGATCGGTCTTCATCCGGTTGAGGTCGAAGCTGACGCCGGCCCGTTTGGCGACATAGCGCCCGGCGTCCGGCGTCACCTGCATCAGCCCGTAGGCCTGCGCCGGCGAGACGACGGCCTGGTTGAAGGCGCTTTCCTGCCGGCAGATGGCGTAGACAACGCTTTGCTCGACCTCGGGGCCGATCTGCTTGAACGATGGGATGCCGTTGACGGGATAGGCGTAGTGGTCGAACGGCAGGCCGCGATTGAGGGCGGCCTTGCCGAGCAACAGCATGCCGCGTGCATCCGTGTAGCGCGCGGTCAGCTCGCCGAGCCCGGCCAGCGCGTCAGGATCGCCGTTCTCGCCCATGTCGCCGAAAATCGGGATGGCGAGCTCGCGCTCCTGGAGCTCATAGAGCAATTGCACCGCGCGCACGATCTCGAGCCGCTCGGCGCCGCGCCCGCGGGGGACGCCGTTCAGTTCGATCTGCGGCAATCCAAGTTTGGCGCGCGCCAGCTGGCCGTAATAGCTGGTCGACTGTTCGGCAGCCCTTGTGTAGGCGGCGCGGGCCTCCTGGGCGCGGCCGGCGGCTTCCGCGGCACGGCCTTGCCAATAGCCGGCGCGGGCCAGCGCGGTCGGGTTCACGCTGCCGACGCCGATCCGCGCGAAATGCTGGGCGGCCACCGCTGGGTCTTTGAGGAAGCGCAGCGCAATCCAGCCGGCGGTGAACTCCTGCTCGGTCTTGTAGATGTCGCGCGAGGGCAGGGCGGCATCCCGCGCGATCAGATAGGCGTTGCGATGTTCGCCGACGTCCATCATCTTGCGCGCCAGGAGCCGCCGCTCGATCCACCATTCGTTGAGATTGTGCAGGCGGCCCGGATCCTTCGGCGCGCTCAGCATCAGCTGGGCGGCCTCGGCAAATTTCTCCTCGCGACGCAGCAGCTGGATCCTGGCAAAGGTGTAACCGGGATCGCCGTGCAGTTCGCGCGGCACCGCGTCCAGCAAGGCCCGGAGGTTCGAGCCCTTCTTGTTGGCAGCGATGCGCGCCTTGGCCAAGGCCATGTGGCCCGCACCCAGCCGCTTCGCAGCGCGCAGGCCGCCGGCTTCCTGCTCGGTGCCATAGAGCAGAAAATCCATCCGCGCCTTGTGATCGCCGGCCGTCAGCAGGGCGCCGAACAGATCGAGCGCGGCGTTTTCGGTGTCCTCCGACATGCCGTCGTGCCGCCAGGCATCGCGCACCAGGCGTTCCGCATTGGCGCGATCGCCGCGTCCGATCATCACCCGCGCCAGCGCGAACTTGCCCTTGGCGGAGATCGGCGATTCGTTTTCGAACCACGACCACACCGTGGCGTCGTCGCGGCGGTCGTCCCACAGCGCGGCCTCGATGCGCCGGCGCAGGAAGGTCTGCGAAGGCCAGCTCGGATTGGCCGAAACGAAAGTGCGATAGCGCTCGACCGAAGCGCCATTGTCATCGCTGCGAAGGATCACCCATTCCGCAAGCTTGCGGGCGACGGGATCGGAAATCGCGGCCTGTGCTTGCGTCGCATCCCCCGGTTTGCGCTTTCGAATGAGCTCGATGACGTTCTCCAGCGCGTCCTTGTCGGACTGCGAGGTCGACGACGTCGCGGCAACCGCGGCGGCGGTCACGGGCTTGCGCGTGGCGGGCAGGGCGGCGTGCTGGCGCGTCGCAGGCGCCAGCACCGGTGCTGGAATTGGCGCGGCGGGAGCCGTCGTTGCGGGCGCAGCATGTTGCGTCGGGATCGCAGCCGTCGGGTTTGCAGGTGTGAGGCTTGCAGGTGTGGCGCTTGCAGGGGTGGCACTTGCAGGGGTGGTCTTGGGGACCACGTTGCGGGCGATCGGACGCGGCTTCGGCAATGGAACTTTCGGCTGGGCCCAGGCCTCCACCGACATTGCAGATAGCCCGACCGCCATCACCAGACCTGTCGCCAGTGCGGTCGATCGCAATGCGGCTGCGCGGGCGGAGCGGGTCACGGATTTCCTCTGCGGCGGCGAATCACTCAATCGCTCAAGCCTTAGGTCTATTTGATTGAATATGTGGACAAAATGCTAAAAACGTCGCGGCCCGGAGTGTTTGCGCCAACACCACGGCAAAATCGCGGCTGCGGCGTTTTCGAGTCTTCCGGATTCGATCCGGGAACGTTTGCGCCTCGCGGCCGGAAAATGCGTCAAAAACAAAGGCCTGTGGTCATATCCTTCGGCCCTTTCGCCAGATCGCCAGACCCGATATGAATTGGCTGGTCATTTTTAGCCGTGCCGTCACGAACGCGTTGGGAGGAAATCCATGGCAGCCAAGACAAAATTCCAGGGATCCTTCACCGCCTTGGTCACGCCATTCAAGAACGGTTCGCTCGACGAGGCGGCGTTCCGCGGTCTCGTCAGCTGGCAAATCGAGCAGGGTTCGCACGGTCTCGTTCCCGTCGGTACCACCGGCGAAAGCCCGACGCTGAGCCATGCTGAGCATCACCGTGTGGTCGAGATCTGTATCGAGGAGGCAAAGGGGCGCGTGCCTGTCATCGCCGGGGCGGGCTCGAACTCCACGCGCGAGGCCGTCGATCTGGCTGTCCACGCCGAGAAGGCCGGCGCCGATGCCGTGCTGGTGGTAACGCCGTATTACAACAAGCCGACCCAGGAAGGGATGTATCAGCACTTCAAGGCGGTGAATGACGCGATCGGCATCCCGATCATCATCTACAACATCCCGCCGCGCTCCGTCGTCGATATGTCCGTCGAGACCATGACCCGGTTGTTCGAGTTGAAGAACATCGCCGGCGTCAAGGACGCCACCGCCAATCTCGCCCGGGTGTCGCAACAGCGCCATGCGATGGGACCGGATTTTATCCAGCTCTCCGGTGAGGACATGACGGCGCTGGCCTACATGGCGGCGGGCGGACATGGTTGCATTTCGGTGGTCGCCAACGTGGCGCCGAAACTGTGCGCCGAGCTGATGACGGCCGTCCTGAAGGGCGATTTCGCCACCGGACTGAAGCTTCAAGACCGGTTGACGCCGCTGCACGATGCCGTCTTCAAGGAGCCGGGCCTCGCGGGAGCCAAGCATGGCCTCAAGCTGTTGGGACGGCTGGAAGAAGAAGTGCGTCTGCCGCTGATGAATGTGACGCCGCCAACCGGCAAGGTGATCCGCGACGCCATGGTCCATGCCGGCCTGATCAACTAAGGCCGGCCTCTCACTTCGCCTGATGCACGAAGGAAACCGACTATGTTGAAGGAATTTCGCGAATTTGCGATGAAGGGCAACGTGGTCGACCTTGCCGTCGGCGTCATTATCGGTGCGGCCTTCGGCGCCATCGTGACCTCGCTGGTCGGCGACGTCATCATGCCGATCATCGGTGCGATCACCGGGGGTCTCGACTTCTCCAATTATTTCACCGGATTGTCGAAGTCGGTGACGGCGACCAATCTGGCCGATGCCAAGAAGCAGGGCGCCGTGCTGGCCTGGGGCAGCTTCCTGACCCTGACACTGAATTTCGTCATCATCGCCTTCGTGCTGTTCATCGTCATTCGCGCCATGAACACGCTGAAGCGCAAGGATGAGGCCGCGCCCGCGGCACCGCCGAAGCCGACGCGCCAGGAAGAGCTGCTGACCGAGATCCGCGATCTCCTCAAGAAGAGCTAACGTGGCCGAGAAGAACGAGCGCCCGATCAAGGTCGTCGCCGAGAACCGCAAGGCCCGGTTCAACTATGCGATCGAGGACACCATCGAGACCGGCATCGCGCTGACCGGCACCGAGGTGAAATCAATTCGCAACGGCAAGACCACCATTGCGGAGTCCTATGCGGACACCAAGGACGGCGAGATCTGGCTGATCAACGCCAATATCCCCGAATATCTGCAGGCCAACCGATTCAACCACGAGCCCAAGCGGCCGCGCAAACTGCTGCTGCACCGCAAGCAAATCAACAAGCTGATGGGCGCGGTCGATCGCGACGGCATGACGCTGATTCCGCTAAAACTCTATTTCAACGAGCGCGGCCGCGCCAAGCTGCTGCTGGCGGTGGCCAAGGGCAAGAAGCTGCACGACAAGCGCGAGAGCGAGAAGAAACGCGACTGGGGCCGGGAAAAAGGCCGCTTGCTGCGGGCGCGGGGGTAGCGGCTACCTAATGTCTTCCGTCATTGCGAGCGAAGCGAAGCAATTCATCGTGCGGCCAAGGAAGAATAGATTGCTTCGTCGCAAGTGCTCCCTTGCGCAAACGCTTCGCGTTTGTCGCAGGCAATGACAGCCGTTGGAGAGTTACCGAAATGAATCAAAAAAATCTGCTGGAAGTCGACTGGAGCAAGATTCCGGCGCCGTCGGATGATGGCGCAGCCGCCCATCTGGTAGGCTTGGCGATCCCGCCGCTCAGCCTGATGGCGACCGACGACAATTCGGTAACGCTGTCGGCGTTGCCGGGCAGGGTCGTCGTATTCGCCTATCCCCGCACCGGCGAGCCCGGCAAGATCAGTCTGGTCGATGATTGGGACATGATCCCGGGCGCGCGCGGCTGCACGCCGCAGACCTGCTCGTTCCGCGATCTGTTCGCCGATCTGAAGGCGGCCGGCGCCAGGCACGTCTTCGGCCTGTCGACGCAATGCAACATCTACCAGACCGAAATGGCGTCGCGGCTGCATCTGCCGTTCCCGGTGCTGTCGGATGAGAAGCTGACGCTGACCCGCGCCTTGAAATTGCCGACCATGGAGGTGGCGGGGCTGACGCTGATCAAGCGGCTGGCGCTGATCATCGATGGCGGGCGCATCAGCCACGTGTTCTATCCGGTGTTTCCGCCGGACCGGAATGCCGGCGACGTGCTGGCGTGGCTGAAGGAAAACCGGGTTTGATCTTGTAGGGTGGGCAAAGCGAAGCGTGCCCACCATGCTCGTTTCGATGAAGATGGTGGGCACGGCGCAAGCGCGCCTTTGCCCACGCTACGAATCCAGATCCGCCCTTACTTTCGCAAACACATTGCGAAACATTTCCGGCGTCAGCACGCGCGTATTGGTGTTGTAGCGGGAGCAGTGATAGCTGTCGTAGAGCCTGAGCGCGCCGGCCGTATGCACGGCGCCGTGCGCAAATGGCACCGCGGCGTTTCGCAGCCCCAGCGCTTTCACCGTCGATTCATGGGCGATGCGCCCGAGCGCCACGATGGCGCGAAGTTTTGGCATGCCGGCGATGGTCGTGATCAGGAATTGCCGGCAGGTGTTGATCTCGACCGGCAGCGGCTTGTTCTGCGGCGGCACACAGCGCACCGCGTTGCTGATCCGGCAGTCGGCCAGCCGCAACCCGTCGTCGGGCCGTGCCTGATAGCTGCCTTTGGCAAAGCCATGTTCCAGCAAGGTCGCATAGAGCAGGTCGCCGGCGTAGTCGCCGGTGAAGGGGCGTCCGGTGCGATTGGCGCCCTGCAGGCCCGGTGCGAGCCCCACGATCAATAGCCGGGCCTTCGGATCGCCGAACGAGGCCACCGGAGCATTGTGCCAGCCCGGCTCGCGCAGGCGCGCCTGCCCACGAAATTCGGCGAGCCGCGGGCAGAGCGGGCAGTTGCGGTCGGGTTCGGTTGCGGGAAGGGCGGCGACGCTAGCCATCTACGACCATAGCGTTTTCGAGCGCAGCGGATACCGGATGGTGTCAAGAAAACGCGTCACGACAAAAGCCAAAGCCCGGTTCTGATTCCAGAACCGGGCTCTAGCAGTGCAGCGGATCATTCTCAATCTTCGAAATCGTCGTCGCCGGCGGCCCGCGGCGCCATGGTGGTGGCGCGCTGCAGGAATTGCGGGGCGTGATGACGCGGCTCGCGCGGAGCCGGGCGCTCCGAGGGGTCACGGCCGAGCTTCGATTGCAGTTCGACCAGATCGGTGAAGACGTCGGCCTGGCGGCGCAGCTCGTCGGCGATCATCGGCGGCTGGCTCGAAATCGTCGACACCACCGTGACGCGAACGCCGCGCCGCTGCACGGCTTCAACCAGGGAGCGAAAATCGCCGTCGCCGGAGAACAGCACGATCTGATCGACGTGCTCGGCGAGCTCCATGGCATCGACGGCGAGCTCGATGTCCATATTGCCCTTCACCTTGCGGCGGCCGCTGGCGTCTATGAATTCCTTGGTCGCCTTGGTGACGACGGTGTAGCCATTATAGTCGAGCCAGTCGATCAAAGGACGGATCGATGAATATTCCTGATCTTCGATGATCGCCGTGTAGTAGAACGCCCGCACTAGCGTACCGCGACTCTGGAATTCCTTGAGAAGGCGCTTGTAGTCGATGTCGAAGCCGAGTGTCTTTGCGGTTGCATAGAGATTGGCGCCGTCGATGAAGAGCGCGATCTTGTTGGAAACGGGTGACATCAAAGGGTTCTCGCGTTGTTGTTACGTTTTTAGCGCAGCGGGAATCGACCGCGCGCACTTTCCAGTTCAGCTGCCTAAAGTTCGGTGAATCTTTCCCCACGACAATCACCACTGCAATTATGGTGAGGCGAGGGCGAAATACCTAGTCTTTTGACGTTGTAAGGAGAGAATACTTGTCCCGAACGGTGTCCCGCCGTCTTCGGACGCTCCGGCCCTTCTGGCCCCGGAGATGGTTACCAGAGCCCATTAAGAAGGCAAATCACAAATTTAGTCTTGCGAAACCCCATCCGCCCCTATAACTAGCCCCCATAACCGACATATTGGGCCCCATTTAACGGAGCGACAGTCTATGGCGCGCGTCACCGTGGAAGATTGCATTGATAAGGTCGACAACCGGTTCGACCTGGTCCTGCTGGCAGCACATCGCGCCCGTATGATCTCGTCCGGATCACAACTCACAGTTGACCGCGACAACGACAAGAATCCGGTCGTTTCGCTGCGGGAAATCGCCGACTCCTCGATCTCCCCGGAAGACCTGCGCGAGGAACTGGTTCATTCCCTGCAGAAATTCGTCGAAGTCGATGAGCCTGAGCCCGATACCGTGCCTTTGATCGGCTCGGCCGGCGCCAGCGTCGATGCCGACGACACCGAGGTCGCGGTCGAGCGCATGACCGAAGAAGAGCTCCTGAAGGGCCTCGAGGGCCTGGCGCCGCCGGAAGAGCAGCCCGAAGAGGACGAATAGACCCGGCAACGGGACGTCCCGAACACCCTGATCTGACAAAGGCCCGGACATTCGTCCGGGCCTTTGCTTTTGTTGACATTTTTTCAGGTACGGTGCGTGCTTGGCGGATGGGTGCGAGATCGCCTGAACCGGGTTGGCGGCAGCTTGGCCGGGTTCGGCATCACAATCGTCCCAAGCCATGCGAAATTGATCGTTCGCGGACCCCTAACGGGGTGCAGCTTCGCTCGAAATCGCATTAGTGTTCTTGAGGCATTCTTGCAGCGGGCCGAGCTCGGCGCGCGGATGAGGCAGTAATTCGATGGCGTTCTGGCGCCGCATATCCCGGCAAATGCAGGCTGCGACCGATTCGGTCGCGGTGGCGCCGGCCTTGCCCGCGGTGGAGCGGCCCAAATCCCCCCGCTCGCGCATGATGCGGCAATACGATCTGGTCGAGCGTGTCCGCTCGTACAATCCGGACACCGACGAAGACCTGCTTAATCGCGCCTATGTCTACGCCATGAAGGCGCACGGCACCCAGACCCGCGCATCGGGCGATCCTTATTTCTCGCATCCGCTCGAGGTCGCGGCGATCCTCACCGGCCTCAAGCTCGATGATGCCACCATCGTCGCAGCGCTGCTGCACGACACCATTGAGGACACCGAGGCGACGCGCGCAGAGATCGACAACGTGTTCGGCCACGAGATCGGCGCTCTGGTGGAGGGCCTCACCAAACTGAAGCGGCTGGAGCTGGTTTCGCGCGAGGCCAAGCAGGCCGAGAACCTGCGCAAGCTGCTGCTGGCGATCGCCGACGATGTCCGCGTGCTGCTGATCAAGCTCGCCGACCGCCTGCACAACATGCGGACCCTGGAATTCGTGCCGCACGCCTCGCGTCGCAGGATCGCCGAGGAGACGCTCGACATCTATGCGCCGCTCGCCGGCCGCATGGGCATGCAGGAAATGCGCGAAGAGCTCGAGGACCTGTCGTTCCACACGCTCGATCCCGAAGCCTATGCGGTGGTGATGCAGCGGCTCGACGCACTGGCCGAGCGCAACCGCAATCTGATCGGCGAGATCGAAAGCCAGCTCTCGAAGAATTTGCAGAAGAACGGCATCACCGCGCGGGTCTATGGCCGCCGCAAGCAGCCATTTTCGATCTGGACCAAGATGGAGCGCAAGTCGGTCGGCTTCGAACAATTGTCCGATATCTACGGTTTCCGCGTCGTGATGGGTGACGTCGAATCCTGCTATCGCGCGCTCGGCGTCGTCCATACCACCTGGCCGGTGGTGCCGGGGCGCTTCAAGGACTACATCTCGACGCCGAAGCAGAACGACTATCGTTCGCTCCACACCACCGTGATCGGTCCCGGCCAGCAGCGCGTCGAATTGCAGATCCGCACCGAGGAGATGAACCAGATCGCCGAATTCGGCATCGCTGCGCATGCGTTCTACAAGGAGGGGGAGGGCTCGCCGACCGAGCGGCTCAAGCACGAGTCCAACGCCTTTGCCTGGTTGCGCCACACCGTCGGCATCCTGTCCGAAAGCGCCAATCCGGAAGAGTTCCTGGAGCACACCAAGCTCGAACTGTTCCACGACCAGGTGTTCTGCTTCACCCCGAAGGGCAAGCTGATCGCGCTGCCGCGTCAGGCCAACGTGATCGACTTCGCCTATGCGGTGCATACCGACGTCGGCAACAGCGCGGTCGGCTGCAAGATCAACGGTAAATTCGCGCCATTGTCGTCCGAATTGCAGAACGGCGACGAGGTCGAGGTCCTGACCTCGCAGGCGCAGGCGGCGCCGCCGTCGGCCTGGGAGTCGCTCGCGGTCACCGGCAAGGCGCGGGCGGCGATCCGCCGCGCCACCCGGACCGCCGTGCGCGATCAATATGCCGGACTTGGCCGCCGTATCGTCGACCGCCTGTTTGCCCGCGCCAAGATCGAATACGCCGATGACAAGCTGAAGGGCGCGCTGCCCCGGCTGGCGCGCGCCTCGATCGAAGACGTGATGGCCTCCGTCGGGCGCGGCGAACTGAAGGCGTCCGACGTCGCGCGGGCGATGTATCCGGACTACAAGGAAGAGCGGATGGTGCGTTACGGGGCCAAGAGAAGCCTCGCGGACAAGCTGAAGCTGAAATCGCCGCCGCATCCGGCGCGCAGCGCGTCGGTGATCCCGGTGCGTGGCCTCAATTCCGACCTGCCGGTCAAGTTCGCCCCGAACGGCGGCGCGGTGCCGGGCGACCGCATTGTCGGCATCGTTTCACCGGGTGAGGGGATCACGATCTATCCGATCCAGTCGCCGGCGCTGAAGGATTTCGAGGAAGAGCCGGAGCGCTGGCTCGACGTGCGCTGGGACGTCGACGAGACCATGCCGCAACGTTTTCCGGCGCGGATTCTCGTGCATAACGTCAACGAGCCCGGCAGCCTTGCCCAGGTCGCCACCGTGATCGCCGAGCATGACGGCAATATCGACAATATCAGCATGTCGCGCCGCTCCCCCGATTTCACCGAGCTGACCATCGATCTCGAGGTCTATGACCTGAAGCATCTCAGCGCTATCATCGCCCAGTTGCGCGCCAAGGCCGTCGTCGCACGGGTCGAGCGTGTTAATGGGTAACTTCGCCCACAGGATTCCAAGAGAGTGAAATGCCGAAAGCTCTTCCGCTGCGCCTCGGGGTCAATGTCGATCACGTCGCTACCTTGCGTAACGCACGGGGCGGCGCGCGGCCCGATCCGGTGCGCGCCGCGCTGACCGCGATCGAGGCGGGGGCCGACGGCATCACCGCGCATCTGCGCGAAGACCGCCGCCATATCCGCGACACCGACATGGCGCGCCTCAAGGCCGAAATCTCAAAACCCCTGAATTTCGAGATGGCGGCGACCGAGGACATGCTGCGGATTTCGCTGGCGACCAGGCCGCACGCGGTCTGCCTGGTTCCCGAGCGCCGCGAAGAACTCACCACCGAAGGCGGGCTTGACGTGGTCGGCCAGCACAATGCGCTGGCGCCGTTCATCGCGCGCCTGAACGATGCCGGCATCCGGGTGTCGCTGTTCATCGCCGCCGATCCCGCCCAGATCGAGATGGCCGCGCGCCTGCGGGCGCCGGTGATCGAAATCCATACCGGCGGCTGGTGTGACGCGGTGGTGGATGGCCATGCCGCCAAGGCCGAGGCGGAATGGCAGCGCATTGTCGCGGGAGCGAAGCTGGCGCGCGCCGCGGGGCTTGAGGTTCATGCCGGCCACGGGCTCGACTATGACACGGCCGAGACCATCGCCGCTCTGCCCGAACTCGCCGAGCTCAACATCGGCTATTTCATGATGGGGGAGGCGCTGTTCGTCGGCCTCGGCGAAACCGTCCGCAGCATGCGCGCGGCGATGGACCGCGGGCGCCAGCGCAGCGTGGCTCCGACATGATCATCGGCATCGGCTCCGACCTGATCGACATCACGCGGGTTGCCAAGGTGATCGAACGCCATGGCGAGCGCTTCCTCGAGCGCATCTTCACCGACGCCGAGCGCGCCAAGGCCGCGCGCCGCGCCAACAACGAGAAGATGGTGGTCGCGACCTATGCCAAAAGATTCGCGGCCAAGGAGGCCTGTTCCAAGGCACTCGGCACCGGCATCCGCCAGGGCGTCTGGTGGCGGGATATGGGGGTGGTGAACCTGCCGGGCGGCCGTCCCACCATGAAGCTGACCGGCGGGGCGCTGGCCCGGCTCGAGAAGCTGACGCCGGAGGGGTTCGAGGCCCGGATCGACCTTTCCATCACCGACGACTGGCCGCTGGCGCAGGCCTTCGTCATAATTTCGGCGGTCGTTCCGGGCAAATCATAGGGCAGGCGGCCGTTCGCGCCGGGGGACCGACATAAAACTAAAAAACATTGATTTATCAATGTATTACGAAGTTTTATCGAGGCGCTTGATTGCACGGCCGCGAACAACCGTCTAAAACGCCGCGGCGACACTACCGAGCCAGGGCGAATTCGGGTTTTGCGCCGGAATTTGCCTTCAACATCAGTATCGAAGACCATTTTCTTGACGCGAACGGAACTCTCGATTCGCGTGAGGAAAACGTTCTGCCACCGTGCAGGCCAAGCCTCTGTTTAAGACTAGCCTTGCTTGAAGCAGCCTTGCGGGAATTGGGAAAGCGATGAGCGTGACATCCGGGACAAAAACTGAAAGCGGCTTGGGCGAAACCATCCGTGTCGTCATCCACGCCCTCCTGATCGCGCTCGTGATCCGCACCTTCCTGTTCCAGCCCTTCAACATTCCCTCGGGATCGATGAAGGCGACGCTGCTGGTCGGCGACTATTTGTTCGTCTCGAAATATTCGTACGGCTACAGCCACTACTCGATCCCGCTGTCGCCGCCATTGTTCTCGGGCCGCATTTTCGGCTCGGAGCCGTCGCGCGGCGATATCGTCGTGTTCCGCCTGCCGAAGGACGATTCCACCGATTACATCAAGCGCGTGATCGGCCTGCCGGGCGACCGCATCCAGATGCGCGAGGGACTGCTCTACATCAACGACGCCCCGATCAAGCGCGAGCGCCTGAGCGATTTCATCGGTGAGGACCCGTGCGGCTCCGACGCCACCGCGCGCGTCAAGCGCTGGAAGGAAACATTGCCGAACGGCGTCTCCTATGAGTCGCTCGATTGCGTCGACAACGGCTTCTACGACAACACCACCATCTATACCGTGCCGGCCGGCCATTTCTTCATGATGGGCGACAACCGGGACAATTCGACCGACAGCCGCGTGTTGTCGGCGGTGGGCTATGTGCCGTTCGAAAACATCGTCGGCCGGGCGCAAATGATCTTCTTCTCCATTGCCGAGGGCGAACATGCCTGGATGTTCTGGCGCTGGCCGACCGCGGTGCGCTGGAATCGCATTTTTTCAATCGTGCGATGAACGACGAAACGCCCGTCATCAGGGATACCCCGACACAGGGCGAGAGCCCGCAGCCTGATGCCGGCGGCGAACCTGCGCCCAAGAAGAAGCGCGGCAGGGGCTCGGCCAAGGAATCGGCGAAGGCCGCGGCGGCTGCGCTTGAAGCGCGCATCGGCCACAAATTCGGCGATCCCAACCTCCTGACCACCGCGTTCACGCATGTGTCCGCGCTGAAACCCGCGCGCAATCGCGCCGAAAGCTATCAGCGCCTCGAATTTCTCGGCGATCATGTGCTCGGGCTGATCGTGTCCGACATGCTGTATCGCGCCTTTCCGAACGCCGACGAGGGCGAGCTGTCAAAACGCCTCGCCGATCTCGTGCGCAAGGAAAGCTGCGCCGATGTCGCCAAGTCGCTCGGACTGGTCGACGACATCAAGCTCGGCCAGGTCGGCGCCAGCGCCAGCGCGCGGCTCCGCAAATCTGTGCTCGGCGACATCTGCGAAGCCGTGATCGGGGCGATCTTTCTCGACGGCGGCTACGGTGCCGCCGCCCAATTCGTCGAGCGCAACTGGACCGAGCGGATGCGCAAGCCGCGCCGGCCGCTGCGCGATCCCAAGACGGTGTTGCAGGAATGGGCGCAGAGCAAGGGGATGCCGACGCCGGTCTATCGCGAGGTCGAGCGCACCGGGCCGCATCACGATCCGCAGTTCCGCGTTTCCGTGGAACTGCCGGGCCTCGCGCCGGCCGAAGGCGTCGGCGGCAGCAAGCGTGCGGCCGAGAAGGTTGCGGCGTCCGTGATGATCGAGCGCGAAGGCGTCGGCGGTGGTGGCAATGACAGCTGAATCTCCGGCCCAGACCGCTTGCGGCTTCGTCGCGCTGATCGGCGCGCCCAATGTCGGCAAGTCTACCCTGGTCAACGCGTTGGTCGGCTCCAAGGTCACGATCGTGTCGCGCAAGGTGCAGACCACGCGGGCGCTGATCCGCGGCATCGTGATCGAGAACAACGCGCAGATCATCCTGGTCGATACGCCCGGCATCTTCGCGCCGAAACGGCGGCTCGACCGCGCCATGGTATCGACCGCCTGGAGCGGGGCGCATGACGCCGATCTGGTCTGCGTGCTGCTCGATGCCAAAGCCGGCCTCGACGAGGAAGCGGACGCGATCCTGAGCAGGCTTGCGAGTGTGCAGCATCCGAAAATCCTGGTGCTGAATAAGATCGATTTGATCCCGCGCGAGAAATTGCTGGCGCTGGCGCAGGCCGCCAATGACCGCATGAAGTTCGAACACACCTTCATGATTTCGGCGCTGTCGGGCGACGGCGTCGACGATCTGCGCGCCGAACTCGCCAAAATGGTGCCGGCGGGCCCGTTTCACTATCCCGAAGACCAGATGTCGGATGCGCCGATGCGGCATCTGGCGGCCGAGATCACGCGGGAGAAGATCTACCGCCAGCTGCACCAGGAGCTGCCGTATCAATCCACCGTCGAGACCGACAGCTGGACCGAACGCAAGGACAAATCGGTCCGCATCGAGCAGACCATCTTTGTCGAGCGCGAGAGTCAGCGCAAGATCGTCCTCGGTAAGGGCGGCGCCACCATCAAGTCGATCGGCGCGGATTCGCGCAAGGAAATCGCCGAGATATTAGGCCAACCCGTGCATCTGTTCCTGTTCGTCAAAGTGCGCGAGAACTGGGGCGACGACCCAGAGCGCTACCGCGAAATGGGAATTGAATTCCCCAAAGAATAATCAAGAAACATCAGCGATGATCGGCGTCTTCGATGACCCTGCCCAGGAACGTAGTTTGGTTTGAAGTGCTGCTCTATCTGTCGCTGACGCTGGATGCGGTGTCGGTCGCGTTCCAGGACCGCACGCCGAAAGCCGACATGACCGAGCAGATGATCATGGTCGCGACCCTGATGGCGGCGGGCCTGATCCTGCTGCTGGTCTATTTCGTCCGGCTCGCGGCGCGGGACCGCAAGAACTGGCCGCGCTGGGTGCTGGCCGCGGCGCTGGTGCTGTCGGTGATCTCACTGGTGCAGGTGATCGGTGCGAACGGCCTGCAACTCGACAGCGCCATCGAGGTCGTGTCCTGCGCGCTGACGACGGTGGGGCTGTATTTTTCCTTCACCGGCGATGCCGTGGGCTGGTTCAACGCATAGTGATAGGCCCGTCATTCCGGGATGGTGCGTAAGCACCAGACCTCAGGTGCGCAATTGCGGGAATCTCGAGATTCCGGGTTCGATGCTTGCATCGCCCCGGAATGACGATCCTGAGATAGCTGCCCGCGCTGCCGGAATCCTGTAAACTCCCGCCCATGGAATGGACCGACGAAGGCATCGTGCTGGGGGTGCGGCGGCATGGCGAATCTTCCGCCATTGTCGAACTCTTGACGCGCAGCCACGGCCGGCACCTTGGCCTGGTGCGCGGCGGCGCGGGGAAACGGATGCGGCCGCTGCTGCAGCCCGGCAACAGCGTCACCACGGTGTGGCGGGCGCGGCTCGACGAGCATCTCGGATATTACGCCATCGAGGGCACGCGGCTGCGCGCGGCGACCTTGCTGGCGTCGGCGCATGCGACCTATGGCGTCACCCATCTGGCCTCGCTGGTGCGGCTGTTGCCGGAGCGCGATCCGCACGAGGACATCTACGAGATGTTCGAGCGCACGCTGGACGATTTCGACGATGTCGGCGGCGCCGCGGCGCATCTGATCCGGTTTGAGCTGGCGATGCTGGCCGAACTCGGCTTCGGGCTCGACCTGGAAAACTGCGCCGCGACCGGCGAGACAACGGAATTGATTTACGTGTCGCCGAAATCCGGCGGTGCGGTGTCGCGGCGCGCCGGCGAGCCCTACCGCGAACGGCTGCTGCCGCTCCCGGCATTTTTGCGAGAGGGCGAGGGCGGGACGAATGGCTGGTCGGACCAGGACCTGCAGGACGGCTTTCGGTTGACCGGCATGTTCCTGCTCCGCCACGTGCTGGAGCCGCGCGGACAGGGCCATTCCGACGCCCGCGACGGATTCATCAACGCGGTGACCAAATACCGGGCGCGAATCAGTTCCGCGGTCTGACGGGCTCCTTCCCCGCGTCGTCCCTGCGAACGCAGGGACCCATACGCCCCGGCCCATCGATTGGCGTGTGGCCCCAGCCGTTTTTTGCCACAAACACCTGTGGTTATGGGTCCCTGCGTTCGCAGGGACGACGGGTGAGTGGATGACGCCCGATTCGCGGCTTGCCCGATTCAGCCCAAAAGTTTAACCCCTCCCCATGGGAAAACGAACGTTACCGCCGGAAGAGCCGGCCGAAATCCATGAAGTCATGCTGCGGGATGCGCTGGAAGAGCGCTATCTCACCTATGCGCTTTCGACCATCATGCATCGCGCGCTGCCGGACGGCCGCGACGGCCTGAAGCCGGTGCATCGGCGCATCCTTTACGGCATGCGGCTGCTGCGGCTCGACCCCGGCACGGCGTTCAAGAAATCCGCCAAAATCGTCGGCGACGTGATGGGCTCGTTCCATCCGCATGGTGACCAGGCAATCTATGACGCCATGGTGCGGCTGGCGCAGGATTTCTCCTCGCGTTACCCGCTGGTCGACGGCCAGGGCAATTTCGGCAATATCGACGGCGATAATCCGGCGGCCTATCGGTACACCGAAGCGCGCATGACCGCGGTGGCGCAGCTGCTGCTGGAGGGCATTGACGAGGACGGCGTCGAGTTCCGTCCCAATTACGATGGCCAGACCAAAGAGCCGGTGGTGATGCCGGGCGGTTTCCCGAACCTGCTCGCCAACGGTTCCCAGGGCATCGCGGTCGGCATGGCGACGTCGATTCCGCCGCACAACGCCGCCGAGCTGTGCGACGCCGCCCTGCATCTGATCGACAAGCCGGATGCCAAATCGAAGTCGCTGCTGAAATGGGTCAAGGGGCCGGATTTCCCGACCGGCGGCATCGTCGTCGATTCCAAGGAAGCGATCGCCGAAGCCTACATGACCGGGCGCGGCTCGTTCCGCACCCGCGCGCGATGGACCCAGGAAGAGGGCGCGCGCGGCACCTGGGTCGTTGTGATCACCGAGATCCCGTGGCTGGTGCAGAAATCCCGGCTGGTGGAGAAGATCGCCGAACTGCTCAACGAGAAGAAGCTGCCGCTGGTCGGCGACGTCAGGGACGAATCCGCCGAAGACGTCCGTCTCGTGATCGAGCCGAAATCTCGCGCCGTTGATCCCGCGCTGATGATGGAATCGCTGTTCCGGCTGACCGAGCTTGAAAGCAAGATTTCGCTGAACCTCAACGTGCTGATCAAGGGCAAGATCCCGAAAGTGGTTGGCCTTGCCGAATGTCTGCGCGAATGGCTCGATCATCTGCGCGACGTGCTGCTGCGCCGTTCGAACTACCGCAAGACCCAGATCGAGAACCGGCTGGAAGTGCTCGGCGGCTACCTGATCGCCTATCTGAACATCGACAAGGTGATCAAGATCATCCGCACCGAGGATGAACCGAAGCCGGAGTTGATGAAGGCGTTCAAGCTGACCGAGGTCCAGGCCGACGCCATCCTCGACATGCGGCTGCGCCGTTTGCGCAAGCTCGAGGAATTCGAGATCCGCACCGAGGACAAGAACCTTCGGGCCGAGTTGAAGGGCATCAAGGCGCTGCTCGGCTCCGAGACCGAGCAATGGTCCAAGGTCGGCGATCAGGTCCGCAAGGTCCGCGACATGTTCGGTCCGAAGACGCCGCTCGGCAAGCGCCGCACCACCTTCGCGGATGCACCCGAGCACGATCTGGCCGCGATCGAGGAGGCCTTCGTCGAGCGCGAGCCGTGCACGGTGGTGATCTCCGAAAAGGGCTGGGTGCGCACGCTCAAGGGTCATGTCGAGGATATTTCCGGGCTCGCCTTCAAGACCGACGACAAGCTCGACCACGCTTTCGTTGCCGAGACCACCTCGAAGCTCTTGGTGTTCGCGACCAACGGCAAATTCTATTCGCTCGACGTCGCAAAGCTGCCGGGCGGCCGCGGCCATGGCGAGGCGATCCGCATGTTCATCGACATGGAGCCGGAAACCGCGATCGTGTCGCTGTTCGTCAACAAGGGCGGCCGCAAATTCCTGATCGCGAGCCACGAAGGGCAGGGCTTTATCGTCAACGAAGACGATTGCGTCGGCAACACCCGCAAGGGCAAACAGGTGCTCAACGTCGAAATGCCGAACGAGGCCTGCGCGATCACGACCGTTGTCGGCGACACCGTCGCTGTGATCGGCACCAACCACAAGATGGTGCTGTTCCCGCTCGACCAGGTGCCGGAGATGGCGCGCGGCCGCGGCGTGCGGCTGCAGAAATACACCAGCGCGAAACTATCCGACGTCGCGGTATTCGATTCCAAGGCGGGGCTCGGCTGGAAGGATTCCGCCGGCCGCGACCAAAGCATGAGCTGGAAGGAACTGGCCGATTGGCGCGGCAACCGCGCCGACGCCGGCCGCCTCGCGCACGGCCTGCCGAAGTCGAACAAGTTCCTGCGGGGTGTGGAGTAGGACGGAGACGGGCTATACCAAACGTCGTCATGCCCGGCCTTGTGCCGGGCATCCACGTCTTGGCGGCGGATTACGATTTCGTTATCCGCTCGCGGTTTTGCTGGATGCCCTTTGACTGCATCCCTGTTCTCGCCGATGCTCTCCAGAAAAGGGGAGGCGGCATTGCGCAAAGCGGAATGGCAACGACTCATCGCAACGATCGGCGGAGCAGTCCTGATGCTCGCCATGCCGTCTTTGCTCAACGCTCAGGCCATCCCCGGTGCGCTGCCTGAATCAGCCAAGGCATTGTCGCAAGGAGAATGGCCGGCCTATGCCGGGACCTACGCCGCGTCGCGCTATTCGCCGCTCACGCAGATCGAGCGGACCAACGCGAAAAGCCTGCATGTCGCCTGGCGCTGGAAGTCGCCGGACATGGCGGTCAAGCAAGCCAATCCGTCCGTCGGCCCGACCCGCGCCCATGAATCGACGCCGCTGATGGTCGGGGGTGTACTTTACACCTCGACATCGCTGTCACAGGTTGCCGCCGTCGATGCCGTCACCGGCGAAACCAAATGGGTGTTTGATCCCAAGGTTTACGAAAACGGACTCGGCATGCCCGCCAATGACGGCTGGCTGCATCGCGGCGTCGCCTATTGGCGCAATGGCGAGGACGAGCGCATCATCATGCTCACGGCATTTGCGCAGATGATCGCGCTGGATGCGAAGACCGGAAAGCCGGTGCCGGGCTTCGGCAATGCCGGCCGGATCGATCTCACGCAGGGTCTGCGCCGCGAGGTCGACCGCGACTACTACACCATGAGCTCGCCGCCGGTGATCGTACGCGGCGTCATCGTGGTTGGATCGTCTGTCATGGATTGGTGGCGGAAAAGCCCGTCGCCGCCCGGCGACGTACGGGGCTTCGATGTCGTGACCGGCCGGCTGCTCTGGACCTTCCACACCGTGCCGCAGGGCGAAGAGGCGGGCGTCGAGACCTGGCAACGGGATTCGTGGCGCGAGGCGGGTAACGCCAATGTCTGGGCGCCGATGAGCGCGGATGAAGAGCTCGGCTATGTCTATCTGCCGGTGAGCACGCCGACCAACGATTACTATGGCGGGCATCGTCCCGGTGACGGGCTTTACGGCGACAGCATCGTGTGTCTCGAAGCAGCCACCGGCAGAAAGGTTTGGCACTACCAGCTCGTGCATCATGGATTGTGGGATTACGACACCCCGGCAGCGCCAACCCTGATCGACATCACCGTCGGCGGCAAAGCGGTCAAGGCGGTCGCGCAGGTGACCAAGCAGGCGTTCGTCTACGTATTCGATCGCGTCACCGGCCAGCCGGTGTGGCCGATCGAGGAGCAGCCGGTGCCAGCTTCGACCGTTCCCGGTGAAATTGCATCGAAGACCCAGCCTTTTCCGACGAGGCCGGCCCCGATCGACCTTCAGGGCGTGCGCGACGAAGACTTGATCGATTTCACGCCTGAACTCCGTCAGGAGGCAAGAGACATCGTGGCGAAATACGATCACGGTCCGCTGTTCACCCCGCCGTCGGAACGAGGCACCATCCAGGTACCCGGCGTCGCCGGCGGCGGCAACTGGGCAGGTGCGGCGATCGATCCGGACACCGGTATGCTCTATGTCAGCACCTACCGGCTGCCGTTTGTGATCACCGTTCGCAGGCCAGCGCCGGGGGAGTCGCGCTACGACTTTATCGGCGAATTCCGCTACCTGTCCGGGCCACGTGGCTTGCCGCTGCTCAAGCCGCCATTCGGCAGCATGCTTGCCATCGATATGAACAGCGGCGAGCATCGCTGGCGGATTCCGATCGGGCGTGCCGAGCTTATTCCGACCATTCAAGCCTTGGGCATACGTGAGCGGCTGGGATTTCCCACACGCAGCTGGGCGCTGATCACGAAAACGGTGATGATCGTTGTACAGTCAGGCTATTTCGGCGCGCCGCGGCTGCCTGCGGGTGGAACGCGCCGGATCGCCGATCTCAACAATTTCAGTCCGCATCTGTGGGTCTACGACAAGACCTCGGGCGAGATGCTGGCAGAGATCGCGGTGCCGGCCAACGCCGTCGGCGCGCCTATCACCTATATGGCCGGCGGCAAGCAGTTCATCGTGTTTCCGGTCGGCGGCGGTCCTCTGGTGGAGGAACTGATCGCGGTCTCCCTCTGAGGGGCAGGGCGCTGTGATAGTATTCGCATCTGGGTGCGCTATATCGGATTCATGGCGCACGCACACCACCACCACGACCACTCCCACGTACATGACCACGCCGGGCATAGCCATGCGCCCGACAGTTTCGGATGGGCATTTGCCATCGGCGCGTCGCTCAATGCGGCGTTCGTTGCCGCCGAGCTGATCTTCGGCTATGCCGCCAATTCGCTGGCGCTGATTTCGGACGCCGTTCACAATCTCTCCGACGTGATCGCGCTGCTGCTGGCCTGGGGCGGGGCGTGGCTCGCGCAAAAGCAACCGACCCAGCGGCATACCTATGGCTACCGGCGGGCCTCGATCCTCGCGGCGCTGTTCAACGCCGGCCTTCTGCTGGTCGCGGTCGGCGGCATCATCGTCGAGGCGATCAATCGCCTGCAGGAACCCGCGCCGGTGGCCGGCTGGACCGTCGTTGCGGTTGCTGCACTCGGCATCGCCATCAACGGCGGCACGGCCCTGTTGTTCATGCGCGGCCGCCATGGCGACCTCAATGTTCGCGGCGCCTATCTGCACATGGCCGCCGATGCCGGCGTGTCATTTGGCGTGGTCGTCGCGGCCCTGGTGATCATGTTCACGGGATGGCTGTGGGTCGATCCCGCGATCAGCCTTGCCATCGCCGGTGTGGTGCTCGTGAGCGGGTGGGGGCTGGCGCGCGACAGCGTCAATCTCGCGCTCGACGGCGTGCCGCGCGGCATCGAACTGGCAAAGGTCAGGGACTATCTCGGCGCACTCGACGGCGTCTCGGAAGTGCATGACCTCCACATTTGGGCCATGAGCACCAACGAGACCGCGCTGACGGCGCATCTGGTGCGGCCTGACGGCAGCGACGACGCATTCCTGCATCGGGTCTGCGAGGAGCTGTCGCACCGTTTCAACATTCATCACGCGACGCTGCAGATCGAGTCCAGCGGCGCGGTCTGCAAGCTCGCGCCGGCGGAGCGGGTGTAAGGCGATTACGGCGGCACGAGAGGCCGGTAACCTATCGGCCGGATGGTTTCCGGAGGCGCTGCCGGATTTTTGAAGCCCCGCCGACAGCCGCAGGCGGATGCTGTGCCCGCGACTGTCGTGGTGTAAGCCCGGTCCAGCGCTTGAATGCGTGAGTAAAGGCGCTGACTTCGCGGTAACCGAGCAGCCAGGCAATCTGCGAAATCGGAAGGTCGGTATCGCCCAGGTAATGACCCGCGAGGTCGCTCCTCAGCTCCTCTGCGATGTCCGAGAAGGTCAGTCCCTCCGTCGAGAGCTTGCGCGCCAGAGTCCGATGGCTCATGCCGAGGTGGCGGGCGATTTCGACGGCGTTCGCCGTTCCATGCGGGAGCAACGGAGCCATTACATTTTCCACGCTTGCGCGAAGGCTGGTGCGGGCCGGCAACCGATGGGCGAGAGCATCTTCGCAGTATTGCATCAGGAGCTGATTGAGGTGGCTGTCGGCACTGACGATGGGCAGCTGTGCGATCGCACTTGGAAAAACCAATTCATCCGCTCCGGCCCCAAATTCGATTTCGCATCCCAACAGCGACCGAAATTCGGCTGGCGTGTTCTTGCGGTGGTGAACCAGACTGATCTTGCTCGGTATCAATCGGCGGTTGGTGAGTTGCCGGCACAGGCGAACGAGGGAAACCAGCCAGAATTCGATTTGATGGTAGTCCGAGCGTCGTTCGACGCCGACGTAATCCAAGGAGATCGCGACTTCCTTGTTGGCGCGATATGTCAGTGAAACGCCCTCGTTGGTGATCCGGCTGTAGCGTGCTGCCTTTTGCAAGGCGTCATTCAAGACTTCGGAGGATGCCAGGACGTAATAAAACAGGCCGATCTCGCGAAGATCATACTCCCGCGATAGATGAAAGCCCAAAAGGCCATCCTGCAGCACGTCGGCAGCGAGTTTCAGAATCTTGATTTGGCCCTGGACCTCGACGCGGGCGGCGCGATCATCAATCTGCTCAACGCTCAATCCGGCCTTCGACAAAAGTGGCGCCAGAGGAATACCTCGTTCGCGCAGCTCAGCGCAAACCATCCGGGCGATACCTCCTGAGGCACTCGGAATCGAATCGATGCGCCCCGGTTTGGTAGCAGGCACGAGACATCATCCTCTATTGCGACATCCGTTTGCGGTCTGTTCGCCGCGAGGGGGCATCTTGGCGCAGAAGATCAAATAATTGGCGCAGGATAGCAAGCCGGATGCGGGCTGTCTGCTAGATATGAATTGCCGCTTCGAGCCGGCCGGTTTCGGTTGCGCGATTTTTGCTGCGGTATCTCCCAGGGTTTCACAGCGCGCGGATGTGTGTAGGGCGCCGAACGCGGTGTCTGATACCGCCATTCAGGGATTGCAAGATGTGCACGAAATCCGGCCATACGTCCGGCAGATTGCGAGTAACGCAGGCGTTCATAGCGCTGTCCGGCATTCCGGAGAGTGCCTCTGTGCCGAGCGTGATCTCGATCGTGAGGATCGGAATACACGAAATCCGAATTTTCAATGTTTCATCGCCCGTGGGCGACGAGCCAGCGTTGTGGATCGAGTTGTTCGATCACGACACAAAGGTGTCGGTCGATTGTTGCAGCTTCCGCGAGATCGACGCGGCGATCGCTGCATTCGACGACATGGTTTCGCAAGCGGAACGTTTGAATGAAGCTGATGAGCCGGAAGCCGGTGACGCACCGGTCTGAACGACGCTCATTTTTTTCTCGGTTCAAGGACGGTAATATGTTGCGATCAGAGCCCGGCAGAATGGCGATCTTCATCGATGGCCCCAATCTTCACGCAACCGGCAGGGCGCTCGGCTTTGACATCGACTTCAAGCGTCTGCTCTTGGAATTTCAGAACCGCGGTTCGTTGTTGCGGGCATTGTACTACACGCCTGTCAGTGAGGATCAGGAATTTTCCTCGATCCGTCCCTTGGTCGACTGGCTTGGTTACAACGGCTACACCGTCATTACCAAGGCATCGAAAGAGTTCGCCGACGCCGGCGGTCGCCGCAAGTTCAAGAGCAGCATGGATATTGAACTGGCGGTCGATGCGATGCAGCTCGCCGTGCATCTTGACGAAATCGTGTTGTTCTCTGGCAATGGCGCTTTCCGCGCGCTGGTTGAATCGCTGCAGCGGCGAGGCGTCCGCGTCACCGTAGCCTCGACGATTTCGAGCCAGCCGCCGATCGTCGCCGAAGAATTGCGTCGTCAGGCCGACGGATTCATCGACATTGCGGAACTGCAAAACAGAATCGGTCGGGAAGCGGCCTGACTTCTGACTCGTGCGACGGGGTCGAACGCCTGTTTCGTGGTTAAGACGGGTCGGCGGCAGCGCCGTCCCTCAAATCATCCCCGTCAGCCGCAGCGTCACGCCCGCCGCGCAGGACCCCGCCAGCACCCAGAGCATGCCGACATTGAGGCGGAAGATCGCGGTGGCGGCGGCAGCCGCCAGCACGAACGCGGCAATATCAATGCTCGACAGCACGGGCATGTCGAACGACAACCCGAACGATCGGACCGGCGTCGTCTGCCGGAACAGCGTATGCAGCGCGAACCAGATCGACAGATTGAGGATCACGCCGACCACGGCGGCGGTGATTGCGGTTAGCGCGCCGGCTAGCCCCTTGTTGCCACGCAGGGTCTCGATGAAGGGCGCGCCGAGGAAGATCCAGAGGAAGCAGGGCATGAAGGTGACCCAGGTCGCCAGCAATCCGCCGAGGGTTGCCGCCATCATCGGCGACAGCGTGCCGGGATCGCGAAAGGCGGCCATGAAGCCGACGAACTGCAATACCATGATCAGCGGGCCCGGCGTGGTCTCGGCCATGCCGAGACCGTCCAGCATCTCGCGCGGCTGCACCCAGTGATAGTGCTCGACTGCCTGCTGGGCGACATAGGCCAGCACGGCATAGGCGCCGCCGAACGTCACCATCGCCATCTTCGAGAAGAACAGCGCGATCTGGCTGAACACATTGTCCTGGCCGAACGCGATCAGCAGCGCGGCCACCGGCACCAGCCATAACAGCAGCCAGACCGAACTGACTTTCAGCGCCTTGGCGACACTCGGGCGGACATGCTCGGGCAACTCTTCGCCGAGCAGGCTGTCGACGACGGCTGTTTTCTTGCCGCCGCCGCCATGTTCGACCGCGGCGAATTCCGGCCGTCCGCTGCGGGCGCCGAGAAAGCCGATCACGCCGGCGGCAATGATGATGATCGGGAAGGGGACATTGAAGAAAAAGATCGCGACAAAGGCGATGCCCGCCAGCGCGATCATGACCCGGTTGCGCAACGCGCGTTTGCCGACCCGCACCACGGCCTGCACGACGATGGCGAGCACCGCCGCTTTCAGCCCGAAGAACACCGCCTCGACGAAGCCGACATTGCCGTAGGCGGCGTAGATATAGCTCAGCCCCATGATGGCGATGATGCCGGGCAGGATGAAAAGTCCGCCGGCCATGATGCCGCCGGCGGTCCGGTGCAGCAGCCAGCCGATATAGGTGGCGAGCTGCTGCGCCTCCGGCCCCGGCAGCAGCATGCAGTAGTTCAGCGCATGCAGGAACCGGCTCTCGGAAATCCAGTTCTTTTCCTCGACCAAGATGCGATGCATCACTGCGATCTGGCCTGCCGGCCCGCCGAAACTTAAGCAGGCCACCCGCAGCCAGACCCGGAATGCCTCGCCGAAGCTGATGCCGTGCGCGTATTCGCTGTTGGCACCGGCTTCGGCTGTTTTGTTGATGGTCGCTTCCATTACGACTTCGCCTTGTTGCTCGGCCAATTGTGGGTTTCGCCGGTCGCATCGCGGCACCAGCGATAGAAGGCGTCATACAGCGTGATGCCGGCCTCCAATTGCTCGAGATCGTCGTCGAACATTCGCGACAGGCCGAGCGAGGCGGCCAGCAGCCCGGGTGCTTCCGGCGAAAGGTCGAGCCGGCCGGTATCGGCGGCGCGGACCATCGTCGCCAGCCGCAACAGAGCCGGCGTCGCCAGACCGAATTCCTCGATCATCACGTCGAAGGTGCAGAGTTCGCCGCGGTGGCTCCAGAACACGTTCTCGACGTCGAAGGGCGCCGCGTTAAAGCGCTCGCCGACCGCGATCACCTCCGACGGTGCGACGAACAGGAACACCGCGTTTGGATCGACAAATCTGCGAATTAGCCAGGGGCAGGCGATGCGGTCGATCTTCGGCCGCGCCCGCGTTACCCAGACGGTGCGGCCTCGCGCGTCGCGCGGCGGCAGCTTTTCGGCCGGCACCAGCGGCAGCTTGGCAGCCTTCCAGCCTTCAAAGCCGCCTTCGAGCGTTTCGGCCGACACGTCGAGATGCCGCAGCCAGGCGGCGGTGCCTTGCGCGAGCTTTTGGCCGCGCAGGCAAGCCACGATGGCGGGACGGCCGGAGAACTCCTCGCCCCAATTGGCGGCGTCCTGATGGCTGCGCCTGACGGCGCCGGGAATCAGCCGCGGGTCGGCGGCGAAATCCTCGTCGGTACGGACGTCGATCAGGACAGGCATGTTCGCCGTGCCGATCAACCGTGCAAGTTTATCTGGAGATATCGTGGTGTAGGATGACATGGTTGCGCCCTCGTTAAGAGAAAACGGGCGCGATACTTGGGCATGTCGCCTCGTGGGGAGATCGCATGGTCCCCATGCGCCGAATTAACTGCTTGCCGGTTCGGCTGTCAACCCATGCACCCATCCTACGGGCCCGATGCTTGCGGAATTCATTGTCCGGACCTAGCATGCGTCATATCGGGGACAAAGCAGGCTCCCCGTCAGACGGTCCGCCGTCCAAGCTCTGCGCACCGCTCGACGTGTCGAGTTGCGCATGAAGGCATGGATCGATGGCCAGCATTCCCACAGAGTCCAAATCGTCTACCGCAGCCTCGCTGATCACGCTGCTCTATGTCGCGCGGGGCTTGCGCGGATTCGGCGACGGTTTTGCGATCATTATCCTGCCGGCCTACATGACGCTGCTGGGTTACGACGCCATCGCGGTCGGCATCGTCGCCACCGCCTCGCTGCTGGGAACCGCGCTGCTGACCTTGATCGTCGGCTGGATCGCGCCCCGCCATGATTTGCGTCCGCTACTGATGTTCGGCGCGGGCCTGATGGCGGCCACCGGGGTTGCGTTCCCGGGCGTCGAGCACTTCGTCCTGATCGTGCTGGTCGCCTTTATCGGCACCATCAATCCGTCCGGCGGCGACCTCGGCGTGCTGGTGCCGCTCGAACATGCGGTGCTCGCCCACAGCGCGACGGACGCACGCCGCACGCAGATATTTGCCCGCTACAGCCTGATCGGCGCGCTGGCCACCGCGGCGGGATCGTTGGCGGCGTCGTTGCCCGATTTTCTCGTTGCCAGCGGCAGCACCCAGCTCGGCGCGTTCCGCCTGATGTTCTATGCCTACGGCGCGCTCGGTATACTCTGCGCCGCGCTCTATCGTCGTGTCCCGCACACGCGCGGCGAGGAGCGGGCGCCGCAGACGCCGCTCGGGCCTTCGCGCGGCACCGTCTACAAGCTCGCCGCGCTGTTCAGCATCGATGCGTTCGCGGGCGGTTTCGTCGCGCAGTCGTTGCTGGTGCTGTGGCTGTTCGAGCGCTTCGATCTTTCACTGTCTGCGGCGGGATTGTTCTTCTTCTGGTCGAGCACGCTGAGCGCCTTCTCCTATCCGGTCGCCGCCTGGCTCGCCAGGCGAATCGGCCTCGTCAACACCATGGTGTTCACGCACATCCCCTCCAGCGTGTTCCTGATCCTGGCGGCGTTCTCGCCCAATCTTTATCTGGCGCTGGGGCTGTTGTTGCTGCGTTCGGCGCTGTCGCAAATGGACGTGCCGACCCGCACCTCCTATGTGATGGCAGTCGTGACACCCGCAGAGCGGCCCGCCGCCGCCAGCGTCACCGCGGTGCCGCGCAGCCTTGCGTCCGCGATCAGCCCGGCGATCTCGGGCGCGCTGCTGATGACAGCGTTTTCCGGCCTGCCGCTGGTGGTCTGCGGCGCGTTGAAGATCGGCTACGACCTCGCGCTGCTGTTCTCGTTCCGCCACATCAAGCCGCCCGAGGAGTCGTCCTGACGCGGTGGGGAGGCAGCACAAATCATTCCTGACGCACCGGCAACTGCCGGATCTGGAATCCGGTCTTGTTCTGTTCAAAGCCGACGCCAGAATAGAATTTCAGCATCGCCGGGCTTTTCGATCCCGTCAACAGCATGACTTTGTAACAATTGTTTTTCAAGGCCTCGGCGATCGCGTGTTTGAGAACGGCGCCGCCGTGTCCCTGCTTGCGATGGTTTGCGCCGGTGACCACGTTCTCGATCAGCGCATAGGGCAAGCCGCCGCGGGTCAGGTTCGGCACAACGACGAGCGTGCAGGAAGTGATGAGCACGTGCTGCCGGACCCCAACGAAAACGGCGCTTCCCTTGTAGCCCGAGAGCTGCCGCCAGATCGATGTCGCATCCTCGATCGCGAGAGGCGGATCGGAGGGATTCAAGTCGCGATATAATTCCAGCAGCGCCGGAAGATCGGCTTGCTCGACGGCACGAATGAGCAGATCAGCAGACATGGTTCACCCTCGTTCAGTCCCTGCGAAGCGTTGTGCGCGATGCGTTTTCGGCAGCCCAGCCGCGCAGGATGCGGGCGGTGGTGTCATCCAGGGGGAAGAAATTTTCGATGCGAAGTTCCTGCAGCGTAATATCCTGCGGAATGCCCAGCGTGGCGATGGTCGTAAACAGCCGCAGATCGATCCCGTCTTTGCGGAAATGCATGGGAAGCACTGGCGAGATAGCCAGTTCGGCAGGGGGCGCATGGACCGCCGCCTGCACGCCTTCATAAGCGAGCAATCGTTTAAGAAGCGCTGCGGTCTCGGTTGATCCATCAGCGGCAGCGTCGGCTTCCACGCTCCGGATGAAATAGCCGACGACTTCGACCCAGTTCACCAGATGCGGCCGCAGCACGTCCGGGGCAACCAGCGCGTCGGCCAGATTGATCGGCGTGTCCGGCGCCAACGGCCCGACCAGGAATTCGACCAGCCGGACGGTGCCGGAATTGCTTTGCAGCAGATTCCAGTGCCGATCGACCGCGACCGCAGGAAACGGCTCCTGCTGGGCCAGCATGAAATCGAGCGCAGTGCGGATTTGCCCGAGCTCGGGCGCGGCGAGGTTGGTCTGCCGCCACACCGGCGCAAAGCCCGCCGCGATCAGCAGCGAATTATGCTGGCGCAGCGGCACGTCGAGGGCGATCGCAAGCCGTATCACCATGTCCCGGCTCGGCGCTGCGCGGCCCAGTTCAAGGAAACTCAGATGCCGCTGCGAAATCTCGGTGCGCCCGGCGAGTTCGAGTTGCGACAGGCCTCGCTTCCGCCGCCACCAGCGGAGGTTTGCCGCGAAATCCTGCTGGAGCGCCATGAGTACCTGCCAGGTAGTTGCCGAAACCTTGCCGACCGGCAAGATGGCACAAGCAAGCTTGGCAAGACATGGGAGACAGGCATTGGGCGGCGAATGGGTCGGTGTCGCAATTGCATTGGTATCGAGTTCTCTCGGTGGGACCGCGGCGGCGATCACGCGCTATCTCGCCGGCAATACCGATCCGGTCACGATGGCGATCCTGCGCTGGGGCATCGGCTTTTGCTGCGTGTTGCCTGCCGCGCTGCTCCTGAAAGCACGCTGGCCGCAGCGCCGGGATTGGCCTGCCGTCGCCGCACTGGGCTTCTGCTTCTTTGGCGTGTTCTTCGTCCTCTACAACATCGCGATGTCCTATACGACCGCGGCGCGCGCCAGCCTCGCGCTGGCGACGCTGCCGCTGCACACCATGGTGGTCGGCGCGTTGCTCGGCATCGAGCCGCTGACGAAACGGAAATCGGTCGGCGTCGGCATCGCCGTGCTCGGCGTCTTCGCGGCCCTGGCATCGGGGCTCTCGAGCGCGCCGGCGGGCGCCTGGCGCGGCGAACTGATCATGACGGCGGCCGTCTTGTGCATGGCGTTCTACAACGTCTGGTCCCGTCCGTTCATCCAGCGCTCGAGCGCGCTCGGCTTCCTCACGGTCGGCATGGGCACGGGAGCCGCCGCGCTGATCATCGTGGGGTCGTTGACCGGCAGCGCTGCAGTCTTGAGCCAGTTCGGAACGGCGCAATGGATCGCAGGCCTCTATCTCGGGATCGCCGGCGGCGCGCTGGCGTTCATCCTGTGGGTGCTGGCGCTGGAACGGGCGTCACCGACAAGGGTGGCCAACACCATGACCGTCAACCCGCTGGCGGCAGGATTGCTGGCCACGCAGTTGGTCGGGGAGCCGATCACGCCCAACCTTGTGCTCGGGCTGGTCGCGGTGTTCGCCGGCATCTGGATCGCGACGTCGGCGGCGAAGGGGTTACCCTAAGTTGCCAGGCCGGATATCATCCGATGCCGCCGTTCTGAGTTGTAAGGAAGTCGCGCCATGACGATCGAGGTCCGTCAGATTCGCGAGGAAGACATTGAGAGCTTCCATGCAGCCGTCGGTGTGGTGGCCCGCGAGCACAGATATCTGGCGCTTATCGAGGCGCCGCCGATCGAACGCGCAACGGCCTTCGTCCGCCGCAACATCGAAAAGGGATACCCGCAGTTCGTCGCCATCGCCGATCGGGAGGTCATCGGCTGGTGCAACATCCCACCGGCTTCACGCGAGGTGATGGCGCATGTCGGCGATCTCTTTATGGGATTGCTGCCGCAGTGGCGCGGTCAGGGGCTGGGTGAACGTCTGCTGCGGGAATCCCTCGTGGCCGCGGATGCGTTTGGATATCTGCGCATCGAACTCGGCGTGTTTGCGGACAATCCGAGCGCCGCGGCGCTCTACCGCAAGGCCGGGTTCGTCGAGGAAGGGATCAAGGCGTGCGATTTTGATCAATGGTGTCTTCCACGACGAGGTCATCATGGCGCGCTTCAGGGATTGAGGCGACTCACGCCGCGGCGATGGCCTCGATCTCGATCAGGAAATCGGGGCCATAGAGCTTCGACACCTCGACCAGCGTGACCGCGGGCGCGGCCGGCGGCGTGACGGAGGCAAAGAAGCGGTTCCGGGCTTCCCGGTAGCGGCCGAGATTGTCTATGTCGGTGAGGAACACCGTGAGTTTGACCAGGTTGGCGGCCGTGCATCCGCTTGCCCTCAGCGCGATGGTGAGGTTCTCGAACACTTGTTCTGCTTGCGCGGAAAAATCGTTCTTGCCGACCACATTGCCGTCGCGATCGAGCGCGGTTTGGCCGGCGATGAAGATGAGGCGGCCCGGACTGACGTCAACGATCTGCGAATAGCCGGGTGGGGTGCCGAGTTCGGGCGGGTTGATGCGCCGGATCGACGGCGTCGTGTCATCTACCATTGGGAGTCCTCATGATTGTGTCGTCATGGGCGGATGGCTGCGCACCATAAACAGCGCGAGCAGCGCCGCGAGGCTGAGCGCGGAGGAGACGATCAGAACGCGGCTGCCCATAATGTCGATCAAGAGGCTGAACAGCAATGGAGCGGCGGCCTGCGCCATCCGCGCCGGCGCGCCGATGATGCCGAGGCGATAGCCGTAATTCTGGGGGCCGAAGATCGCCAGCGGCAGCGTGCCGCGCGCGATGGTGAGGATGCCGTTGCCGGCGCCGTAGAAGATCGCGAACACGCTGGCCGCCCCGCCACCGGCCAATCCGAGTATCGCCGCGCCGATCGGATTCGTGACACATGCGAGCTTGGTCGAGACCAGCGGATGAAAGCGGCTGAGGAAGCCAGCCTCGAAGATACGCGCCGCCACCTGCGCCGGGCCAAGCAGGGCGCCGGCGAACACCGCCTGCGCGGTGGTGGCGCCGGCCGCTTCCATGATGCGCGGCAGATGCGCGGCCATCGCACCGGTGACGGTCCAGGCGGCGGCGAACACGAAGGCCAGCAGGATCATGGTGCGGTCGATCGCGATGTGCGGCTTGACGGCGTTCGCCACCGCAGCCTTGGCGCCCTTCACCGCCGGCAGCATCAGCAAATTGATCGGCAGGCCGATCAGGATATGCGCCGCCGCCCAGGCAAAGCAGGTGTTGCGCCAGCCGATGGTCTCCAGTCCCCAGGCCGACAGCGGCCATCCGACCGTGGATGCAAAACCCGCGAGCAACGTGATGCCGGTGATCGAGCGCCGCGCTTCATTGCCGTAGATGCGCCCGAGCGCGGCGAACGCCGCATCGTAGAGGCCGCCGGTCATGCCGATGCCAAGCAGTAGCCAGGCGAGAACCATCACCGGAATGGAATAGCTGAACCCAAGCAGCGTCAGTCCGGCCGCGAATATCACATTGGACATCGACAGCACCGGCCGGCCACCGACCAGGTCGATCTGCCGGCCGATGCGCGGGCCAAGCAAAGCCGAGATCACCAGGGCGGCGGAGAAGGCGGCAAATATCCAGTTCGAGGAGACCCCGAGATCGCGTGAGATCGGGTCGGCCAGAATGGCCGGCAGGTAATAGCTCGATGCCCAGGCCAGCGTCTGCGTGGTGCCGAGCGCGATGATGATGGGGAGGGGGCGTGCGCTCATGGCTTATCTTTTTCGTTGCGCCTGCTTGTTGTCGTTGCCGTCGTTCCAGCGTGCCGGAATCAAGTTGTCTATGATAATAGACAACTTGGAGCCTAGGCGCCATGACGTCAGGTGGCAACAGGCTTGTGTCGCACTCATGCCTGAACCGTGGTCCGTCTCGACCAGTAGAGTGCCAATGGCCCAAGCAGAATACCCACCGCGAGCACGGTAAACGCCGCCGTCCAGGCGGAGGCGCTCGACGGTCCACCGGCCGCATCCAGCGCGACGCCAAGGGCCCAGGCGCCCAAAGCCGAAAGGCTGAAGCCGACGGTCGAATGCACGGCCATCGTCGCCCCGCGGTATTTCGGGTCCGCCGCCATCGTCATCCCCGATGTCAGCGCGCCGGAATCGGCAGGCACGGTGATGGCGTAGGCCAGGATCAGCGGCAGCAGCAGCCATGGCGATTTGTCGGCGAACGCGCCGATCAAGAGCGCCACGACGGCCGAACTGAACATCACGGCGGTGATGGCGCGATGGCGGCCGAACCGGATCGCGCATTCATTGCCGAGAATACTTGCGGGCATCGCGAGCACGGAGAACAGCACGCTGACCACGACGGGGGTCAGGATCGAGCCGTCCGAACTCCTCGCCGCCACGAATGTCCAGAACGCCACCAGCCAGGTTCGGATGCCGTAAAGCTCAAAGCAGTGCGCGCCATAGCCGAGAACGAAACCCATCGCGCTGGTGTTGCGGAACACCGGCGCAAAATCCAGCAAACGGCCTTGCGCGGGCTTCGGCGTCACCGGCTGCAGCAGGAAGCACACGGAAAGCATCACCAGTGGGCCCAGCGCCGTCACCAGGAAGGCGGCGCGCCAGCCCCAGGCTTCCGCGACGAGCTGTGAGATGAGGAACGACAGTCCGACGCCGAACGAGAAGCTCGACGTGTAGAACGTGACCGCGCGAGATGAATCGCCCGGCGCAAGCCGATCGGTCAACGCCTTGAGGCCGGGCATGTAAGCGCCCGCAAATCCGATGCCCGCGATGGCGTTGAACAACGCCCCGGACCAGAGGCCGGTGGCAAACAGGCTGAACAGCAATGTACCGAGTGCACTGACCGCCGAGCCCGCGATCAGTATTTTTCGCGCGTCGATCCGGTCGGTCAGCGTCGCCAGCACCGGCACGGTCAACATGTAGCCCGCAGCGCCCGAGCCTGCGAGCAGGCCGGCCTGCGCGCCGCTCAGATGCCATTCCGGAATCAGGAACGCCGCGAGAATGGAAGGCACCACGACATGCGGAAGCAGGCTGCCGAGCTGCCCCACACACATCGCGACGATGACGGATCGGCCGTTTAAGGAAATGCGTTTCACCCCGGTTCGTTCAGGACGCGCAGCCGCATCCCGTTTTGCCTTGTTGCTTGGCATTTGCATCTGCCGCGCAACAGGCGTCAACAGCTGATGGCGCCGGTCCGCCGCAGCACTGGCTTGCGCTGGGCGCGTCCGCGCGACTGCAAACGCCGGTTTCGGGCAGCACCAGTTCGACACGCTCTGCCGCCGCGTGATCGCCGGCAATATCGGCGGCAATCGAACGGACCTGTTCATAGCCCGTCAGCATCAGGAATGTGGGCGCACGACCGTAGGACTTGATGCCGGCGAAATAGAAGCCGGGTTCGGCCTGCGCCAGTTCACGCGCGCCGTGGGGCCGCACGGTGCCGCAGCTATGCTCGTTCGGATCGATCAGCGGCGCCAGCGCCACCGGGCATTCGATAGCCGGATCAAGCTGGATGCGAAGCTCGCGCACGAAATTCAGGTCCGGCCGAAAGCCTGTTGCAACGATCAGCTCGTCGACAACGATTTGACGGCAGCAACTGCCCGCGCCGGTCGCGACGGTGAGGCGAGGGCCCTCCGCCGTGATGTGCGAAACCCGAAACTCGCTCTCAACCCTGATGCGGCCAGCGGCGACCAGCGATGCAAAGGCGGCGCCAAGCTCGCCACGTGCAACCAGCTTGTCGTTCTCGCCGCCGCCAAAGGCCTTGGCGGGATCGTTGCCGCGCAACAGCCAGATCGGACGTGTTTCCGGCACCTCGGCGGCGAGCCGCGCGAGATCGGTCAGCGTACCGATCGCCGAATGACCGGCGCCCAGCACGGCGACGGTCTTGCCGGCGTAGCGCGCGCGATCTCTTCCCAGAATATCGGGCATGCCGTAGGCGATTTTGCTCGCCGCCTGCGCCTCGCCGATGGCGGGGAGGCCATTGGCGCCGGCCGGATTGGGCGAATGCCAGGTGCCTGACGCGTCGATCACAGCGTCAGCCTTGACGACCTTCGGGCCTTGCCCGTTCTGATAGCGAATTTCGAACGGCGCTGACTCGCGTCCTTTGGTCTTGAGCTTGTCAAAACCAGCGCGACTGATGTCGGTGACGCGGCTGGAGGTGTGGATGTGATCGGTGAGGGCGGTTTTGGCCGCGAGCGGTTCAAGGTAGCCCTCCAGCAATTCCGCGCCGGTCGGATAGTGCTGCGGGTCGGGCGAATTCCACCCCGTTGCCGCGAGCAGACGCTCCGCAGCGCGATCGATGTTGTATTCCCACGGCGAGAACAGCTGGACGTGGCTCCATTGCCGGACGGAATGTCCAACGCTGCTGCCTGCTTCCAGCACGATCGGCCGGAGCCCGCGCTCCAGCACATGGGCGGCGGCGGCAAGGCCAACCGGGCCGGCGCCGATGATCGCAACGGACTTTGCCTCGCTCATACTGTTCTCCCATCAAACTAGAAATATCGAAATTACGGGCGGCGCAAATTCACGCCGCGGTCTGCGTATCATTGCTTTCGGAGCCGGTGCAGCATTCGGCCACCAGGAACTCCACCAGCCCTCGCATCACGTCGTAATTGGCGTGGCATACGAGTGTGGTTGCGTCCCGCACCTGGTTGATCAGGCCCACCACCATCAGCGTCTTGATATGATGCGAGAGGGTGGACGGCGCGATCTTCAGCTTGTCCTGCAGCCGGCCGACCGACATTCCGGCGTCGCCGGCGCGAACCAGCGCGCGATAGATTTTGAGCCGGGTCGGATTGCCCAGGGCTTCGAGGTGTGCGGCGGCGTCATCGAGTTTCATGACGGCAGAATGACGCCCGAATCCGGGGTTGTCAACCGTATTTCTAGAATTATGGAAATAGAGAATTCTGCCCGCAATGAACGTCGATAGGGTCGTTCCGCACAAGGCTGTCGTCCTCCGCGAAAGCGGGGGACCCAGTACGCCGGGGCTTCTCGGTTCAATCATTGCCGTCTCTGGGATCCTGGGTCACCCGCATGGGCGGGTGATGACAGCTGAATGTGTGTTCGCGTTCTCGCGACGCATTGCGCCCGAGTTTTGCTGGAAACTTCCCACCCTCAAATGAGAGGGCGCAGGGAATGCCGGATGCGCGCTGCACCCGCGGTCTCGCGTGCGGTTTGCACAAAACAAAGTGCACACGAGCATACAGGGCAGCGGAGAACATCCGACATTCCCTGCGCAATGGCTTTACGGCTTATGCCGTGATCTCCCCGGAGACGAGTTCTTGGTTGACTCCGTCACTGCCGTTTCCGCTTGCGCTTCTCCGACAGCTTGACACCAGCAACGGGTGCCAGGACCACACGGTTTTGCCGTACGCTCGATCCACGCCGTCGTCAGACGTGAACCAAGCGTCCACCGCAACCCGTCCAACGTCCGTGACGACGGCCGACGCCCTTCTGACCAGGACGGGATGGGCAAAGATATGCACCTGATTTGCCATTCTGTAAAAGCGAAATATTTTTTATTTCGGGCTTGACACGACTTCCGTAAATCAGAAGTGATTTGCCCGTCGGGCAGCAGATTATTGTCGGCAAGGCATCGCGGGTACGTCCGCGAGGCTTGACGGGGACAATATATATCCATAAGTCTGGATATATGGAATCAGAACAAGCTATCCTAGCGCTCGCTGCATTGGCCCAGCCGACCCGGCTCGAGGTGTTTCGTCTGCTGGTGAAGCACGAACCGGATGGGCTGGCGGCGGGCGATATCGCCAAGGCGCTGGCGGTGCCGCAAAACACCATGTCGTCGCATCTGGCGATCCTGTCGCGCGCGGGGCTGGTGACGGCCCAGCGCTTCAGCCGCTCGATCGTCTACCGCGCCGATCTCGACGCTTTTCGAGCGGTCATGCTGTTCATGGTCAGGGATTGCTGCGACGGCCGGCCGGAAATCTGCGCGCCGCTGGTCGAAGACCTCACGCCTTGCTGCTCACCGAAATCGAAGAGGAGGAAAGCTCATGTCTGAACGCATGTACAATGTTCTCTTCCTTTGCACCGGAAATACCGCCCGTTCGATCCTGGCCGAGGCGATTCTGCGGAAGGATGGCCATCGCCACTTCCGCGCCTTCTCCGCGGGGAGCCAGCCGAAGGGAACGGTGAATCCGTTCGCGATCAGGGTCCTGAATAGCCTCGATTATCCGACCGGCGATTTGCGCTCCACGAGTTGGGAAGAGTTCGCGCGCCCAGGTGCTCCCGCGATGGATTTCATTTTTACGGTTTGCGACAACGCTGCAGGGGAGTCCTGCCCGGTGTGGCCCGGCCGGCCGATGACGGCGCATTGGGGTATCGCGGATCCGGCCGAGGTCGTTGGGACTGATATCGAGCGCGAAGCGGCATTCGTCGAGGCATTCCGGTACATGAAGAATCGTATCGCCGCGTTCACGAGCCTGCCGCTGAGCAGCATCGATGCCCTGTCGCTGGGAACGCGGCTGCGCGATATCGGCCGGATCGACGGTGCCACCAACGGCCACGAGAAGGCGAGCTGATGTCCGACTTCGATCTTCCGCGCCGCCTGACCGCCGAGGCCCTCGGCACCGCGATATTGGTCGCGACCGTGGTCGGCTCCGGCATCATGGCGGAAACGCTCACCAAGGACGTTGCGCTGGCGCTGCTCGGCAACACGCTGCCGACCGGTGCGATCCTTGTCGTGCTGATCAGCATTCTCGGGCCGATATCGGGCGCGCATTTCAATCCCGCGGTGTCGCTGGTGTTTGCGCTCCGGCGCGAACTGACGGCACGCGAGGCGCTGTCGTATGTGGCGGTGCAGATCGCCGGCGGCATCGCCGGAACCATCATGGCGCACGCGATGTTCGCCCTGCCGCTGCTGGATGCCTCGCTGAAGGTCCGAACCGGCGGCGCGCAATGGCTGGCCGAAGGCGTGGCCGCGTTCGGCCTGGTTGTCACTATACTCGCCGGCATCCGGTTCAACCGGCCGGCGATTCCCTGGCTGGTCGGGCTCTACATCACGGCGGCCTATTGGTTCACGTCGTCGACGTCGTTTGCCAATCCCGCGGTCGCCATCGCCCGTTCTTTCACCAATACGTTTTCGGGAATTCGTCCGACCGATCTGCCCGGCTTCATCACCGCCGAACTTTTGGGCGCCATCCTTGCGATGATGCTGATGGGCTGGCTGCTGCGCGGGGCAGGCGAGGTGGCTGCAACGACCAGGGAGGCTCATTCATGAGCGTGACGATCTATCACAACCCGTCCTGCGGCACCTCGCGCAATACGCTGGCAATGATCCGCCAGAGCGGCGAAGAGCCTGAGGTGATCGAATACCTGAAGACGCCGCCGAGCCGGGCCCGGCTGGTCGAACTGATCGCCGCCTTGGGCATCTCCGCGCGCGAGTTATTGCGCGAGAAGGGCACGCCCTATGCGGAGCTCGGTCTTGCCGATCCCAATTGGAGCGACGATGAACTGATCGATTTCATGCTCGCCCATCCGATCCTGATCAATCGGCCGATCGTGGTGACACCGAAGGGGGTTCGGCTGTGCCGACCGTCGGAACTGGTGCTCGACCTGCTCGACCGTCCCGTGGACTCCTTCGTGAAGGAAGACGGCGAAGTCGTCGTAGCGGGGAAGACGTAACGGGCTTCGGCAGGCTTCCGTCTGTCACGATTGCGCGGCATAATGGCGGGATGGAACTCACGCCCCGCCTGCGCCTGATGAACTGGATCGCCCACCAGAGCCTGACAGGCCTGCCCGAAAACGATCTGCTCCGTGGCTTTTGCGAGCGCTGCCGCGCCCATGGCCTGGAGCTGTCGCGTTCAATGGTCATCATTGATACGCTGCACCCGGTGTTCGAGGGCCGCGGATTTCGCTGGAGCGATTCCCAAACCAACGAGAGCGACAGTTTTGAATATGGTTCGAGTAGCGAGGGCGGCGCCGTTGCGGAAAACTGGCGGCGCTCGACATTCTACCATTTGCTTGAAACCGGTGGCGACGAACTGCTGATCGATCTGTCCGATTGCGAAGGCCTCGATTTCAACATGATCGAGGACCTGTCCGCCAAGGGGCACAAACATTTTCTCAGCATGGTGCACCGCTTCGGCGAAGCCGGCACCATGGGCCAGATGGACTGCTTTTACTCGACATGGGTGACCCGGCGCGACGAAGGTTTTGGCGAGCAGGGGCTCGCCGCCTTGCGCGAACTGGTGCCGGTGCTCGGGCTTGCGATCAAATCCGCCGCGCAGGCCGACGTCGCGCGGACGCTGGGGCGGGTCTATCTCGGCCGGGACGCGTCCGAGCAGGTGCTGCGTGGCCGCATTGCCCGCGGCGTCACCGAACGCATCAACGCGGTATTGTGGTTTTCGGATCTGCGCGGCTCGACCTCGATCAGCGAGAGCATCGAGCCCGGCCAGATCATTCCGTTCCTGAACGATTATGCGCAGGCTTCGATCGACGCCATCCATGATGCCGGCGGCGAGGTGCTGAAACTGATCGGCGACGGCGTGCTGGCGATGTTCACCCATGAGAACATGGCCGTCGCCAAGCGCACGGCGCTGCGCGCCGAGCATCGTTTCCGGCACAACATGGCCGCGGTCAGCGCCCGCCGCGCCGCCGAAGGCGTGGCGGTGACGACGGCCCATGTCGGCCTGCATGTCGGCGAAGTCTTCTACGGCAATATCGGCAGCGAGGACCGGCTCGACTTCACCGTAGTGGGGCCGGCCGTCAACGAAGTCAGCCGCATCGCCTCGATGTGTCGTTCGGTCGATCGCGAATTGCTGACCTCGGAGGCGTTCAGGACGGGACTGGATGCGGCGGGGCGGAACTATCTGGTTTCCACCGGCCGCTATGCGCTGCGCGGCATCGGCCGCGCGCAGGATCTCTACACGCTGGATCCGGACATTGCGTCGGATGAAGTCGTGGCCGGAAAGTACGAGCGCTATCTCGGCAGTTAGGCCGCTTTGGCGCGCAGCGTATACAGCCCGACCGCGACGAAGGAAAACACCGTCAGCACCACGCCGAGCGCAAACAGCGCCTCACGCGAGATCGTCGCGGCCAGCCAGACGCCGATCGCCGCCGTCATCATCTGCCAGAAGCCGACCAGCGCGGAGGCGGCGCCCGCTTTCTCGCCGAACGGGGAGAGCGCCTGCGCGGTGCCCAAGGGGTTCACGATGCCCATGCCGAGCAGGAACACGCTCATCGCCCCCAGAAATGGCAGGAAGGTCGGGCTATACAGCGACACCAGCAGCATCGCGAAGCTGCCGGCAGCGGCCGCGAACAATCCGCCGCGGATCGAACGGTCGAGCCCGTAGCGCGGCGCCAGCTTTGTCGCCAGCATGCCTGAGGCGAATACGATCAGCACGGTGCCGGCGAAGAACAGGCCCAGCTGGATCGGCGTAAAGTGCATCGCTTCGATCAGCACGCGGGGCGCGGCCGAGAACATCGCGAACAGACCGCCCATGATCAGGCTCACGGTCGCGGCCGGCACTACGAAACGCCGGTCGGTGATCAGGCCAAGATAGTTTTTGGCAATCGCGAGCGGGTCGAGCGGTGTGCGCGTCGCATGATGGGTCTCGCCCAGAACCATGCTGTAGGCGAGCGCGCCGAGCACCGCAAAGGCGGCGACAAGCGCGAATTCGGAACGCCAGCCGAAATAGTGATCGAGCGCGCCGCCGAGCAGCGGCGAGAAGCCGGGTGCGGCGGCCATCGCGATCATGATCAGCGCCATCGCGCGCGCCAGTGCCGCGCCGGAGAACAAGTCGCGGGCGATCGCGCGCGACAGCACGGAAGTGGCGCAGGCGCCGGCGGCCTGGACCACGCGGCCGGCGAGCAGGTTGGGCAGGTCGGTGGCGAGGCCGCACCAGACGCTGCCGGCGAAAAATACGGCAAATCCGATCAGTACCGGCCAGCGGCGGCCGTAGCGGTCCGAAATCGGTCCGACCACCAGCTGGCCGACCGCGAACACCGCGAGAAAGATCGTGATGGCTGATGTGACCGCAGCGCTGGTGACGTGCAGCGACGCTGCCATCTGCGGCAGCGACGGCAGCAGGATATTGGTCGCCAGCGTCCCGGTGGCGGCCAGCGCCGCCAGCACCGCGATCTGCAGCACGGTGGAAGAGGCCTCGGGACGGGGGCTCGCGTCGATCGCTACGGTCTGGTTCGCCATGGAGGGTTCCCGTTTTCTATAAAATGATGAATATCATATAAAACGGGATTGGGAAACGCCGATGGCCATGCTGTTTTGCTTCATCATGGGTTCAGTTTGTCATGGCCAGGCTTAACCCGGCCATCCACGTCTTACTTCCGGGTTTGCAGCCAAGAGAGACGTGGATGCCCGGGACAAGCCCGGGCATGACGGAACCATCTCGGAACGCGCGCGAAGTCAGAGGATTCTTTCTGCAATCAACATGCCCGCAGCGCCGGTCCGTCGCCGACCATGTCCGGCTGCCGCGTCAGCGAAACGGCGGGCGACATCAGGATCACCAGCGCTTGCGCGGCGAAGATCGCGGCCGCCAGATACAGGCACGCTTCCGCGCTGTAGAGGCCGCCGACGATGGCGCCGAGCGCCGAGCCGAGCGGGCGGGCGCCATAGCTCATGATGTTGATGGCGGAGACGCGCCCCAAGAGCGAGGGCGGCGTCACCGATTGGCGCAGCGTGGTGGTGGAGATCACCCACAGAATCGGGCCGACGCCGAGCAGGAAGAAGCTCAGGCCCGCGAGCAGCGGTGACGGAAAGATGGTCGTCAGCGCCATCACGGTGGCGGCGACGAAACCGGTCACCGGGCCGAGTCCGATCACGGTGCCGAAGGCGAGGCGCTTCATCACCCGCGTTGCCAGGAGCGCCCCGACCACCATGCCGACGCCGTACATCGCCAGCGTCGTGCCGACGCCGGTCGCCGACAGGCCGAGATGACGCACGGCATAGGGCACGAACACCGCAAGCAGCAGGAACGAGGCCGTGTTGAAGATGAACTGGGTGATGAACACCGGCCGCAGCAGCTTGTGGTGCAGCACGAAGTCAGCGCCTTCCTTGATCTCCTGCAGCGGATGCCGGCGCGGCGCGGGCGCGCGGGCGGGCTCATAGATGCCCGACAGCAGCACCACCGCGATCACAGAAAGCGCCGTGGCAAATCCGAAGGCGGGGGCCGCACCGACCCATCCGACCAGCACGCCGCCGAGCGCGGGGCCGCTGGCGAACGCCACGGTGCGCGCCAGCTCAATCCGCGCGTTGGCCGCAGGTAGTTGCTCCGGGTTCACCAGCGACGGCACCAGCGCCGGTGCGGCGACACTATAGGCGACCGTGCCGCACACCGCGACGAAGCCGAGCAGAGCCAGCAGCGGCAGCGTCATCCAGCCGAGCCAGATCAGCAGCAGGATTCCGCCGAGCGCCGCCGCGCGCAGCGCTTCGGAGCCCGCCATCAGCCGGCGCCGCGAGATGCGGTCCGCCAGCAGGCCTGCCGGTATCGCAAACAGGATGAAGGGCAGCGTCAGCGCGGTCTGCAGCAGGCCGGTCTGGCCTTCGCCGACGCCCAGCAGCAGCACGGCGACGATGGGGGCGGCGGCCAGCGCTACCTGCTCGGCCGATTGCGCGGCGAGGTTGGACCAGGCGAGGCGGTTGAAGGTCGGCGGCAGGCGCGGCGTCTCGGCGGTGGACATGGGGGATTCCTTGGCGATTCCCTGATGGCTTTATTGGCCCTCACTGTCCGACGACTGCACGGTCCAACCCACCCGTTTCCCGACAAGCTGTGGGCAATGAAAAAACCTCCACACGCGAACGTGTGGAGGTTTCTCACCTTGATGTGTCAGCTATGTCTCCCAACATCTGTCGGTGATCTGTCCGGGCTAAACACTTGTCCCGGCCATCCACGTCTTGCTGACCCATCAAACGTCGAACAGAAAGTCGTGCTTGCTGAGTTCATAGGGCCGCACGCCCGTCAGTTCGATCCAGTCGTCGCCGACCTGCACGATCGTGTTGCCGTGGTTGCCCGAGATTTTCACATCGCGAAAGTCGAGACGTCCGGCGTGCTTGAACACCAGCAGGTCGACGTCGGGATCGAAGTCGGTGATCCTGGCTTTGGTGGCGCCGAGATCGAACACGAAGCGATCCGCGCCGGCGTTGCCCGTCATGGTCTGCTTGCCGGTGCCGGCGAACAGGTAATCGCCCTGCGGACCGCCGATCAAGGTGTCGGTGCCGTTTGAACCGATGACGATCTGGCGGGCGTCGGGGTCTTCGGACTCGACGCCGCCGGCAAGCCCCGTGTGCCGGACATAGGTGACGAAAACGTCGTCCTGGATGTGCTTGGTGTCGGTGTTGCGCAGGATGATGTCGGCCAGCGTCGTGCCCTTGATCTCGGACAACGTTTTGGCATCGAAGCCCTGGTTCTCGAACCAGAGCCGGTCGCCGTCGCGCAGCGCCTCGAACTGCATCGTCAGGATGGCCTGAAAGGTTTCGCCGACAAGCGCGCCGGGGACATGGTTTTCCGACAGGCCGCCGGTCCACAGGCCGACATTGTTGACGTTGCCGTAGGCCGCCTTCAATCCGGCCAGCGTCTCCGGGTCGCTCGTGATCTGGCTGAAATCCGTGTAGGGGTCGAGGCCGAGCGCTTCACGGGTCTGGTTGAGCGTGCCGAGACCAAGGTCGCGCGCGCGCTGGATATTGATCGCGGCGAGATCCATCGACACCGGCGCATCGACCAGAAAATTTCGCAGATCCTCGACGATGCGCGCATCGAGCGCCTGCGAGGGGTCGGCGGCCAGATGGCGCAATTGTCCGTCGGCGCCGCCATTGTCGATGAAGTCTGCCGCCGGCTGGAAGAACACGTCTTTCAAGTCTTCCTCGGAGCCGGCGATGACCTCGCCGTTTTCCGCAAGGCCTTCGGTTTCGCCCGATACGATCGAATGTCCGAAGCGGAACGCCGCGGCGACGAATTCCAGCGTCAAGTGCGGATCGACATTGGGATCATAGCCGTCATAGGGCGTGAGCGCGTCCTTGCCGACGAGGTTCGGCAGGAATTCGGAATAGGTGATGTTGGCGATTTCGGCTGACACGATGGCGCGGGCGTAATTGTAGAGCTGGTCGCCGCTCCAGTTCGGATGCTCATGATGCAGTTTGTCGACCTGATAATTGTGTTCGCGCACGAACAGCGTCTGCAGGGCGGTCAGCGCCGGATTTTCCGCGGCACGGCCGTCGCCGGCCACCACCATGCCGTTGATGATGGGCAAATTGTCTCCCGCCGACGTCTTCATGTGGCCGTCGGCGGTGCGCAGGCTGGCCGCGATTGCCGCACTCGACCCGTAGACCATCGAGGCGTCGAGCCAGGCGGAATTGGAATTGACCGCCATCGCCGGATTGGCTGTGCCCGCACCGGTCGTGGGATCGGTGACGGCGCGGGTGATCCGAATGATGGTGCCAGCCGGGAATACGGGATCGCCCGCGGGAACGACGACGCTGATGTCGTTGACGCCGTCTGTGCGGGTCAGCGTCATGTCATGATCGATGAATTGGCCCCAGGCGTACATGAACGCGGAAACACCTTCCGGGTTCGCCACGTCGGCATCGCCGGCGCCGACTACGAGATTGCTGATGGTGCGCGGGTTGTTGCCGCCGAGCGGCACCGAAATGCCGTCGGCAAAATGCGCCGTGCCGATACGCGCGAATTCGGTTCCGGCGGCGTTGAGGGTGGAATCCGACCGGTTGTTCTGCGAGCCGTCGAAGCTGCGGTATTCGATTTTTACCGGCTGCGGACCCGGTTGGCACGACGGGTCATCATGCGAGCCATGAGAACCGTGGCCCCCGTGAGAACCATGGCCCCCATGAGAGGGGTGGGATTCGTGCGAGCCATGTGAACCGTGAGGCTGGTGCGGCAGGAAAAAATGCTGGGAAAAATTGCCGAAGTGAAAATCGTCATGGTCTCCGTCCATGCCGCCAAAAGCCCGCTTGAGCTGACGCATCGACCGCCTCCCTGACTTGCAATTGCGAATTATTCGCAACTAGTGTCACTAATGAGAGGCATTTGCAATAAAGAAATGGAGGAGGGACGAAAGCGCCGTGCCCGACAGGCGTAAAAAAAGCCCGCCGCATCGGGTGCGGCGGACCTCTCTAAATTTGCGATCTGACCGCGGATCAGGCCGTCATGGCGACTACGACTTCGGTCCGAGCGTCGCCTTGCCCGTGCCGGAGATGGTGGTCGGCGGCGTTGCGGTACTGTCGGCAGGCGCCGCTGGCGCCTCCATTTCAGTCAGCGGGCCGCTGCCGGACCGCAGCGCATTCAACAGGCTGGTCATGGCGTCGGGGCCAGCCGGGAAGCCGGCCTCGCCGAGAATCTTGTCGATCATCGGCTTGAACGCCGATACCGACAATAGCTGCGCGGCGAGACCGTCGCCGAGTCCGAGACCGCCGTTGCCGCCACCACGACCGAGCATGCCGCCGGTGTCGAAGATCCGGATGTCCGAGATCTTCTCGATCGGCTTGACCGCTTCGGCCAGCGCGCCCGGAATGATGTTGATACGGGCGAGGTTGAGGTCGTATTCGATTATCTCGGCGCCGAGCTTGTTGCGGGCCTCGGCCTTGAGCGCCGCCACCTCGGCTTCGGCCTCGCCGAGCGCCTTGACGCCGGTCGCGCGCGTGGTCGCGGCGGTGGCGTCGGCCTGGGCCAGCACGTTGATCGCTTCCGCCTTGTTGGCGGCGGCCTGACGTTCGGCTTCCGCCATCACGGTGATCGGCATCGCGTCGGTTTCCGCCACCTTGCGCGCCGCGATCACGTTGATGATCTTGTCGCGCTCGGCGATTTCGGTGGCCCGTGCGGTCGTGACCTTTTCTTCGGCTGCGATCGCAAGCGCGCGCGCCGTCTCGGCGATGGTCTGCGCTTCGGATTGCTCTTTGTTTTTGGTGGCGACGACGATCGCGGCTTCCTGCGCCACGATCTGGAGATCACGCTCCATTTCGGTGGTGCGGCGCTTTACCGCCAGATCAGCCTCGATCTTCTTGGTGTCGCGGGCCTGGTTGGCCTCGGTCTGGACGTTGGCGACGGCCAGTTCCTGCTGGATGCGGTATTCGGCCTCGTTCTGCAACGCCGTCTGCTCGACCTGCGCGGTCTGCGCGCGCATCGCGGCGGTCTTGTTGGCGATGTCGCGCTGCTGCGCCAGTTCCGCCTCGCGCTTGGTGCTCTCGATGGTCAGCGTGGTCTGGCGGGCGACCAGGTCCTGCTGCGCGATGTTCACCTCGGTGGTGCGGACGATCTGGTTGCGCTCCTGCTCGCGCTCCTTGGTGATCTTGGTCAGCGTGGTGAGGCCGTGCGCGTCGAAGAAATTGCTCGGATTGAAATGCTTGATGTCGCTCTGGTCCAGCCTCGTCAGCGAAACCGATTCAAGCTCGAGGCCGTTGTTCTGGATGTCGGCGCCGACCGCATCCTGCACCGATTTGACGAAGGTCGCGCGCTGTTCCTGCAGCTCTTCGAGATGCATGGTGGCGGCGACCGAGCGCAGGCCATCGACGAATTTCGCCTCGATCAGTTCGCGCAATTCAGCGGCGTCGTTGGTGCGGTTGCCGAGCGTCTGCGCGGCCAGCGCGATCGACGACATGTCGGGTTTGACGCGGACGTAGAATTCGGCGCCGATGTCGACGCGCATGCGGTCCTTGGTGATCAGCGAGTCCGGACCGCCACGGGCGACTTCCAGCCGCAACGTCTTCAGATTGACGGCGGCCGTCGAATGGAAGACCGGAAGCACGACGGAGCCGCCGTCGAGAACGACTTTCTGACCGCCGAGACCGGTTCGCACATAGGCCTCGTCGCGGGTCGAACGCCGGTACAGCGTCGCGAACATGAAACCGATGATGACAAAGAGAAGGACGCCGATAGAGACCGGTACTGCTAATTCCCACATGTTCATGTCCTGTGTGATGACTATTGTTGTGCAATGAGGTCGGCTGGTGCGGCAATCGCGATAAAGCTCTTGGTGTCGCGGTCGACCAGCAACACGCTGCTGCCGACCGCGAGCGCTTTCGAATCGGGGCCGGCGCGCGCCGGGACAGAGTGCCAGTTGCCGAAGACATCCTTGAGACGGACGCGGCCGGGCAGTCCCTGGTCGAGCGGACCGATCGAAACCACTGCGATCTGGCCGACGAAGTCGGCGTCATCCACCGCATAGGTCTCGTCGCGCGGGATCACGCGTGAGATAGCGCGGCTGGTAACCCGGACCGCCGGAATGGTGCCGATGATGGCGCCGACGGCGGCGAGCGAAACCGGGAGAGAAATTCCGACACTGTGCGCGATGGCCTGCAGGAAAAATCCCGCGATCGAAAAGATGCCAAGCGTCAACATCAAAAGAATCAAAAGCGGAACGCGCCCCGCATTGATCCAGAGAAACAGGCCGGAGATGGCGCTGTGGCCGTCGGCCTCGATCTCGACGTCCTTGCCGACGACGTGGCTGAGCGAAAACCCAACCATCGTCGACAGCAGTTCGATCACGGCAAGCACGACCACGATCGCCGCGGCAATCGTGAAGGGCCGGACGTCCGCCGCCAGCAGGAGGTCGATCACGGCGCTCATTGTGAGGACTGTTTGACGAGGGCCACCTTGTTGTTGCCTTCCAAATCATCAATCGCCTGACTGGCGATGGCGGCAAGCAGCCGGCCGCTGCATGCGAGGATGCCTTCGTGGACCACTGTCTTCTCCTCCGGTCGGATTGATTTCGATTTGACGCCGATGTGGATCTCGTAAGCGCGGCCTTCTGAGACCAGGTGGGCCGGGAAGGGACTTTCCCAACCGGCAAGGTAGCCCGGAACTGCGAATGGAACCAAGACGCGCCCTCTGATTGTGCTGATGGTCAGCATTGTTGGTCCCCTGATCGCGAACAGTTTGTCGTCGAGGGGGAATCGGCGGTTCACGGTTCCGGCCAAATAGCTGGCGCGGGCGCGCAGGCCGCGCCGGTATCGTTCTCGTGCATCAGATGCAGTTGCAAATTAGTTGCAATAAGGGTGAATTTCGACCATCTTGCTGAGATGGATGCGCGAACGCCCGAATTGGGCCGAAAGACTAATTCGGAGAGCTTGCCTGTGGCCTTGCAAGACGCCGACGCCGGCTGGCGCGCCGACGCCGCCGCGAACAGGCAGCGCAGTCTGGCCGAAGTCAACGCGACCATCGCGGTGCCGCTCGGTGGCCATTGGGCGCGCCGGCTGCTGGCGTTTGTTGGGCCCGGCTATCTGGTTTCGGTCGGCTACATGGATCCCGGCAATTGGGCGACCGACCTCGCCGGTGGATCGAAGTTCGGCTACACGCTGCTGTCGGTGATCCTGCTGTCGAACCTGATGGCGATCCTGCTGCAGGCGCTCGCCGCACGGCTCGGTATCGTCACCGACCGCGATCTCGCGCAGGCCTGCCGCGCGAGCTTTTCGCGTCCCGTCAATTTCATGCTGTGGCTGGCCTGCGAGGCCGCGATCATCGCCTGCGATCTGGCGGAAGTGATCGGCACCGCGATTGCGCTGAAGCTGTTGTTCGGCATTCCGCTGATCGGCGGCGCGCTGATCACCGCGCTCGACGCCTTCCTGCTGCTGCTTCTGATGAACAAGGGTTTTCGCTTCCTCGAAGCCTTCGTCATCTCGCTCCTGATCGTGATCGCGGTCTGCTTTGCGATCCAGATCTTCGCCGCCGCGCCCCCTGTTGCCGCGATGCTGCGCGGCTTCTTGCCGTCGACCGAAATCGTCACCAATCCTGAGATGCTCTACATCGCGATCGGCATCATCGGCGCCACCGTGATGCCGCATAATCTCTATCTGCACTCCTCGATCGTGCAGACCCGGGCCTATCCACGCACCGACGAGGGCCGGCGCGATGCGATCAAATGGGCGACCACGGATTCCACCATCGCGCTGATGCTGGCGCTGTTCATCAATGCCGCGATCCTGATCGTGGCCGCCTCGACGTTCCATTCCAGCGGCCGTACCGATGTGGCCGAGATCGGGCAGGCGTATGAGCTGTTGTCGCCGCTATTGGGCCTCGGGATCGCCTCGACGCTGTTTGCCGTCGCGCTGCTGGCATCCGGCCTCAACTCGACGGTGACGGCGACGCTGGCCGGCCAGATCGTGATGGAAGGCTTTTTGCATTTGCGCCTGCCGAACTGGGCGCGGCGGCTGATCACGCGCGGTGTCGCCATCGTTCCGGTGGTGATCGTCACCGCGCTCTATGGCGAGAAGGGCACGTCACAGCTGCTGGTCTTCAGCCAGGTCATCCTGTCGATGCAATTGCCGTTCGCGGTGATCCCGCTGGTGCGGTTCGTTTCCGACCGCCGCAAGATGGGTGATTTTGCGATCTCCCGTTCGGTCGCCACGGTGGCGTGGATCGTGGCCGGGATCATCGTGACGCTGAACGTCAAGTTGCTCTACGACACGCTGTTCGGCGGCTGAATAGCGACCCTCATGGTGAGGAGCGCGCATCTTGCGCGCGTCTCGAACCATGTGGCCCGTGGCCATCCTTCGAGACGCCACTACGCGGCTCCTCAGGATGAGGTCCGGTCGGCTAATCCTGCGGCTCGGTCAGCACTTCGCCTGACGCGTCGATGCGCAGCCAGCCTGAGGGCGCCAGCCGCTGCTGCGGCAGGAAGCGGCCCTTGTAGTCCATCTTCTTGGAGCCTTCGATCCAGTAGCCGAGATAGACGTATGGGAGCCCCAGGCGCCTAGCGCGCGTGATGTGGTCGAGGATCATGAAGGTGCCGAGCGAACGACTTTGCTCGGACGGCTCGAAGAACGAATACACCATCGACAGCCCGTCGCTGAGCACGTCGGTCAGGGCAACGGCGATCAGCTCCTCGCCGCGGCCGGAGATGCCGGAATCGACGTTGCGCTTGCGGTATTCGATGATGCGGGTTTCGACGTGGCTGTCTTCCACCATCATGGCGTAGTCGAGCACGGTCATGTCGGCCATGCCGCCATGGCGGTGGCGCCGGTCGAGATAGGCGCGGAACACCGAATATTGTTCCGAGGTCGGGACCGCGCTGCGCTGCTCGCCGATGATGTCGGCATTGCGCGCCAGAATTTTGCGGAAATTGCGCGAGGGCCGGAACTCGTTGGCGACGACGCGCACGGAAACGCAGGCGCGGCACTGGTCGCAGGCCGGCCGGTAGGCGATCGACTGGCTGCGCCGGAAGCCGCCATGGGTGAGGAGGTCGTTGAGGTCGCCGGCCTTGTCGCCGACCAGATGCGTGAACACCTTGCGCTCGTGCCGTCCCGGCAGATAGGGGCAGGGCGAGGGCGCCGTCAGGTAAAACTGCGGGGTATCACGCGAATGCTGGGTCACGTCGGGTCGTCAGGCCTCCGAAACACGAACGATAACGCTTTCCGGTGAACAATTGGTACCGGTGAGGGAAGCTCCGCCCCGATCCTGATCCGGGCCGAACAAACCTGAGCATCGCGCCGCGGGGGCTGACGGTCAATCAATTTGGAGTGTGACATCCCTTCAATAGGCGCGCGCTGGAGGTACAACCTGTGTGCGAACCGAGCTGTTGATGACAACGGTTCCCAGCACGATGTCATGCAGCAACCGCCGGCGGCCGTTGAACAGGCCGACCAGCAGCACCAGCGGCGTCAGGAACGAGATCGATACCCAGAACAGCACGGCATGGGTGGCGCCGAGCACGAAATAGCCCGGTGCGCCGTACCAGGTGCGCAGTTCCAGATCCATCACGCGCATGCCCATGGTCGCCGAATGCGGCCCGCCGAGGGAAGAGCCGTAATAGACGATGGCCCAGACGATCGTGGCCGGCCAGGCCAGCCAGAACAGCGCCCAGCCGAGCCCAAGCGTGATCAGGCCGAACACCGCGATGAAGATGTAGCCGAGGATCACCGGGACCGACAGCACGACGAGGTCGATCAGAAAGGCGAACACCCGCCGCGTCAGCAGGCCGCGAAACAGTTCCGGCTGCAAATCGGGGTCGAACGCATGCGGCTGCACGCCGCCATCGTTACGCCAGCCGCCGCCAGCACTTGAAGGGCCGCCACCGGTATTACCCGAACCGCTATACGACATGATCAGTCCTCCAGACCGTGCATATTCCCGCAAGCCAACACACTAAGCCGAGACATGGGAACCGCCCCCGCGCGCGCAAGCCCTGCGACGGTTACGAAACGGCAATATTCAGGCGATTCGGGGGCTGGGTTACTTGTCGTCCGGGAAGGCCGGGACCCATATGCCGCGGCCCAGATTGTTGGAAAAGGAAGATAACAACCAGCGTGCAAACCAATTATCGCCGGTGGTTATGGGTCCCGGCCTTCGCCGGGACGACGGATGGAGAGAGACCGGCGGCTCAGCTCTCCGCCTTGATCTTCTCCGCCGCCTTCGGCGCAAAGTAGGTCAAAATACCGTCGGCGCCGGCGCGCTTGAAGGCGAGCAGGCTTTCCATCATCGCGCGTTCGCCATCGATCCAGCCATTGCCGGCGGCTGCCGCGATCATCGCGTACTCGCCCGACACCTGGTAGACAAAGGTCGGCATCGCAAAGGTGTCCTTTACCCGCCGCACGATGTCGAGATAGGGCATGCCGGGCTTCACCATCACCATGTCGGCGCCTTCGGCGATGTCGAGTTCGACCTCGCGCAGCGCCTCATTGGAATTGGCGCTGTCCATCTGATAGGTGCGCTTGTCGCCGGTCAGCGTTTTGGCCGAACCAATGGCGTCGCGGAACGGGCCGTAGAAGGCGGAGGCGTATTTCGCCGCGTACGACATGATCTGCACGTCGGTAAAACCTTCATCGTCCAGCGCCTCGCGGATCGCGCCGACGCGGCCGTCCATCATGTCGGAAGGCGCGATCACGTCGCAGCCGGCTTCGGCCTGCACCAGCGCCTGCCGGACCAGCACGGCGACGGTTTCGTCGTTCAGGATCCGGCCGTCCTCGATCAAGCCGTCATGGCCGTGGCTGGTGAAGGGATCCAGCGCCACATCGCAGAGCACGCCGAGACCAGGGAACTCCTTCTTGATCGCGCGCACCGACTGGCAGACGAGGTTGTCCGGGTTCAGCGCCTCGGACCCCTGTTCGTCGCGCAGCGAAGGGTCGGTATAGGGGAACAGCGCGATGCAGGGGATGTTCAGCTTCGCCGCGCGCTCGGCATCACGGACCGCCTGGTCGACGGTGATGCGGTCGATGCCGGGCATCGAGGCGACCGCGGTGCGCGTATTGTGGCCGCCGACGATGAACAACGGCCAGATCAGATCGTCGGTCGTCAGCACGTTTTCCCGCACCATCCGTCGCGCCCATTCGGCCTTGCGGTTGCGGCGGGGGCGGATCGCGAGGTCGAGCGGGGCCGAGGTGAGGGCGGTCTGGTGCCGCGGTGCGTCGCGCATTTCGATCGGGCGCCCGAATTTGATCGCCATATGATGGTACTCCCCGGCGGAAGGCTGATTTGGCCTGATTTGGACCTGGTCTAATTCTAGCATTCCGGAACGGCCGCGTCACCGCAGCTTGATTTGCGCCAGCGGCAATTGATTTTGCCGACCCGGCGGGCCAAGACTCCGCCTATAAGGACCCGTTTTCGCCTGTGAGCACCGATTCTCATGTCTGACACCTCCGCGCGCGACCCGTCGCGGGATAACAGGGACAACGCCCGGGACAATGCGATGTCGGTGGCGGCGATCTCGTCCGAGCGGATCGAGCCTGATGACAACGCGTGGACCCGGCGGCTGGTGCTGTTCCTGCGCATCATGGCGGTCATCTCGATCGCCAAGGGCCTTTACCATTGGGCGCAGGTGACCGGTTTCATCGGCGGCGAGGAAGAGGCGTTCGAAAACCAGTCGATGGCCTGGCAGACCGCGACGATCTATTTCGCCGTGATTGAACTCGTCGCCGCCGTGGGTCTGTGGCTTGCCACGCCCTGGGGCGCGGTGGTGTGGCTCACCACAGTGGTGTCGATGGCGGTGATCGAATTGATGTTTCCTGGCATCTACGGCGGCAGCCTGACGGTGGTCGGCGTCGAAGCCGTGATGCTGGCAGCCTACCTCGCACTCGCCTGGATGGCCGCGCGCGAACGGCCGCCATAGCAGGCCGCGCGCTGATCTTAACGACCACATCCTGATTTGATCGCGCGCGTGCCAAAACGCGCCACGGATTCCCATAAGATTTTCGACGATTTTCGCGGTAACTTTTCAGTCACCGTAAAGGGTTCCCTCACGTCGGTTACCCAGGCGTTTCGAATTCAAACGAACCTGTTTTGGAATGCGACAACCCTGCCAGACGAAGCGTGAACAGAGGCCTGCCACCGTCAATGAAATCTTGCGAAAAGCCCTTTATCCATGGGCTTAATCCGCGATTCACTGTCTTAAATTCATGATCTCTTTATTGTCTTATTTAAGCGGATCTTCAAACGGCCCCCTTAAGTTGAAGCTATCAGGCGGGACAAAAGTTTCGTCGAATAAGTCGATAAAAACGACAACAGGGGAATGTCATGATGAAAGCCGTTGCAACGGCGGTGGAAACCGCTGAACGCTCTGCCGGTCAAGCTCCGGTGCAGCCGCTCTATCTTGAAGCATTGACTTTGGTGGAGCGGCTGCATCGCAGGCTGCTGGATGTGATCAAGGATGAATTCGATCGCCGCGGCCGCGCCGATATCAACTCGGTGCAGGCGTTGCTGCTCTATAACATCGGCGACAAGGAACTGACCGCAGGCGAGCTGCGCACGCGCGGCTACTACCTCGGCTCCAACGTCTCCTACAATCTGAAGAAGCTCGTCGAGCTCGGCTTTCTCGATCATCAGCGCAGCCGCGTTGATCGCCGCTCGGTGCGCATCCGCCTGACCTCGCAGGGCCAGGAAATCCGCAAGATCGTCGACGCGCTGTATCAGAAGCACGTCAAGACCGTGGAGCAGGTCGGCGGCATCTCGAACGAGGAGTTCGCGACGCTGAACAAGTCGCTGCATCGGCTCGAGCGGTTCTGGACCGACCAGATCCTGTATCGGCTCTGAGATTTACATAGCGTTTTCGAGCGAAGTGGACTTCCGGTTCGCGTGAAGAAAACGCGTCAAATAAGAACTCGAATCCGCGGCCAAGCCGGCCACTCAAAAGACCGGCAGCCAACAGCGGATCATGAACTGGCAAGGCAGTAAGCCCTGCCCAAGGCGCATCGGCTCCGGTTTACCGGGTCCGGTGCGTTTTGCTTTTTGGCCTGAGTATTGAGTGCAGCGGCTTCATCCTTCGCGACGCGCGCAAGAGCCGCTTCGGGCACATCCGCTTCGAGTGATAGCGGTCACAGTTTCACCTGATAAAGCGCATCAAAACAACAAGCTGCATCGCAATTCTAAGGTGACGCAAGCATTGGCGGCGGGCCGGGCAATAGCTGGTTTCCCGGAATGGAACTTCTGCCGGGCTCGCGCATTATCGTTCCTGACACGGGGACCGAAGAACATGCTCGTCGAGCGCGGATTGCGGGTGATGAATGTCGAGGTGGTGGGCGACGCTTACGCCATTGCTTCGAACTATCTCCGCAGGACCGGCGCCATCCCGGATACTTTCGCCACCGACGAGCGGCTGCTCGAAATCATCGTGCAGATGTTTCAGCGCGGCGAGTTGAACAAGATCCGCCTCGCCAACCAGGCGATCGCCAAATTCGAAGCCGAAACCTACATCGCCTGACCCCTACCGGAGAACTTCATGGAAGCCGCCATCGACCGCATCATGCACACCTACGACCTGCTGGTGAACCGCAGCTCGGCCGCGAACGATGAAGCGCGCGAGAAGGTGACGGACTATGTGAAGACGCTGTTCGAGGCCGGCGAAAAGGACACCCACCGCCTGACCGTGTGCGGCCTGACCTATCTGCGCCAGCTCGACGGCTCCACCGACCCGGTGAAGGCAGGCTATACGGGGATGTGAGCGGCGAGGGCGCTGCCGCACGTAGTAACGTAGCCCGGATGAGCGAAAGCGACATCCGGGTTTTCGCTGTCCGGTCCCGCAGATCGCGGAGCCTGTCATCGGGCGCGCATTCGCGCGACCGGGTCGCTCATGCGGGCAACGCGCTCAGTCCTTCGGCTTGCCCATCACGTAAGGCTTCAGCATCGCATACATCAGGCTGTGCGTCGGTGTCGGCACGCCGAGCTTTTTGCCGAGCTCGACCACCTTGCCGCCGAGCCAGGGCAGCTCCAGCCGGTTGCCGCGCTCGAGGTCGAGCGCCATCGATGGCTTTTGATGCGCCGGCAGGCTGTCGGAATATGCTGATATCGTCTCCACCGCGTTGTCCGGCATCGCCACGCCGTAGGCGCGGCCGACATTCATCACTTCGCGGTAGGCCGACATCAGCACCGGGCGAATATCAGGATCGTCGCGCAACGCGCCGATTGGCTGGCGCGCCAAGGCCACCGCGCTGGCGTTGGCGGCGAGCAGGATGAACTTCATCCATAGTTCGGTGAGGATCGCGTCGCTCAGCTTGGCATCGAAGCCGGCCCTCAGGCACAGCGCTAGAAATGCCTCGCCGCGCGGGCTGCTCCTGCCGTCGAGTTCGCCGAACACGATGCGCATGAAGGTGCCGACCTGCTGGATCACGCCTGATGCTATGATGTTGGCGCTGATCTGCGCGACGCCGCCCATCACGGCGTTTTCGCCCAGGATCGGGATCAGCCTTTCTGCGGCATCGACGCCGTTCTGCAGCGGGATGACAGCCGTATCAGGGCCGATCAGCGGCTTGATGCTGATCCCCGCGCTTTCGACGTCCCACAGCTTGACGCAGAACAACACGAAATCGACCTTGCCGATCTCGGCGGGGTTATCGGTCGCTTGTGTCGGCACCAGATGGATGTCGCCGCGGGGGCTTTGAACCTTCAATCCGTCGCGCTTCATGGCCGCCAGATGGGCGCCGCGCGCGATGAAGGTGACATCCGCGCCGGCTTTCGCCAGCGCCGCTCCATAACCGGCGCCTACGCCGCCGGTGCCGACAATCGCAATTCGCATCGTTCTCTCCTCGCTCGCCGAAAGCCTAGCATCGCAGGCGGACGGTGGGCGAGGGTAAAACTTCGGGCATGCATCAACAAACAGCAGGAAGAACCGGACTCACGAAATCCGGTTATTTCTCAAACCTTTTAGTGACGGCGAATGCTTATTTGGGGCAGTAAGCGATGGCTGTGCCGCCAAGCCAGCCACCGATGCAGCCCGCGCCGACGAAGATGCCGCCGACACCTTTGATTCCGATCGCGAGAATGCCGTCTTCATAGGTGATCGGGCCGATCGTGAGGCCGCCTGCGGCGGCATCGAGTTGATCGAGCGACAACTCGCCGTTGATTTCGTGCGCAGTATTGCCTTCGGTCATAGCCGTTCTCCACTGTTTGCGATTGGCTCGAACAGGCCAATCGGGATGGAGCGTAGTTGCGGTGAGGCGGGAGCTCAGTGATTGCGGTCACGCATCATGACGATGCTCGAAACCTCTGCTAACGTGCGCCTCCAAACAAGAAACCCCTTGAGGAAACTGCCATGCTCACGGTTCATCATCTCAACGACTCCCGCTCGCAGCGGATCCTGTGGCTGCTCGAAGAGCTCGGCACGCCCTATGAGATGAAGCGCTATCAGCGCGATGCCACGACGCGGCTGGCGCCGCCGGAACTGACGGCGATCCATCCGCTCGGCAAGTCGCCCGTCATCACCGATGGCGGCACCACGATCGCGGAGTCCGGTGCGATCGTCGACTACATCATCCGCAAATACGGAAAAGGCGCGATGATGCCGGCGCCCGACAGCGCCGACTATGAGGCGTACAATGAGTGGCTGCATTATTCGGAAGGGTCCGCGATGCTGCCGCTGATGCTGAACCTCTATGTCAGCAGGCTGAAGGAGGCGGGCGCGCCGCTGCATCCGCGCATCGACAGCGAGTTGGCCAACCATCTCGCCTATGTCGACCGCGCGCTGAAGGATCGCGAATTCTTCATCGGCCCGTCGCTGTCGGGTGCCGACATCCAGATGAGCTTTGTCGGCGAGATGGCAAAGGTGTTCGAAAAGCTCGCCCCGTATCCGAATCTGGCGGCCTGGCTGACGCGCATGCACGCGCGCCCGGCGTTCCAGCGCTCGATCGAGAAGGGCGGGGCGTACCGGTTCGCGAAATGACGACCTAGTCGTCATCCCCCGATGTGCACTTGCACATCTGAGGGCGATGCGGAGCATCGAACCCGGAAACTCGAGATTCCGGGTCTGGTGCTGACGCACCATCCCGGAATGACGGGGCTGGGGCGGCGGTGGGTTATTTGCCCGGGACTGGCATCCCCGCCATCCCCACCATATCTTGCATAAATATCAGACGGATACCGCAAGTGCTTGGCCGGCCCGGGCCGATGTGGTATCTCGCAAGCGCTTCTTTCGACCGCCACACGTAACCGACCGTTTTGCCCCTAAGGGCTTGCGGCGGTGGAGATATTCGGCCCATGACCTCCAGCAGCAAGACCGCCTCCGCGCCCGACTCGTTCTTCACGGCGACCCTCGCCGAGGCCGATCCGGAAATCGCCGCCGCCATCAAGGGCGAGCTTGGCCGGCAGCGCCACGAGATCGAGCTGATCGCCTCGGAAAACATCGTCAGCCGCGCGGTGCTGGAAGCGCAGGGCTCGGTGATGACCAACAAATACGCCGAGGGCTATCCGGGCGCGCGCTATTATGGCGGTTGCGAATGGGTCGACGTCGCCGAGACATTGGCGATCGATCGCGCCAAGAAACTGTTCGGCGCTGCCTTTGCGAACGTCCAGCCGAACTCAGGCAGCCAGATGAACCAGGCGGTGTTCCTGGCGCTGCTGCAGCCCGGGGACACCTTCATGGGTCTCGACCTTGCCGCCGGCGGCCATCTCACCCACGGCGCGCCCGTCAACATGTCCGGCAAATGGTTCAAGGCGCAGCACTACACCGTGCGCCGCGACGACCAGATCATCGATATGGACGACGTTCAGCGCCGCGCCGAGGAAGTGAAGCCGAAGCTGATCATCGCCGGCGGCTCGGCCTATTCGCGCGCCTGGGATTTCAAGCGCTTCCGCGAGATCGCGGACAGCGTCGGCGCCTATTTGATGGTGGACATGGCGCATTTCGCCGGCCTCGTCGCCGGTGGCGTCCATGCCTCGCCGGTGCCGCATGCCCATGTCACCACCACGACCACGCACAAATCGCTGCGCGGCCCGCGCGGCGGGTTGATGCTGTGGAACGACGAGACGCTGACGAAAAAGTTGAACTCGGCGATCTTCCCGGGTCTGCAGGGCGGTCCCTTGATGCACATCATCGCCGCGAAGGCGGTGGCATTTTCCGAGGCGCTGCGTCCGGACTTCAAGATCTACGCCAAGAACGTCGTCGAGAACGCCAAGGCGCTGGCGGAGGCGCTGCGCGCGCAGGGCCTCGACATCGTCTCAGGGGGTACCGACAACCATCTGATGCTGGTCGATCTGCGGCCCAAGGGCCTGAAGGGCAACGTCTCGGAAAAGGCGCTGGTTCGCGCCGCGATCACCTGCAACAAGAATGGCATTCCGTTCGATCCCGAAACGCCGTTCGTCACGTCGGGGCTTCGCTTGGGCACGCCGGCGGCGACCACGCGCGGTTTTGGCGTTGCCGAATTCCAGCAGGTCGCCTCCATGATCGCCGAAGTGCTCAACGCGCTGGCGCAATCGCCGGACGGCAAGGCGCCGCTGGTGGAAGCCGCTATCAAGGAACGCGTCAAGGCACTCACCGACCGCTTCCCGATTTATCAGTAAAGGCCACCAGTAAGGGATTCGTGGGATGCGCTGCCCCAGCTGCAACAGTCTCGATACGCAGGTGAAGGATTCGCGCCCCACCGAGGATTCCGCCGTGATCCGGCGGCGGCGGGTCTGTATCGCCTGCAATTTCCGCTTCACCACCTTCGAGCGGGTGCAGCTGCGCGAACTGACCGTGATCAAGCGCAACGGCCGCCGCGTGCCGTTCGACCGCGACAAGCTGGTGCGCTCGCTGCAGATCTCCTTGCGCAAGCGCCCGGTCGATCCGGAGCGCGTCGAGAAGATGGTCTCTGCCATCGTGCGCGAGCTCGAAAGCGGCGGCGAGGCGGAGGTTTCCTCGGAAGCGATCGGGGAGATCGTGATGGAGCATCTGCGCCAGCTCGATGACGTCGCCTATGTGCGTTTTGCCTCGGTCTATCGCAACTTTCGCGAGGCCAAGGACTTTGAAGCCGTGCTCGGTGAGCTGTCCGGCGAGGAAGACGCACGGGTCACCGCGTTGCGCAAATGATCTTCCGCATTCTGGAAGACCAGTACGCGCAGAAATCCAGAGAGTCCAAAGCCGCGGACGCGCGCTTCATGCAGCTCGCGCTTGCGCTCGGCCGGCGCGGGCAGGGACGCACCTGGCCGAACCCCGCCGTCGGTGCCGTCATCGTCAAGGACGGCGTCATTGTCGGGCGCGGCTGGACCCAGCCCGGCGGCCGGCCGCATGCCGAGCCGGATGCGCTCAAACGCGCCGGTGAAGCCGCGCGCGGCGCCACGCTCTATGTGACGCTGGAGCCGTGCTCGCATTTCGGCAAATCGCCGCCTTGCGTTGACGCTGTGATCGCGTCGGGCATTGCCCGCGTGGTGTCGGCGATCGAGGATCCCAATCCGGAAGTGGCGGGGCAGGGCCACGCCAGATTGCGCGCCGCCGGGGTTATCGTCGATGTCGGCCTGAATGCCGCGGAAGCAGCATACGACCATGCCGGGCATTTCCGCCGCATCCGCGACAAGCGCCCGCATGTGATCCTCAAGCTGGCGGTCTCCGCCGACGACAAGATCGGCGCCGCCGGCCGCAAGCCGGTCGCCATCACGGGCGAGGCCGCAAGGACGCGCGTGCATCTGCTGCGCGCGCAATGCGATGCGATCCTGGTCGGGATCGGCACCGTGCTGGCCGATGATCCGGTGCTGACCTGCCGCCTGCCGGGAATGGAGACGTTATCGCCGGTACGGGTGGTGCTGGATCGGAGCTTGCGGATTCCCGGCACCAGCCGTCTGGTGCAGACCGCGCGCGAGACGGCGCTCTGGGTCATGACGTCGGATCTCGCCGAAGCGCCGGCCGCCATGAAGCTCGGCGCTGCCGGGGCGCAGGTGATCCGCGTCGCCGCGTCAAGCACGCCGCCGGGGCTGGATCTGCCGGCGGTGCTGCGTGCGCTGTCCGACAAGGGCATTTCGCGGCTGATGGTCGAGGGCGGGGCGCGCGTCGCGTCGTCCTTTGTATCGGCGGGGCTGGTCGACGAGGTCTGGCTGCTGCGCGGACCCGAGGCGGTAGGCGCGGGCGGCATTCCCGCGCTGGACGCATTGCCGCTGTCGGCTCTCACCGGGTCGCCCGCGCTAAGAGTCCGTGCTAGCGAAAGCGTCGGCCAAGATACTCTCACGATCTACGAGCGCGCTTAAATGTTTACCGGAATAGTCACCGATATCGGCGAGATCGCCAGCCTGACGCCAACGGCGCAGGGGCAGTTGCACCGCTTGCGGATCGCATGCCGCTATGACCAGAAGACCATCGCCGATGGCGCCTCGATCGCCTGCAGCGGCGTCTGCCTTACCGTCGTCGGCTCCGGCGTCGAGGACGGAAAGGCCTGGTTCGATGTCGATGCCGCGGCCGAAACGCTCGGCATGACCACGGCGAAGCATTGGGCCAAGGGGACAAAACTCAATCTCGAGCGCGCGCTGAAGATCGGTGACGAACTCGGCGGTCACATCGTGGCCGGCCATGCCGACGGCATCGCCTCTATCGTCAAGCGCGACGATCTGCCCGATATGGCCAGGTTCGAGCTGCGCACCACGCGGGAACTGGCGCGCTTCATTGCCGTCAAGGGCTCGATCACGCTGGATGGCGTGTCGCTGACGGTGAATACGGTCGAAGACGTGGTGTTTTCGGTGCTGATCATTCCCCATACGCTCAGTGTCACGACATTGGGGGCCTGGAACGCTGGCAGCGAGGTCAATATCGAGGTCGATCTGATGGCCCGCTATGCGGCGCGGCTGTCGGAAATGAAATAGCAACAGCAACAATTGTGTCATACGCGGCTTGACCCGCGTATCCATCCTCTTAACAGGATGGATTCCTGATAGGATGGATTGCCGGGTCGAGCCCGGCAATGACAAGAAGGTAGATAATGGCAGACGCACGACGCGCACCCCTGAAAGATCAGACCGATATTGCCGGCGCGCGCGCGCTGATCGTCGAGGCACGCTTCTACGACGATATCCAGGATGCGCTGCTGGAAGGCGCCGTCGCCGAATTGAAGGCAGCCGGTGTCACGCATGACGTCATCACCGTGCCCGGCGCGCTGGAAATCCCCGCCGCGATCGCGATCGCGATCGACGCCGCCGAGCGCAACGGAAAGCCCTATGACGCCGCGATCGCGCTCGGCTGCGTGGTGCGGGGCGACACCATTCATTTCGAGATCGTCTCGATAGAATCCTCGCGCGCGCTGATGGACCTTGCCGTCGCCAGAAAGTTCCCGCTTGGCAACGGCATCATTACGGTCAACACCGAGGCGCAGGCCTGGGCGAGGGCGCGCGCCAGTGAACTCAACAAGGGCGGCGACGCCGCCCGCGCGGCGCTCGCGATGCTGCGGATCAAACGCCGGCTGGCAAAGGCCTGACGATGGCAGACAGCAAGAAGCCCGCTCCGAAAAGTCCGGACAAGAAAGCCAACCGGCGCGGTGCGGCGCGGCTCGCCGCCGTGCAGGCGCTGTACCAGATGGACATTGGTGGCGCCGGGATCAACGACATCTTCGCCGAGTTCGAGAGCCACTGGCTCGGCAACGAGGTCGAGGGCGACAAATATCTGCCGGCTGAAGCCGCGTTTTTCCGCGACGTCGTCTCGGGCGTGGTGCGGGATCAGGCAAAACTCGATCCGCTGATCGACGACGCGCTGTCGAAGGGCTGGCCCTTGAAGCGGATCGACGCGATTTTGCGCGCGGTGCTGCGGGCAGGGTCCTATGAACTGGAGCATCGCAAGGACGTGCCCGGCCGCGTGGTCGTGTCCGAATATGTCGATGTCGCGCATGCCTTTGTCGAAAAGGACGAGACCGGCATGGTGAATGCGGTGCTCGACCAGATCGCGCGCCAGTTCCGCGCCGACGAGTTCGCGCGTGGCTAGCGCGCCCGCGTCCGGCGAGGACTCGCTGATCGCCCGCTATTTCAGGCCGATCGCGACCGACCCTGGCGCCTTCAATCTCGACGACGACGCTGCGGCCCTGAAGCCTGATGGCGACGACATCGTGGTGACGACGGACGCCATCGTCGAAGGCGTGCATTTCCTCCCCGACGATCCGCCTGATACCGTTGCGCGCAAGGCGCTGCGGGTGAACCTCTCGGATCTCGCCGCCAAGGGCGCGGTGCCGGCAGGTTTCGTGCTGACGCTGGCGCTCCGCGATACCGACGAAGCCTGGCTCAAACCGTTCGCGGCCGCGCTCGGCGAGGACGCGGCGCAATTCGGCTGTCCGCTGCTGGGCGGCGATACGGTGTCGACATCAGGACCGCTGATGGTCTCAATCACCGCGTTCGGGCGCGTGCCGTCAGGCAAAATGGTCCATCGCAGCGGCGCCAAGCCTGGCGACCGGGTGCTGGTGACCGGCACGATCGGCGACGCCGCGCTCGGGCTTGCCGTGCTCGGCGGCGGAAAGGTCCATGCCGCGGTCAGCGATATCGCCGCGCGCGATCTGCTGATCGGGCGTTATCGGGTACCGCAGCCGCGCGTAGTGCTCGCGGAAATCGTTCGCGACCATGCCAAAGCGGCGATGGACGTGTCCGATGGGCTCGCCGGCGATCTCACCAAGCTCTGCGGCGTGTCCGGCGTTTCCGCTGCGATCGATCTGGAATCGATTCCGCTGTCGGATACCGCGCGCGATCTGGTGTCGCGTGGCATCGTCGGAATCGAAACATTGATCGCCGGAGGCGACGATTACGAAATCCTGTGCACGGTGGCGGAAGACCGCGTCGATGCGTTCCTGCAAGCCGCGCAGGGCGCCGGCGTGGCGGCGAGTTCCATCGGAACCGTGGTCGCTGGAAATGGTGCGCCAATATTCCTCGACGGGCAGGGCGGTGAAATCGTGCTGAAACGGCGCTCTTACAGCCATTTTTGAGCGTCGCAGCGCCGCCTGCGGGCCTTTATTTGCAGCCGGCCATTGCAATTTCCAGGAAAATCTATAGTTGTGCGCGCATTCGATTGCCGCCGTGCCTTTTTGAACGCGCCTGTTAGGGCATCTTCCAGAGACATCGTCGATTGGATTTGAATCCGCGCGATCGCCGTGCGGAATGAAAGCCTACGTGCTTTGGAGAATAGAAAATGGCTACGGGAACTGTGAAGTGGTTCAACGGTCAAAAGGGTTTTGGATTCATTCAGCCGACCGACGGCAGCAAGGATGTGTTTGTTCACATCAGCGCCGTTGAGCGCGCCGGCCTGACCGGTCTGGCCGAAGGTCAGAAGGTCGAGTTCGAACTCAAGACCGACAAGATGCGGGGCAAGGTAAGCGCAGAGAACCTGTCGCTGGCCTAAGGCCTCGAAACGGTCGTTTCACGGATGTACTGAAATGGATCGCGGGCCCGCTCGACCCCACGGGGGTTGGGCGGGCCCATGTACTTTCAGGCCTATGTGTTTTCGGGCCCAGTATTTTCAGGCCCACACATTTCTTGGTGGCTATTTGGGGTTGCTGCACCCGCAGGATCGCTGTCGGCAGACGATTCGAAGGTCCGCCCCGCGGGCGCCTGGCAGGCCTCGGATTTTCCGCCGGACGGTCCAGCCGCCAGCCAGGCCTCGGCACCAGCCGTCGTTCCCGGGGATTCCTTTCAAAAATAGACGGTTTCTGGCCTCCGCGGCGTTGCGCCGGGGAAACGATTTTGGCAAGGTCCCGGCGATTTGAGGGGCCACCCTTCTGGGCGGGGAAGGCCTCCTTTTTATGCGCTTGCCGCGCTCGCGGTGTGGCGGGGGAACATCAAGGTCTGAGGCAAATTCAATGACAGCATTATGGATGATTGTGCTCTGCGGAGCGCTTTCGATTGTTTACGCGATCTGGGCGACGGCATCCGTGATGAAGGCGGACGCCGGCAATCCGCGCATGCAGGAGATCGCAGCCGCGGTGGCCGAGGGCGCACAGGCCTATCTGAAGCGCCAGTACATGACGATCGGCATGGTCGGCGTCGTGATCTTCGCCCTGCTGGCTTATTTCCTCGGCATGCTGGTTGCGGTCGGCTTCCTGATCGGCGCGGTGCTGTCGGGCGCCGCCGGCTTCATCGGCATGAACGTGTCGGTTCGCGCCAACGTGCGTACCGCGCAGGCCGCGACTACCTCGCTGGCCGGCGGACTTGAGCTTGCCTTCAAGGCCGGTGCGATCACCGGCATGCTGGTGGCTGGTCTCGCACTGCTCGGCGTCACCATCTACTTTGCCTATCTGACCCAGATGCTGGGCCTGAAGGCCAACGACCGCGTCGTGGTCGACGCGCTGGTCGCACTCGGCTTCGGCGCCTCGCTGATCTCGATCTTCGCCCGTCTCGGCGGCGGCATCTTCACCAAGGGTGCGGACGTCGGCGGCGATCTCGTCGGCAAGGTTGAGGCAGGCATTCCCGAGGATGATCCGCGCAATCCCGCCACCATCGCCGACAACGTCGGCGACAACGTCGGTGACTGCGCCGGCATGGCCGCCGACCTGTTCGAGACCTATGCGGTGACCGCGGTCGCCACCATGGTGCTGGCTGCGATCTTCTTCGCGACCTCGCCGCTGCTGGTGAACATGATGACGCTGCCGCTCGCGATCGGCGGCATCTGCATCCTCACCTCGATCGCCGGTACCTTCTTCGTCAAGCTCGGCGCCAGCCAGTCGATCATGGGGGCGCTCTACAAGGGCCTGATCGCGACCGGTGTCCTGTCGCTCGTCGGCGTTGCCGGCGTCATCTACTGGCTGATCGGCTTCGACACGGCGCTCAAGGCTGGCAATGCATCCTTCACCGGACTGACGCTGGTGTGGTGCGGCATCGTCGGTCTTGTCGTTACCGGGCTGATCATCGTGATCACCGAATACTACACCGGCACCGATTATCGCCCGGTCAAGTCGATCGCGGCGTCGTCGGTCACCGGTCACGGCACCAACGTGATCCAGGGCCTCGCGATCTCGATGGAATCCACCGCCGGCCCGGCGCTGGTCATCATCGCCGGCATCCTCGTCACCTACAGCCTTGCCGGCCTGTTCGGCATCGCGATTGCGACCACCACCATGTTGGCGCTGGCCGGCATGATCGTCGCGCTCGACGCCTTCGGTCCCGTCACCGACAACGCAGGCGGCATCGCCGAAATGGCCGGTCTGCCGAAGGAAGTCCGCAAGTCGACCGACGCGCTCGACGCGGTCGGCAACACCACCAAGGCGGTCACCAAGGGTTACGCGATCGGCTCGGCCGGTCTCGGCGCGCTGGTGCTGTTCGCGGCTTACAATGAAGACCTCAAATTCTTCATCGCCAACGCCGCGAAGTATCCGTACTTCCAGGGCGTGCTGCCCGACTTCTCGCTGAACAACCCCTACGTCGTGGTCGGCCTGCTGTTCGGCGGCCTGCTGCCGTATCTGTTCGGCGCGATGGGCATGACGGCCGTCGGCCGTGCGGCCAGCGCGATCGTCGAGGAAGTGCGGCGTCAGTTCCGCGAAAAGCCGGGTATCATGCAGGGCACCGACAAGCCGGATTACGGCCGCGCGGTCGACCTTTTGACCAAGGCGGCGATCAAGGAAATGATCATCCCGTCGCTGCTGCCGGTGCTGTCGCCGATCTTCGTCTACTTCGTTATCTTCGCGATCGCGGGCGGCGGCGCGGCGGGCAAGTCGGCGGCGTTCTCGGCCGTCGGCGCCATGCTGCTCGGCGTGATCGTGACCGGCCTGTTCGTCGCGATCTCGATGACCTCGGGCGGCGGCGCCTGGGACAACGCCAAGAAGTACATCGAGGACGGCCATTACGGCGGCAAGGGCTCCGACGCGCACAAGGCGGCGGTAACCGGCGACACCGTCGGCGATCCCTACAAGGATACGGCCGGCCCCGCCGTCAACCCGATGATCAAGATCACCAACATCGTGGCGCTGTTGCTGCTGGCGATCCTGGCGCACTGAGCGGCGAGAGGCCCGATCAAACAAAAAACCCCGCGGTGCGAGCCGCGGGGTTTTTCTTTGGAAGCCTGAGGTCTTTCATCCGTCATTGCGAGCGAAGCGAAGCAATCCATAAGCAGCGAACGCGGAAGTGGATTGCTTCGTCGCTTGCGCTCCCTTGCGCAAACGCTTCGCGTTTGTCGCAGGCAATGACGGTTGCCTCAGCCCGCGTCCATCTGCAGGCCTTCCTGCTTGATGATGGCGCCGAACTTCGCGGTTTCCGCCTGGGTGAAATCGGAAAATTGCTGCGGCGTGCCGTAATCGGTGCGTGCCCCGATCTTGGCCATGCTTTCCTTGATGTCGTCGCGCTCCAGGAACACCTTGATTTCCTTGTTGAGGGCATCGACGACGGGAGGAGGGCAGGCCTTGGGCAGGAAGATGCCGAACCAGGACGAGACATCGAATTTTGCCAGCTCCGGCCCGGTCTCGCGCACGGTAGGAATGTTCGGCCCTGACGGACTGCGCTCCGGCGTCGTCACCGCCAGCGCGTTGAGCTTGCCGTCCATGACCTGCGGCAGCGTCGGAAAGAGATTGTCCGACAGGATCTGGATGTCGCCGGCCAGTGCCGCCTGCAGCGCCGGCCCGGCGCCGCGGAACGGCACATGCACCATCTTCAGTCCGGTGAGCTGCAGCAGCCAGGCCATGGTGAGGTGAGGGCTCTGCCCGATACCTGAGGAACCATAAGTCAGCTTGTCCGGATTGGCCTTGATGTAGGCCACCATGTCCCCGATCGACTTGACCGGCACCGAGGGGTGCGCCGAGATGATGTTGGGAATCCGGATCAGGTTGGAGACCGGCTGCAACTGGTCGGCCTTGTAGGTCATATTCCGGAAGATGCTGTAGGCGATGGCGTTGGGGCCGGGATTGCCGACCAGGATGGTGTGCCCGTCGCCCTTCTGGCGGACGACTTCAGCGGTGCCGATGGTGCCGCCGCCGCCGGAGCGGTTCTCCACCACCGCGGACTGGCCCCAGGCCTTTTGCAAATGAGCCGCCAGCAAGCGTCCCATCACGTCCGTGGTGCCTCCCGGCGCGGCCGGCACGATCAGGCGGACGGTTTCGGTGGGCCGCCAGTCGGCGCCCAGGCTGCTGCGCGGCAGAATGGCTGCAGTGGAGAGCGCGGCGGCTCCGGTCAGAATATGGCGGCGGGAAAAAAATCGGCTGGTCACTAGGTCACTCCCTGCGGGGTTTTTTATTCTGCAGGCGACCGTAGGCAGCGCGCACGCGCAGGGCAAGCGGGCGACTTGGCGCAGGGGTGTTCGATATCGTTCCCCGGATGCTGCACAGCGCGCCACCCTTGTGGCGTGGTGCGCTGCTGATCCGGGGTCTACGCATTGGGTCCCGGCTCTGCGGAGCAGCACGAGGGTGCTGCACCGCGTCCAGGACACGAGGGTATCAGTTAAAGCTGAGCAGCTTGAACAGCGGCGTCAGGTAGCTGAGCTCCTGGCCTGAGGTCGGCGTGGTGCGGCTGATGAAGTCGAAGATCTTGCCGTCCTGCAGCCCGTAATTGGCAAGCCGCTGCACCTGACGATTCCTGTCGAAATAGATCGCGATCACCCGCTGGTCGACGACCTGCTGGTTCATGAAGGCGACCTTCCGCTCGGAGCGCTGCGAAATGTAGTAGAACACCTCGCCGTTCAGGGTCGCGACGGTGGAGGGCGTGCCCATCACAATCAGCACCTGGTCCTGGCTGGCGCCGATCGGGATTTGTTCGAGCGCGCCGGGGGGCAGGATATAGCCCTTCTGGAATTGCTCGCCGGTGCAGCCGCCGAGTGCGGCGCAGAGCAGTGCCACGGCCGCAAAGCCGCGAAAACCGCGCCAGCGCGCCGTCAGGCGGCGCGGCGAGGGCGCGCATGAGCGTGAGTGGCCCGTCTCGGTCATTCCGGAATCGATCCCGTCCCCTTGCATCGCGCGAGGCGTTGACGTACCGGGCAGCACGCAGGATTGCAACATGCGCGGGCGCCCGAAGCTGAAACCCTGAAGGCTGAAACCTTCATGGCGGAAACCTTTGGGGCTCGCATGCGGAACCCACAATGCTTTGGCCGTTCAATCACTTCAGGAAACCCCGGTCCGCCCCGCGCGGCACCATTGAAGCCATCTATGGCATGATCGTGACGCAGGCGCGAGAACCGTTGTTTTATCGGGACTTGGCGGTCCCGGACACGGTTAACGGCCGTTTTGACCTGCTTCTGATGCATTTGTGGCTGGTATTGCGGCGGCTCAAATCGGTCCCGGCGGGCAAGGCGCTGTCGCAGCCGCTGTTCGACCATTTTTGCAATGATATGGACGATAATCTGCGCGAACTGGGCGTCAGCGACCTCAAAGTGCCGAAAAAGATGCAGGCCTTCGGCGAGGCCTTCTATGGCCGCACCGCGGCCTATGATCTGGCGCTGACCGAGAGCCGCGAGGCCCTGGCGCAGGCGCTGTGCAAGAACGTCCTCAACGGTGAGAACATCGAAAAGGCGCGCCAGCTCGCAGCCTATGCCGAGGCTGTCATGGCGGCGCTCGACCGGCAGGACGAGGCGGCGCTGGCCGGCGGCACTTTCAAGTTTCCTTCGCCGGAGCAAGCCGGCGCACAAGCATGAGCAAACGGCGATGACCAGGAGTGCCATGATCGAGAAGCCGGACCCGTGGCGCGTTCCCGTCGCGGTGGAGAAAATCCCGGACACGGGTCTGCATCGCGACCTCGAGGCCGATCAGGCCACGCGCGTTGCGGTGGCGGAGATGGGAAGCCTGCGCGAGGTGCTTATGCTGCAGGCCTCCTTCGATGTGACGCCCAAAAGCGGTGGCCGCTTTCAGGTCGAGGGGCGCGTGCGGGCCCGGATCGGGCAGACCTGCGTGGTGACGCTGGAGGAGATGGAGAGCGATATCGACGAGCCGATCGATCTGATCTTCGCGCCGCCGGACCAGATTCCGGAAATGGCCGCGCTGGTCGACGAGGCAGAAGAGAGCGACGAGGACACGCCCGATCCGCCGGAGCCGATCGACAACGGCATCATCGATCTCGGCCGGCTTGCGACCGACGCGCTGTATCTCGCGGTCGATCCATATCCACGCAAACCGGACGCGGTTTTTGAACCGTTGGTCGAAGCCCCTGATCCCGAGGATCACCCATTTGCGGCGCTCAAGGCCCTGAAGGTCACGCCAAAAAAGTCGGGGGCAAAGAAGCCCAAAGACAAGTAACCGACACTTAAAGTGGCCGGTGAAGCAGGATTTCACTTGATGTGGCTATGATGTCTCATCAGGAATCTTGCATAAGATGTTGAGTTTGCTAATATTACGCTGTATTCCCGATTGCGGGCGGTGCTGGGTCCCATTCCCCAAAGACCGTGGTCAAGAGGTTGTGTCAGAACGGGGACACGCTATTGTCGCGGCCCGGCGGGGGCGATAGCGATGCGCTCCGCCGAGCACCGCTATCGGCGGATGCTTCCAGCGCGCGGCCGGGCTCTAACAGGGCTGCAAGAGATCAGGTTTCCGGGACGTTCATGCCTCAAAAGGTTCGAATCGCGCTTGACGCCATGGGTGGCGATGTCGGCGCATCGGTCATCATCCCCGGCGCTGCAAGGGCATTGGCCCGGCATCCCGACATCGAGTTTCTGCTGTACGGCGACAGCGCGCTGATCGAGGCGGAGCTCGCCAAGTATCCGGCTTTGAAGAAGGCCTCGCGTGTGACCCATACCGACGTCACCGTCGCCATGCACGACAAGCCGAGCCAAGCCCTGCGCCGCGGCCGCAAGAAGTCGTCGATGTGGTTTGCGATCGACGCGGTGAAAGAGGGCAAGGCCGACGTCGCCGTATCGGCCGGCAATACCGGCGCGCTGATGGCGATGGCGCGTTTTCATTTGCACACCATGCCGGGGATCGATCGGCCGGCCATCGCCGGCGTGTGGCCGACCAGCCGCGGTGAGTCCGTCGTGCTCGACCTCGGCGCCAGCATCGGCGGCGACCATCATCACCTCGTGGCGCTGGCGGTGATGGGCGGCGCGATGGCGAGCGTGCTGTTCGGCAAGCCGCGCCCGACCGTCGGCCTGCTCAATATCGGCACCGAGGAAGTGAAGGGCGGCGAGGAGATTCGCGCCGCCTCCGAGCAGCTGCGCGCGATGAACCTGCCCGAACTCGATTATATCGGCTTCGTCGAGGGCGACGGCATCGGCAGCGGTGCGGCGGACGTGATCGTGACCGAAGGCTTTTCCGGCAACATCGCGCTGAAGGCCGCCGAGGGAACCGCGCGCCAGATGTCGGAGTTCCTGCGCAGCGCCATGGCGTCGAGCTGGCGCTCCCGGATCGGCTATTTGTTCGCCCGCAACGCCTTCAAGGCGCTGCGGCACAAGCTCGACCCCAACAAATCCAACGGCGGCGTGCTGCTCGGCCTCAAGGGCGTGGTGGTCAAAAGCCATGGTGGAACCAACGCCGAAGGCTTTGCTTACGCGGTCGATGTTGGCTATGAGATGGTCCGCTGCGATCTCCTCACCAAGATCAATCAGATGCTTAATCGCGACGGCAGTGCGCTGGCTCAAGCGCAAACCGCGCAGGAGGCTGTCTCGTGACTGCTAAACGTTCGGTCGTGCTAGGCTGCGGCTCTTATCTGCCGCGGAAGGTCCTGACCAATGCCGAACTGGCGGCCCGGATCGATACCTCGGACGAGTGGATAGTGCAGCGCACCGGTATCCGGCAGCGCCACATCGCCGCAGACGGCGAGTTCACCTCGCATTTGGCGATCAATGCCGCGCGCGCCGCGCTCGACCATGCCGGCGTCGACGCGCAGCAAATCGATCTGATCGTGCTGGCGACCTCGACGCCGGACAACACCTTTCCGGCGACCGCGGTTGCGGTCCAGCACGCGCTGGGCATCAATCATGGCGTCGCCTTCGACCTGCAGGCGGTCTGCTCCGGCTTCGTCTTTGCGCTGGCGACCGCCGACAATTTCCTGCGCTCCGGCTCGCACAAGCGGGCGCTGGTGATCGGTGCGGAGACGTTCTCGCGCATCCTCGACTGGAGCGATCGCGGTACCTGCGTGCTGTTCGGCGACGGCGCCGGCGCCGTCGTGCTCGAGGCCCAGGACCAGCCCGGCAAGCCGACCGACCGTGGTATACTGACGACGCATCTGCGTTCCGACGGACGCCATAAGTCAAAGCTATTTGTCGATGGCGGGCCGTCTTCGACCCAGACCGTCGGCCACCTCCGCATGGAGGGCCGCGAAGTCTTCAAGCACGCGGTCGGCATGATCACCGATGTGATCGTCGATGCCTTCAACGCCACCGGGGCTTCCGCCGAGGAGATCGACTGGTTCGTTCCGCATCAGGCCAACAAGCGAATCATCGATGCTTCAGCGCACAAGCTGCATATTGCGCCGCAGAAGGTGGTTCTGACCGTCGACCTGCACGGCAATACGTCGGCGGCGTCGATCCCGCTGGCGCTCAACGTCGCCGTCAAGGACGGACGCGTCAAGAAGGGCGATCTGGTGCTGCTGGAAGCGATGGGTGGCGGCTTCACCTGGGGTTCCGCGCTCGTCCGCTGGTGAGGTATAAGTAAAATACCCGACAAAGTGGTTGCGCTGTTTCATGCGTGTGCATGATGGTCGCTGTTGACCATTGCGTGCTAACCTCATAATTTCAGAGAATAAATTGTTCGCCGAGAGTGCGGGGCAGGCGATGACCGGGACAGGAAAAACAGTCACACGCGTCGATTTGTGCGAGGCGGTCTACCAGAAGGTGGGCTTGTCGCGAACGGAGTCGTCTGCGTTCGTCGAACTCGTTTTGAAAGAGATCACCGATTGTCTTGAGAAGGGCGAGACGGTGAAGCTGTCGTCGTTCGGCTCGTTCATGGTGCGCAAGAAGGGTCAACGGATCGGACGTAACCCGAAGACCGGCACCGAAGTACCAATCTCTCCGCGACGCGTGATGGTGTTCAAGCCGTCGGCCATTTTGAAGCAGCGCATCAATGGTCACGCGGTGACGAACGGCGACGCCAAGGACGATTGAAGCCTTTGTGAGTGAAGCCGATACCGGTTCGCGTCAACAAAACGCGTGAAGATAGTCAGGTTAAGCGTTTAGAGTTTCTCTTCATTCTCTTGAGCTGAGAGGAGCTAAGCATTTGGACAAGGCGCCGGATGCGTTCCGTACCATCAGCGAGGTCGCGGACGATCTCGACATTCCCCAGCACGTGCTGCGATTTTGGGAAACGCGATTCACCCAGATCAAGCCGATGAAACGAAGCGGCGGGCGGCGCTATTACCGCCCCGACGACGTCGACCTGCTCAAGGGCATCCGCCGCCTGCTGTACGGCGAGGGCTACACCATCCGCGGCGTGCAGCGGATCCTGAAAGAACACGGCATCAAATCGGTGCAGGGTCTTAGCGACCAGAACTCCGCCGTCTCGTTCGGCGCGGTCGAGGAGGCGATCGGCCTCAGCCTGCAGGAGCCGGAAGAGGGCGCAGGTGCGCTCGCCGGATCCGATGACGACGATTACGAGGGAGAAGCCACGGAAATCGACTACCGCTTCGTCGATACCGATGAGGACGGTATCCTCGCCCCCTTTGGCAAGGGCAAGGCGGCTGCCGTGCCCGGCCCGGTAGGCGGCCCCGACCGCGAACGCCTCGAACGCGTGCTGCAGGACCTGGTGGCCTGCCGGCAATTGCTGGATAACGCGCTGAAGGACGGCTGAGGGCAGGGCCGGAACCGGCGCCAGAGCGTTTTCGAGTGAAAGCCTGTCCCGCACTTGATGCGGGATGGACCCCGGTTCGCGTGAAGAAAACGCGTCAAAACAAAAGACCAGGCGGGTGGTTCGGGGCCGATTCCGGCTCGTTTGCGGGTCGGATCGCGCGCCTTGCGCAGGGCGCCGATCGCAGCTAATGGAACGGCATCGGAGCGTGGCGCAGCCCGGTTAGCGCACTAGTCTGGGAGACTAGGGGTCGGAGGTTCAAATCCTCTCGCTCCGACCATCTAACTGATTGATTCCCCTACCTTTCCCCAAAGCGATTCTGGCGTGATTCTGACGCGCGGTTCTTACCCTGTTCTGCCTTCATTATCGGCGGCACGTTTGGCGCTACGCAGATCCGCAACGGCGCCGGTGATCTTCTCGGAGCGACGGCGAATATAACGCAGCGTCGTGCTCTCCTTGGTGGGTCAGCGCGCCCTGGATCATCTTGACCGTCGCGCCGGATTCCTCGGCCTCGGTGGCGCCGCCGGCGCGCGCGTCATGAAATCGGCGGCAGTTGAACCACAGCGAGTCTGGTGCGACCAATCGGAATGCTTGGAAGCGCGCTCAGTGTGATTGCGGAAACCCTCTTCGTTGCCACCGGCCACGCCATACCCAAATTCTTCGAGTGGGAAGAGCTGCCGAACTCGTGGAAGCCCTTGTCGGTTTCGGCTTTATCGCGATTGGCTTCACGCTCTTTTTGCTGGGTCACTGAAGAACCGTGGGAGGCTCTTGCGCGATGAAGACGATCGCACTGCTCGCCGTACTGGCTATGATACTGCAAGGCCTCATCGGCACTGCGTCAAGCGTGGGCGGTCCGCTGACCATCATGCTGATCCTTTTTCTCACCATGCTCGCCGTGGGGATTTACGAGGCCTGGTTAAAGAAGCGCGGCGCGCTTGGATGGATCGTGAATATCGTCGCCTCGGTCATTGGCGGCTTCGTAGCCGCCATCTTCGTTGGCATGGCCATGGAAATGATACTTCCGCAGCTGCACGTGGAAGGGTCGCTCGCGTCCTCGCAGCACCCTCTGCTGTACATCTTGTTGGCAGGTATGGCGATCCTCACAGTGGTTGGATCGTGGGGCACGCTACAGATCGCCAACCGGTTTCGATGATGGCTTACTGAAGGACCTTTGGCAGCACGACCACCATCTCAATCGCGGAAGGGGTCTCACCGTCGAAATACAGATGAGGGCGCCGTCCTCCGCCTTCACTCGTCGTTGAAAGCAAGAAGCGGAACGTCCACGTCGAACACCAATTCGAGCACCAATCCGACCGCGCAAACGACCACGGCCAGTTCGACGATCACAAAAGTGAAAATCGTGGTCAGTCCGACGACAGCGTTTTTGCGTCCGTTGATCATGATCCCCTCGTTAAGAAATCATTTAGCACCGGGGCTATTCGGCTTGGTCGATGATGTGATTTTAACGTAAACGCGGAACCCGCGTGGAACCGGCGTGCCCGATTGCGGGCCCGGATTCACGAAAGCGGGATATCCTGCGCCGAGGTTCTGAAAGGCGAGCAGGGGGCCGCCGGGTGGGAGGCGGAATCTCAGCCCGACTTGTTCATCTTCTTCACTTTTGCGTCGGTGGCTTCGATCGATGCCGCCAATTCCAAGATCGCCTTTGCCAGAAGGTCGGCGGCTTCCTTGGCGTCCTGACAGCGTTCGGCGCGCAGCGCATAATTCTTGGCTGATGATAATGACATTGGCGGCGGCCTTCCCACGGAAAAACCCACCGGGTTGAGGCGGTGGGTTTCCCTACGCGTTTACGTCTCGCGGGGCCTTGGGAGCCGTCCGCGATTGCCCGAACCATAGCGCTAGCTGGTTAATGAATTTTCTGGCCTAAGGCGCGCGCCAGCTTGCCGGCAACGCCGGTGAGCCCGCTTCTGCTAAAGAAATTCGCGCAGCCGCACCAGCTCGGCGACGTGCTCGGCGGACAGGACCTCGGGGATCATTGGCGGCTGCGGCGCTGTCAGAATCTCGTACAGGTGCCGGGTCGATTCAGGCTTGGCCATGAATTCCCTCATGCACTCATCGAGCGTGCCCTCGAACACCATATAGGGGCCGGAGCTGTCGAGGCGGCGGGCGTTGTGAAGCGACGGCCATTTGCGGATGATGGCAGGAACATCAAAACTCACTGGTACTTCGGCACCATCCATTCGTCGTCGAGCTCCTCGGTCACTGGAAAACGGCCCCCCAGCCGCAAGATGATGATGGGCACCCCACCACGAAACTCATAATCCGCGGCGTCGCCGTTGGTTCCCGGCTGATGCCCCCGAAATTTTTGCCGCCGCCGTCTGTTGGGAACAAATTATTGCCGGGGAGCTTGGTCGGGCACGTCCGGACGCGAACCAGCCCCGTCGCGTTCGGCAAAAGGCGGCCTCAGCTCTCCCCCCGTGCTGGGGCCGCCTCTTTCAACAGCGTTGCCGCGGCGCACAAGATCTTCCGCATCGTTGCGAACGGCCGAAGCTGGTTCTTGAACGGACTACTTCTTGAAGAAGCCGACAATGATCAGGAGGATCACCGCGCCAATGACGGCGTTGACGATCGCGGCCAGATAGCCTCCGACCAGGACAAACCCGATCATCGGCAACAGCCAGCCGGCGATCACGGCGCCGACGATGCCGACCACGATGTTGCCGACCAGGCCGAGGCCATAGCCCTTGACGATCTGCCCGGCCAGCCAGCCTGCGATCGCGCCGATGATCAGCCAGACGATGAGAGATTCAATCACGACCATCCTCCCCATTGCTGAGCGCCGCGGTATCCCGCGGTCGCTGCCCTCGAAGCCAACACGTTCAGGAAGCAAGACGTTCAGGAAGCCAAGACGCTTTGGGAGCGACGCTTTGGGAGCCGGACCGCTTGGCATTGCGCCAGCGCTGCCGTTCGCCCCATTGATCGATCTTAGGTAGTATTACGATCCGCTCTCGTTGGCTTGTCAACCAGTAGCTGGCTCCGGTTCGGTCAATCGCACCGCAACAACTTCTTACCGAATGTTCTCGGCGATGGATTTGCGCGTCTCGTTCTGCGCTTTGAAAATATTGCTCAGGACTTCAAACCAGGACGTGCCGCCAATCACCGCATCCAGTTCGGTCGCGCAAAGTTCGGTGGTCGCGGCGGCCCGTTGGTCGACGTTCGGCTGTGTCTGAAATGCGGTCATGATGCGCTCCGGTGGCTGGATGATGCCAAACCATCCTGACCCCGGTGAAAGGTTAGGGACTGTGATTGATGTCACAGCGACGGCGACGGCCGGGCGGCTAAATCCCCTTCATCAGCAATGATCCGACCTCGATCGAAAGGGAGCCGTCACCATGAGCACCATCATCAATCGCGCTGAATCATGCGAGCGGGACCGTCAGGCCGACGCGCTGTCTGATCGCGAGCTCGCCAATGTCAGCGGCGGCAAGGGAAAAGCCACGCCCAGCCCGTTTGTGTTTATCAAGCATTACGACAAGGCCTCGCCCATATTGGCCTGCTGATACGTCAGGCCGGCGTTCGCGCGTGCTTGGCCGCCTCAAAGGCGGCCAGCCGTTCGGCGAACTTTCCGTTCGCAGCGCCGGCGCGCGCGACGATGACAGGGGCCTGGATCGTCTCGAAGAAATGACAGGCCACGCGATGGCCGGGCGCGGCCTCGCGCAGCTTCGGCTCCTCCGCCGAGCAGCGCGGCTGGGCGTGCAGGCAGCGGGTATGGAAGCGGCAGCCGGACGGCGGGTTGAACGGGCTCGGCACGTCGCCCTGCAACATGACGCGCTTGGTGCGCAGGCTCGGGTCCGGCTTCGGGATCGCTGACAGCAGCGCGTGGGTATAGGGGTGCAGCGGCTTTGCGTAGATCGTCTTCTTGTCAGCGATCTCGACCAGCTTGCCGAGATACATCACCGCGACGCGATCGCTGATGTGTTTTACTACCGCCAGATCATGCGCGATGAACAGATAGGAGAGACCAAAACGCTGCTGCAAATTCTGCAGCAGGTTGACGATCTGCGCCTGGATCGAGACGTCGAGCGCCGATACCGGCTCGTCGCAGATGATCAGATCGGGATTGACGGCCAGCGCCCGCGCAATCCCGATGCGCTGGCGTTGCCCGCCGGAGAACTGATGCGGATAGCGCCGTGCATGTTCGGGCAGCAGGCCGACGATATCGAGAAGCTCGCTCACCCGCGTCTCGCGCGAGGCGGGATCGCCGATGTCATGCACCCGCAGCGGTTCGGCCAAAATCTCGCCCACGGTCATGCGCGGATTGAGCGAGGCGTAGGGGTCCTGGAAGATGATCTGCATGTGCCGGCGCAGCCGCCGCAGTTCATCCTTGCCGAGATTGGCGATTTCCTCGCCCTTGAAACGAACCGAGCCCGCCGTCGGGTCCATCAGGCGCAGCACCAGGCGTCCGGTCGTCGACTTGCCGCATCCGGACTCGCCGACCAGCGCCAGCGTCTCGCCGCGGCCGATCTCGAAGCTGACGTCCTCGACGGCGCGCACAAGGCCCACTTGTCTGCGCAGGATGATGCCGCGGCTGAGCTGAAAATGCTTCACCAGGCCGTCGACCTGCAGCACCGGGACCGCGCTCATGACGCCACCTCGACCGGGGCCTTCCAGCAGGCGACGAGGTGACCCGGCGCGAGTTCGCGCAGCGGCGGCGGCGCCTCGCGGCAGCGCCGGTCGGCGAACGGGCAGCGCGGCGCGAAGCGGCAGCCCTTTGGCTGGTTGTTGGGGCTCGGCACCGTGCCTTCGATGGTGGCGAGCCTGATACGGTCGACGTCGAGGCGCGGGATCGAACCGAGCAGGCCGATCGTGTAGGGGTGCTGCGGATCGGCAAACAGATCGGCGACATCAGCGCTTTCGACGATCTGTCCGGCGTACATCACCAGCACCTGGTCGGCGACCTCGGCGATCACGCCGAGATCGTGGGTGATGATCAGGATCGCCATGCCGAGCCGGCGCTGCAATTCGCCGAGCAGATCGAGGATCTGGGCCTGGATGGTGACGTCGAGCGCGGTGGTCGGCTCGTCGGCGATCAGCAGCGCCGGCTCGCAGGACAGCGCCATCGCGATCATGACGCGCTGGCGCATGCCGCCCGACAGATTATGCGGAAAGTCGTCGATGCGCTGCTTCGCTGATGGAATCCGCACCAGTTCCAGCATCTCGATGGCGCGCGCTTTCGCGGCCTGCGGCGACAACTGGGTATGGGCGAGTATAGCTTCGACGATCTGCTGGCCGATGGTGTGGACCGGGTTCAGCGAGGTCATCGGCTCCTGGAAGATCATCGACATCTTGCCGCCGCGCAGCCGGCGGCGCTCGTCGGCCGACAGTTTCAGCACGTCGCGATTGCCGAACATGACGGCCTCGGCCTCGACCTTGCCCGGGCTCGCCACCAGGCCCATCACGGAGAGCGACGTCACGCTCTTGCCGCAGCCGGATTCGCCGACGAGACCGACGGTACGGCCGCGCGGTACGTTGAAGCTGATGCCGTCGACGGCGCGAAACAGGCCGCGGTCGGTGGCAAAATGGGTCTTGAGGCCGCGGACCTCGAGCAGGTTTTCCATCAGAACGAGTAATCCAGGCCTTTGTAGAAGGTGTTTTGATAGAGCATGTGCGGACGGACGCCCTTCAGTTTCTTCTGGCTCGTGGTGTACATCGCGATGTTCATCACCGGCATCCACAGATGCTCCTCGGTGACCCGCTGCTGGGCCAACGCGTAGTATTTGGTGCGATCGGCGTCGGTCAGCGACGCGCGGCCCATCTTCAAATACTCGTCGGTCTTGGGGTCGTTCCAGTTCATCCGGTTCGGCGCCGGCATGTTCTTCGAATCGAAGTAGAAGTTCAGGAGGTCGCCCGCCGATATGTAGGGGAACGTCACCGTCCACAATTCGTAGTCCTGCTTGGCCATCTCGGCCGGCGCGATCGTGGAATCGAAGCCGACGATCTTCCAGTCGATGCCGATCTTGCGCATGTAGCCCTGGATCGCCTCGGAGACGCGGCCGAAATAGGCGACCTGCGTGAACAGCACCTTCGGCGCGAGCTTGACGCCGTCCTTCTCGCGGATGCCGTCGGCGCCGACCTTCCAGCCGGCCTCGTCCAGCAGCCTTTTGGCGCGTTCGACGTCCTCCTTGATGATGCCCTTGGTGGACGCGGCGAAGTCGAGTGCCTTGTCGTCGATGAAGGTGTAGGCCGGTTCGGCATTGCCGAGCATGATGCCCTTGACGATGTCGGCGCGGTTGATCGCGATGTTCATCGCCTCGCGCACGCGCTTGTCGGCTACCATAGGCCGCGTGGTCTTGTAGCCGTAATACATCAGCTGGAAGTTAGGCTGCGCCTCCTGCACGTTGAGGGTCGGCGCGGCCTTGACCTGCTGGATGAACTGCAGCGGGATTTGGTGGCTGACATCGAATTGTCCGCCCAGCATCGCGGCGACGCGGCTGGAATCCTCCGGCACGATCTTGATGCTGAGTTTTTCGAATTTCACCGGGCCCTTGTTCTGGTACATTGACGGGCCCCATTTGTAGGCGTCGTGGCGCTTGAGCACGATTTCGGTGCGCGGCTGCCAGTTCTCGAAGCACCAGGGACCGGTGCCGTCGATCGCCTTGATGCCGTAATCCTTGCCGAGCGCCTCCACGCTCTCCTGGTTGTGGATCGCGGTGGTGAACATCGTGAGCTGGAGCAGCAAGTCGGCGAACGGCTCGTTCAGCTCGTATTCGACGGTGTAGGGGTCGGGCGCGCGCAGTTCCTTGATGTTGCCGGCGCGCCAGGCCAGCGGCGCTTTCAGCTCGGTGCTGGTCAGGCGCTTGAAGGAATAGATCACGTCGGCGGCGGTGAATTTCTTGCCGCTGCAGAATTGCACGTCATCGCGCAGCTTGAACACGTAGGTCTTGCCATCCTCGCTGATCGTCCACGACTTGGCGAGATAAGGGATCGCCGTCTTGCCGTCCCAGTCCATCGCGACCAGCGTATCCTGAATCATGTTGACGATGTCGGAGGAGGGCGACCAGGTGGTGCGCTGGCCGTCATAATGCGGCGCATCTAGCGACTTCATCATCTTCAGGGTCTGCGCCTCGAGCGGGGAGGCTCCCACCACTCCGAGCAGCACCGCAGCCGTCGTGAACAATCCGCGCATCGTTTGCTCCTTGTTGTTGCTTGCCTATAGCGACGCGTCCAACCCCTTGTAGAAGGTGTTCTGGTAGATCATGTGCGGCCGCGCGCCCTTGATCTTCTTGTTGGCGACCTGGTCCATGTTGATGTTGAGGACCGGGATCCACAGATGCTCCTGCATGACCTTCTGCTGCACCATCGCGTAATGTTTGGCGCGATCGGCCTCGGTCAGCGCCGAGCGGCCGAGCTTCAGCCACTCGTCGGTCTCGGCGTCCTTCCAGTTCATCCGGTTCGGCGTCGGGATGTTGCGTGAATCGAAGTAGATGTTCATGAGATCGCCGGCCGACAGATACGGCACCGTCACCGACCAGATTTCATAATCCTGCTCGGCCATCTTGGCCGCCGCGATGGTCGAGTCCTGCGGGTTGAGCCGCCAGTCGACGCCGATCTTGCGCAAGTATCCCTGGATCGCGTCGGCGACCTTGGCCGAGTTGGCGTTCGCGGTGTAGTACACTTTCGGCGCCAGCTTGGTGCCGTCCTTTTCGCGCACGCCGTCGGCGCCGACTTTCCACCCCGAATCGTCGAGCAGCTTCCTGGCGCGTTCGAGGTCTTCCTTGACGATTCCGGCCGTCTTCGGATCGTGGTCGAGCGCATCCTTGTCGACGATGGTGAAGGCCGCCGTGGCGTTGCCGAGCAGGATGCCCTTGGCGATCTCCGCGCGGTTGATGGCGATGCTCATGGCCTCGCGCACGCGCTTGTCGGCGACCATCGGCCGCGTGGTCTTGAAACCGAAATAAAGCAGCTGGAAATTCGGCTTCGCCTCGCTCACGTTGAGCATCGGGGCGGCCCTGGCCTGGGTGATGAACTGGTGCGGAAACTGGTGGGTGATGTCGAACTGGCCGGCCATCATCGCCGCAACCCGGCTGGATTCCTCGGGCACGATCTTGACCACCAGTTTTTCGAATTTCACCGGGCCCTTGTTCTGGTACATCGACGGGCCCCATTTGTAGGCGGCGTGGCGCTTCAGCACGATCTCGGTGCGCGGCTGCCATGAATCGAAACACCACGGCCCGGTGCCGTCGGCGCCCTTGATGCCGTAGTCCTTGCCCAGCGCCTCGACGCTTTCCTTGTTGTGGATCACGTTGGTGAACATGGTGAGCTGCAACAGCAGCTCGGAGTAGGGCTCCTCGAGTTCGTATTCGACGGTGTAGGGATCAGGCGCGCGCAACTCCTTGATGCTGCCGGCGCGCCAGGCGTACGGCCCCTTGATCGCGGGATCCTTCAGCCGCTTGAAGCTGTAGATCACGTCCTCGGCGGTGAATTTCTTGCCGCTGCAGAACGAGACGTCGTCGCGCAGCTTGAACGTATAGGTCCGGCCGTCCTCGCTGATGATCCAGGACTTGGCGAGATAGGGGATCGGCGTGCGGCCGTCCCAGTCCAGCGCCACCAGCGTGTCCTGGAACATGTTGACGATGTCGGATGTCGGACCCCAGGTGGTGCGCTGCGCGTCGTAATGCGGCGCGTCGATGCCCTTCATCAAGGTCAGCGTCTGGGCCGATGCGGCCCCCGCGACGCCCATTGCCAATGCCACACCCAGAACGGTTCTGATCATGTCTGCAGCCTCGGATCGAGGACGTCGCGGAACGCGTCGCCCAGAAGGTTGGCCGCCAGCACGATCACGAAGATCGCGCAGCTTGGGATCGTCGCGATGTGCGGCGCCATGAACAGGAAGTCGCGCCCCTGGGCCGCCATCATGCCGAGTTCGGCGGTCGGGGGTTGCGCGCCCATGCCGAGGAAGCCGAGCGCCGAGCCGATCAGGATGATCTGGCCGAAGCGAAGCGTCAGGAACACGAAGATCGTCGAGATGCAGTTGAGCGTGAGATAGCGCCAGATCAGTGCGCCGTCGGTGACGCCGACCGCGCGGCCGGCTTCCATGAATTCCTGGCCCATGACGCCGACCGCGGCCCCGCGCGCCACCCGCGCGACGTCGGGCACGGTGGCGACCACCAGCGCGATGACCACGGCGGTGAGGCCGGCGCCGAAAATCGCGGCGACCGCGAGCCCGATCAGGATGGCGGGGAACGCCAGCATCACGTCGACCAGCCGCATGATCCAGCCGTCGAGCCGCCTGTAGTAGGCGGCGAGAATGCCGAGCACGCCGCCGAACAGGCCGCCGATGATGACGCCGACCAGCCCGAGCATCAACGTGGCGCGGGTGCCGAAGATGACGCGGCTCAGCACGTCGCGGCCGGTGTTGTCGGTGCCGAACCAGTGCTCGGCGCCCGGCGGTTGCATGACCTTGGTGAGGTCGGTGAAGTAGGGGTCGTAGGGCGCGATCCAGGGCGCGAAAACCGCCGCGGCCACGATGGTGGTGAGCGTCAACGCCGCCCCGGCCGCGACCCGGTCGCGCGCGAGGCGCCGCAGCACGCCGGCACGGGCGAATGCGCCGGTTTCGGGCTCGGCGACAAAGACGGGTTCAAGGGCCTGAACGCTCATCGGCGCGCCACCCTGGGATCGAGATAGACGTAGAGCACGTCGACGATCAGGTTGATCGACAGGAAGGCTATGGCGAGGATCATGATCGCGCCCTGCGCGGTCGGGAAATCGCTGGAGACGATGGCGCCGACCGCAAGCCGGCCGACGCCGGGCCAGGAAAACATCGTTTCGGTGACGACGGCGCCGCCGAGCAGGAAGGCCGCCTGCAGCCCGATCAGGGTGACGACCGGGATCATGGCGTTGCGCAGCGCGTGATGGACGATCACCGCCGTCTCGCGCAGCCCCTTGGCGCGCGCCGTGCGCACGAAATCGGCGCCCAGCACTTCCAGCACAGCGGTGCGCGTCAGCCGCGCGATCGGTCCGATCAGCACGAGGCCGAGCGTGGTCGCGGGCAGGATCAGGCTCGGCAATCCGCCGTCCCAGATCGGCCCGGTGCGGCCGGTGAACGGCAGCAACGCCCATTTGAAACCGACATACTGGATCAGGATCAGGCCGATGAAGAACACCGGCATCGAAACACCGGCTACCGAGCAGGCCATGATGATGCGGTCGGCGAGGCGGCCGCGATTGACGGCGGCCAGCGTTCCAAACGCAAGCCCGCTCGGCACCGCGATCAGCATCGCGCCGAGCATCAGTTCGACCGTTGGACCGATCGTCATCGCGAGTTCCTCGCTCACCATCCGGTTGGAGATGATCGAGCGGCCGAGATCGCCGCGCAGAACCCGCATGATGTATTCGAAGAACTGCACCGGGATCGAGCGGTCGAGGCCAAGCTCGAGCCTGATCGCCGCGATGGTCTCGGCCTTGGCGTCGGGACCGGCGATGATCATTGCGGGATCAGCCGGCACCACCTGCAACAGACAAAAACAGAGGAAGAGAACCCCGAGCAAAGCGGGGAACGAAATCAGCAGGCGATGGACAATCTGTTGTCCCATGCGACGCCAACGGACCGTTAGGCCAACAAACGGCGCGTCCGCTTACGCAGACGCTTGCAGCGCGTCCGCTTACGCGAACGCTTTGCAGTCCCCTCCCTGGCAGCGGCGCTTCGTCCGACGTGCGCGCGCTTTGATTATTGCCGATACTGGCATGCACCGCGCGCGCCGTCACGCCCATTTTGCCGAACCGTTTCCGCCTGCGCTCCCTTGTCGCGTACGGGCGTAATGCCTTATCGCGGAATATGCGAGCGGCGATCGCTATGCGGAAGTTGCCACAATCAGCGCGCGGTCTCGCCGTCGTCGCGCTGATCGGCGGGTTTTTCATTATTGATCGCGACGAAGGGCAGCTGTCGCGTTGCCTTTGAGGGCCGTCCAATCCGCGCATCGTAGCTTTCGGCGAGCGCAAGCAGTCGTTTTTTCGTGAAGGGATCGGCCTTGTCCGCAATCGCGCGGACGCGCCGGGACTGCTCCTTGAAATACGCGTCGTTCATAAGGCACCAAAATTAATAAATCCAATAGCCGCAAACATACTACAGGCGCACTCCCGCCGTCGCCCTGAGTTTTAGTATGGTTAAACGCGAAAGCCCGTCAGCCCTTGCAAGTGACGACGGTCTGGAAGGGCCAAGAGAAAGGCTGAGGCCACTTCCGTTCCGGTCCGGCTGTCACCTGGGGAACAGCGCGGCCGTCGCCGATCCGTCATGGTCCCGGTCATACCGAGGCAATGTTGCACCGGGACAGCGGCGGGAGACGCACCATGGAACGCAGGACTGACAAGCCGGTCGAACTGACGACGCACCATCTGGATATCGTGACCGGCGGCAGGCTGGGCACCGGCCCCACGCACCTTCCGCCCCGTAACCCCTTTGGTCCGCCGAAGCCGCCCCGCTAAGCGAGCGAATAGCCCCGGCATCAACTGTCGGGGTTTTTTCGTGCAAAGATTCAGATGTTTGTGCCGCTCGAACTTGGAGCCGCGTCTCCGTCCGTTATGACGTCGCCACGACCCAGCCCACCGATGTCTGAACTGGATTGCCCATCCGGCAACGGTTAGGCTTCATCCGCCGATCGAGACTATCCGCCAAAGAGCGGCGTCGGATTTGGGAAACGGAAACGCAAGGGGTCGATCATGAAAATACGCCCGACAGGCGTGATACCGCCGATGACAACGCCGTTTCGCAAAGACGGCGAGATCGATTTCAAGCAGGTCGCCCCGCAAGTCGACTGGCTGATCGGCGCCGGCAGCCATGGCTTGGCGGCGGGCGGTTCGACCGGCGAGGGACATACGCTCGATCATGAAGAGTATCGCGACCTGGTGGCGGCAACGGTGGAAGCCGCCAAGGGCCGCGCGCCCGTGATCGCCGGCATCATCGTCGACTCCACACGCGACGCGATCCGGCGCGGCAAACTGGTGCGCGACATGGATGTCGCGGCACTGCAGGTGACGCCGGTGCATTATCTGTTCAAGCCGGACGATCAGGCAATGGTCGATCATTTCCGCCGGATGGCCGACGAGACCGGCATGCCGATCATCATCTACAACGTGGTGCCGTGGTCGTATCTGTCGCCCGCGCTGCTGACGCGGATCATGAATGAGGTGCCGCTGGTGGTCGGGGTCAAGCAGAGCGCCGGCGATCTGAAACTGTTCGCCGATCTCATGATGATGGCGCCGGATAAATTGATCTACAGCGCGGTCGACGCGCTGATGTATCCGTCTTACGCGCTCGGCGCGCACGGCTCGATCGCCGCGATCCTCACGGCCGCGCCGCATGCCTCGGTCGAGCTGTGGGATGCGGTCAAGGCCGGCGATCACGTCCGCGCGCTCGACCTGCACAAGAAACTGCTGACGCTGTGGAACGCTGTAGTCTCAGACAATCTGCCGGCCTGCACGCGCTACGCGCAATCGCTGCAGGGAATGCCAAAAACCTATCCGCGCGCGCCGATGCCGGAAGCATCGGTAACGCAACAGGCCGCGATCAAGAAGGCGCTGGAGGGGTTGGGCGCGTCGGCCGGCCAGCGCGTCGAGGCGGCGGAGTAGGGCACGGTTTTTCCGTACCGCGGACATCGCGTCGCTTCGTGCCATCGAGACGCAAGCTTTACCGGCGAAGTGTAGCTGCTACACTTCGCAGAGGCCCCCGTGCATCGCTCGTGAAGGCCAAAAAACAAACGAGAAAATAAGAGGAAGCGGGAGCCATGAAGGAATTCGCCGGAAAGATCGCCGTCATCACCGGAGGCGGCACGGGCATGGGCCGCGAGCTGGCGCGCCAGCTCGTCGCCGAGGGCTGCAATGTCGCGATGTGCGACGTCTCCGCCGAGGCGATGGCCGAAACCAGGCAGCTGTGCGAAGCCGAGAAGCTGCCGCAGGGCCTGCGCGTCACCACCCATATCGCCGACGTCGCGATCGAGGATCAGCTCAAGCGGTTTCGCGATGAGCTGATCGAGCAACAGGCGACCGACAAGATACATCTGCTGTTCAACAATGCCGGCATCGGCGGTGGCGGCAGCCTGTTCACCAACACGCGCGAACAATGGGAGCGCACCTTCAACATCTGCTGGGGCGGCGTGTATCTCGGGGTCCGCACTTTCATGCCGCTGCTGCTGAAGGCCGACGAGGGCCACATCATCAATACGTCCAGCGTCAACGGCTTCTGGGCGTCGGTCGGCCCTGGCGTGTCGCACACCGCCTATGCCGCCGCCAAGTTCGCGGTGAAGGGATTTTCCGAGGCGCTGATGACGGATCTGCGGCTCAACGCGCCGCATATCAAGTGCTCGGTCGTGATGCCCGGCCACATCGGCACCTCGATCGTGTCGAACTCGCGCAAGATCCAGAGCGGGAGCGAGACCGAGCGCCTGACCGATGTCGAGATCGGTGTGACCCGCGAACGGCTCAAGGGCATGGGCACCGACACCTCTGCCATGTCGGATGAGGACATCCAACAACTCGCGCTCGACCGCGCGCGATCGTTTCATGATGATGCGCCGACCACGGCGGCGGCCGCCGCGAAAATCATCCTTGACGGCGTCAAGGCTGATCGCTGGCGCATCCTGGTCGGCGACGACGCCCACAAGCTCGACGAGCGCGTGCGCAAGACGCCGGAGGAGGCGTATACGCTCGATTTCTACCAGAGCTATCGGGACGAGGTCGGCTGGAAGCTGGCCTGAGGGCCTGATCTGAATAGCGACCAGAGCCTGAACTCAATAAGAGTCGTTGGCTGACCTAAGCGTGTGCCACGCTGACGGGAAAACGCCGCGTGGCGGTATCGTAGGGTCTACCAGGGCTCGCCGGTTCAGCGGGTTGTCCGACCTGTACCTTGGGATAGTATTCTGCGGGTTTGAAGCGGAACTAAGCTGAGCCCACCTAACGACCACGGAGCATCAACCATGAAGATCGTCGTGATCGGTGGCACCGGCCTGATCGGCTCGAAGACCGTCGCCATTCTGCGTCAGGGCGGGCACGAAGTCGTCGCCGCCTCGCCCAAAAGCGGCGTTAACGCGATCACCGGTGAGGGACTCAAGGAGGTCATGGCGGGCACACAGGTGGTGATCGACCTGGCCAATTCGCCCTCATTTGAAGACAAGGCGGTGCTCGAATTCTTCGAGACCTCCGGCCGCAACCTGCTCGCCGCCGAGGCCGCGGCGAACGTCCGGCATCATGTCGCACTGTCGATCGTCGCGATCGACCGGACCGACAATGGCTATTTCCGCGCCAAGGTCGCCCAGGAGAAACTGATCGAAGCCTCCGGCATTCCATACACCATCGTTCGCGCGACCCAGTTCCTGGAATTCGTTCGCGGTATCGCCGATTCAAGTGTGGATGGAAACACAGTGAGGCTCCCGCCTATCCTGTTCCAGCCCATCGCGGCGGACGACGTTGCTGCCATCGTTGCCGATCTGGCACTCGCGGCGCCGCGAAGCGGTATCGTGGAGATCGCCGGACCGGAACGAGCGCCGCTCATTGACATCATCGCCCGCTATCTGAAGGCGGTTGGCGACCCGCGCGAAGTCGTGAGCGATCCCGAGGCCCGATACTGGGGCGGTCGGGTTGACGAGCACTCGCTCGTGCCGTTGGGCGAGGCGCGCCTCGGCCGCATCGGTCTCGACGAATGGCTTCGCCGCGCAAAGGCCTGATCTCGCATCAGCTCCTGGGCAATGAACGAAAGAGGCGATTATGGCAAACAAACTCGTTGCGCTGGTTCTTCTGTGTTTGATGACCGGAACGGCGGTTGCTCAGGAGCCCAAGGTGACGCCGCTCATGTCCAAGGATCTTCCGGATAATCCCGGCAAGGAAGCTTTGATGATCACGGTCGAGCATGCGCCCGGCGGGTCGAGTGCTGTCCACCGACACAACGCACATGCGTTTGTTTATGTGCTGGAGGGTTCCGTCGTGATGCAGCTGAAGGGTGGACAACCGGTGACACTGACAGCAGGACAAAGTTTCTATGAAGGCCCCGATGATATTCATGTCGTCGACCGGAACGCGAGCGGCACCCAGCCGGCGAAATTCCTGGTGCTCTTGATCAAGGACAAGGGAGCGCAGGCGCTCGTGCCCGCGCAGTGACTGCTACAGCCGTGGAATGGTCGTGCCCGATATTTGCTGCGCTCTAGGCAGAGCGTGTGTCAGACAAGGTCACGCCCGCGCCACTCGCTGGCGCGAGCCGGGCTTGTAGGCGAGGCGGGTGTGGCCGGCGCAGTAGGGCATACCCTTGAGCGGCGTGTTGCCGCAAAAGCAGAAGTCGTCCGCGCCGGGCGTGCTGATCGGCCAGCGGCAGCGCTCATGGCTGAGTTCGAGCAGTGAGCAGGGCCGCTCGCTGGCGATCGGGGCGTCGGGGGCCGGTTGCCCGTTCTGGTAGACCACTTGCAGCATCCGGTACTGCGCGCGGGGAACGGATTTCGGGCTGCGTTCCCTGGTGGCCCCTTGCAGATGCTGTTCGATGTTGGTCGGGCCGCGGGTCAGACCGAGCCGTGTCAATTTGCCGATCACGGCGTTGCGGCTGACGCCGATGTGAGCGGCGATCTCGCGGCAGGAGAGGCCGGATTCGAAATGTTGCTTGAGGAGTTCGACGCGCTCGGTGGTCCAGGTCGGTATGTTTGCGAACATGCTTGCGGTCCCAAATTCTTTGAGGAACCGCCGCGTTCCTTGTCTCCCGTCAGCGAATTTTCCGCTGGCGTGCCATCAAGGCCTGCCATTGTCGCGGATCGACAGCAGCCCGTCCTTGATGGCGAGCCGGATGCCTTCCTCGATCAGGGTCTTCGCAACGCCGGGAACGCTAGTGCCGTGGGTACCCTGTCTCACCAGTTTTTCGAGATAGCTGATGGTCGAGAGCGCCAAGGTCACGGGAATGCGGTCGGTTTCGGCTTTTTCTGTAGCCATGCAAGAACGCTAACTTTTAAACGCGGTACTGAAAAGTATCTATTTAGACTCTATTAAGTTTCGTGGGGATAAGTCAATTGCCGCCAAGGTCGCAGCCTATCTCATTGTAACGGCATCGAAAAAGTCGACCGCTGCCAGGCAGGGGCTGATCTTGAACACCGCTGCGCGCCCAGCGAGCGGGGTCGACGGCGCCAACGCAGCCGCGGCGAAACGATCCAGCGCCTCGCTCATTTCCCGATTGCCTCAGGCCGTATGCACAGTCGATGCTGCTGCGGACGAGGGACAATCCTGCGATGACGATCACCAACGGTCTCTACTCGATCCTGACCGAAATGATGGAGGGCGGGCGTGGCCACGCCAGCGGCGTCATCGTGCTGCTGGATGGCAGGATCGTCGGCGGCGACTCGCATTTCTATTATACCGGCTCCTACACCGCCGACCGCGGCAAATGGCGCGGCGAACTGACCACCACCCAGCACACCAAATCGGCTGGCGTGCTGCCGCTGTTTGGCGGGCGCGAGGTCACCACTGGCTTCAGCGGCACCTATGCCACCGATAGCGCTGACGTGCAGGGGGCGGCGCTGGTTGGAAAGACCAGCGTCAGGATTCGTTCCAGGTTGGAGCTGCTTTCGCCGCTGTGACGGCGCACCGCGTCACGGTCATCAGCCGTGCACGACGCTCTTTGCGATCATGCAGTGGATGCCCTTGGAGCCGTTGACCGTCTGCGTCACCCGCAGGTCGGCGGCGAGGCTGCACAGCGTGTAGGCGTCCTCGCGCGACAGGTTGCGCTTCTCGCCGAGCAGCACGATCATGTCGCGCAGCGCGCGCACCACGCATTGGTCGAGGTCGGGGTCCATCGCCATGGTCATGTAATGATCAGGCGTTTCCGCGCGCGGATAGTCCAGCCGGAGATCCTTGCGCAGCGTCAGCCGGAAACGGCCCTGCAGCGCGGTTTCGATCGCGGTGACGCAGACTTCGCCGTCGCCTTGCACGCCGTGGCCGTCGCCGCAGGAAAACAGCGCGCCGGGCACGAACACCGGCAGATAGAGTTTGGCGCCAGCCCCTAGCTCCTTGTTGTCCAGATTGCCGCCCATCGCGCGCGGGATCAGCGAGGTGATGCGGCCCCAGGCCGGCGGCGGCGCCACGCCCATCACGCCGAAGAACGGTTTGAGCGGAAGGTCGAGCCCCCACGGCATCCGGCCGACCATCCGCTCGCGGTCGAGCGGAATGTTCAGAAGCCGCGTGTCGGGGAAATCGTCGGGCAGGGTGCCGGACAGCGGCTTGATCAGATTGTAGCCCCAGTCCTGCCGGAGCTGGACGTCGAGAATGTCGACCTCGAGCACATCACCGGGCGCGGCGCCTTCCACCGCGATCGGGCCGGTCAGGATATGACCCGGCACCATCCGCTCGTTCTGGGCGTGCACATCGGCAAGCTCCGGCGGCACGTGGAATTTGCTGCGGTCCGGCACCACGTCGGGGCCGCCGGTGATGGTATCGACCGTGACCTCATCGCCGCTGGCAATGGTCAGGACCGGCTTCAATTTCGCTTCGAAAAAGCCCCAGTGGCAGGTCATGGGGCTGGAATGCAGGTGATGATGGGTCATGGGGGACCTTCTTGTCGGTGTTGTCTCGTCCTATTTGTCATTGCCGGGCATAGTAGTCTGCTTGCGCAGACTACGTAAACTTGTCTGCGCCCCGGCAATCCATCATTTTCGCATGACGCTTTTTGCGAAGAAGATGGATACGCGGGTCAAGCCCGCGTATGACGAGCCGGAAATCCAAGAGGCCTTCCTTGTTCTTTGTTCTCTCCAAAACGCTCGGCTACATGCTGATGCCGACGAATTTCCTGATCGGCGTCGGTTTCATTGGCGCCATCCTGCTGCTGACGCGCTTTGCATCGCTCGGCCGCAAGCTCGTGATGGCCTCGGTGCTGCTGCTGGTGATCTGCGGATTGTCACCGCTCGGAAACCTGTTGCTCTATCCGCTGGAGCAGCGCTTTCCACGATGGGAGGTCGGAGCGGGCGCGCCGCCGGACGGTATCGTCGTGCTCGGCGCATCGATCGAGGCTGACATATCGGCTGCGCATGGCACGCCGGTGGTGCGCAGCGCGCCGGACCGCATCATCGCGGCGGCGGCGTTGGCGCACCGCTATCCGAATGCGCGCATCGTCTTCACCGGCGGCAGTGCCAATCTGATTTCGAACGACGCGCGCGAGGCCGATTTCGCCGGCGCGGTTTTCGAGAGCCTCGGCATCGCAAAATCGCGGCTGATCATGGAGCGGGCATCACGGAATACGCTGGAGAATGCCCAGTTCTCGAAAGCGCTGGTGGCGCCGAAGGACGGCGAGCGCTGGTTGCTGGTGACCTCGGCCTTTCATATGCCGCGATCGGTCGGCCTGTTCCGAAAGGCTGGATTTGCGGTCGAGGCCTATCCGGTCGATTGGCGGGTCGGCGACCGCGGCGACCTGATGAAGTTCTCTAACGCCATTCTTGATGGCCTCGGACGGACCGAAACCGCAGCGCGTGAATGGATGGGCCTGGTTGCGTACCGGGCCACCGGCAAGATCGACGATTTGCTGCCGGGGCCGGCGCCGAAGTAGAGGTCGCAACAGGCGACCGGCCGGGCTAGAATTGATGCCAACAAGCGCAGCGCGCCGATCCAGGGAGTTTACGCCATGCAACAGCAAACGCCGCCGGAAGCGTTCGATTTGAACGGCATGGCTGCCGACCTGATCAGCCTGTTGCGGCTCCGGACCACCGTGATCGGCATCAAGATGTTCGCGACCGTCGAGGAGATGGCGGCGATCCCGAAGATCCGGCGGCCGTCCGCGGTCCATACCACCGACCAGATTGTCAGCATGGCTTCAAGGCTCGGCTGGACCGTCGGCATCACCGGCGAAGACCTCGTCGGCGCGCAATGCCGCGCCGTGATCGGGCTGGCGCCAACCGACGAGAAATTTCTCGAAGGAAAGAATTACGTCGGTGTCTGGCATGGCACGGAGGAAGACGCGCGGCTGCGCCAGGAAGCGCTCGATGTCGTGCCATATGGCAAATACCAGGCGATGGCGGTGAGCCCGCTCACCAGCGGACGGCTCAATCCGCCGGACATCTGCCTGGTCTATGCGACGCCGGGCCAGATGATCATCCTGATCAACGGGCTGCAATATACCGGCTACAAGAAGTTCGAATGGGGCGTGGTCGGCGAGACCGCCTGCGCGGATTCCTGGGGGCGGGCGCTCAAGACCGGCGAGCCGAGCCTGTCGCTGCCATGCTTTGCCGAACGGCGCTATGGCGGCGTGCCCGACGAAGAGATGCTGATGGCGCTGCAGCCGGCGCATCTCGCCAAGGCCATTGTCGGCATGAAGCAACTGGCGAAAAACGGCCTGCGCTATCCGATCGCGCCCTATGGCATCCAGGCCGACGTCCGCGCCGGCATGGGCGTTTCGTATGCTAAGAAATAGCCTTGCGAAATGAAGGGGAAACCGTCATTGCGAGCGCAGCGAAGCAATCCATAGCCACCAAGTAAGATAGCCACCAAGTAAGTATGGATTGCTTCGTCGCTTCGCTTCTCGCAATGACGAGTATTAGGGAACTAAAACATGTCTTCGTCGAAATTCGACATCGTAGTCTACGGCGCTACCGGCTTCACCGGCCAGCTCGTCGCTGAATATCTCGCCGCGCATTACAAGGGCGACAGCAGCCTGAAATGGGCGATGGCCGGGCGCAGCAAGGACAAGCTCGCCACGGTGCGCGATGCGATCGGCGCGCCGTCGGATACGCCGCTGATCGTGGCCGACGCGTCAGATGCCGCGTCGCTGAAGGCGATGGTGGGTCAGACGAAATCGGTGATCTCGACGGTCGGCCCGTATCAGTTTTACGGCAATGAGCTGCTTGCGGCCTGTGTGGAGTCGGGTACCGACTATTTCGATCTCTGCGGCGAGCCGCTCTGGATGCGCCAGATGATCGACAAGCATGAAGCCGCGGCGAAGGCGAGCGGCGCGCGCATTGTGTTTTCCTGCGGGTTCGACTCGGTGCCGTTCGAACTCGGTGCCTTCTTCGTGCAGGAGGAAGCCAAGCGGGTGTTCGGTGCGCCGGCTTTGCGCGTCAAGGGTCGCGTGCGCGATATGCGCGGTACCTTGTCCGGCGGCACCGCCGCCAGCGCCAAGGCGACCTTCGACGCCGTTGCCAAGGATCTCAGCCTCGTTGCGATCCTCAAGGATCCGTTCGCGCTGACGCCGGGATTCAAGGGGCCGAAACAGCCGCCGGGCAGCAAGCCGTCCTATGAGGAAGACCTGCAGTCCTGGATCGCGCCCTTCATGATGGCGCTGATCAACACCCGCAACGTCCATCGCTCGAACATGCTGATGGGCTTTCCGTACGGGCAGGAGTTCGTCTACGACGAAATGGTGCTGACGGGGGCTGGCGAGAAGGGCGAGGCCAACGCCAAGCTCGTGATGGCCGCAAACACCGAAAAGACCGGCCCCGGTGCGCCCAAGCCGGGCGAGGGGCCATCGAAGGAAGAGCGCGAGAACGGCCTCTATGACCTGCTTTATGTGGCGATCGCTCCCGATGGCCGCCAGGTCCGTGCGGCGGTGAAGGGTGACCGCGATCCAGGCTACGGCTCGACCTCCAAGATGATTTCGGAATGCGCGATCTGCCTGCTGCGCGACACGCCTGATGTGGCCGCCGGCATCTGGACGCCGGGCGCGGCGATGCAGCACAAGCTGATCAAGCGGCTGGTCGACAACGCTGGCCTGACGTTCACCGTGGAGAAGTAGCCCAGTTTTCGAGCATCATCTTCCCGGAAGTCAGGCAATGCCTTCGTCGGAATTCGACATCGTCGTCTATGGAGCCTCCGGCTTCACCGGCCAGCTCATCGCTGAATATCTCGCCGCGCAGTACAAGGGCGACGGTAATCTGAAATGGGCGATGGCCGGGCGCAGCCTGGACAAGCTCGCTGCCGTGCGCGACGCGATCGGCGCGCCGGCTGATACCCCGCTGATCGTTGCCGATGCCGGCGATCCCGCCTCGCTGAAGGCGATGGTCGGCCGAACCAGATCGGTGATCTCGACCGTCGGTCCGTATCAGCGCTATGGCTCCGAACTGGTCGCAGCCTGCGTCGCGGATGGCACCGATTATTTCGACCTTTGCGGCGAGCCGCTCTGGATGCGGCAGATGATCGACACGCACGAGGCGGCCGCAAAGTCGACCGGCGCACGCATCGTATTTTCCTGCGGCTTCGATTCGCTGCCGTTCGAACTCGGCGTGTTCTCCGTCCAGCAGGAGGCGAACAAGAGTTTTGGCGCCCCGGCCAACCGCGTCAAGGGCCGGATTCGCGACATGAGTGGCACATTGTCCGGTGGTACCGCCGCGAGCACCTGGGCGACGTTCGCGGCTGCCGCGCAAGACCTCAGTCTGGTCGCCCTGTTGAAGGATCCATTTTTGCTGGCGCCGGGATTTGAAGGCCCGAAGCAGCCGCGCGGGAACAAGCCGCTGTTCGACGATGATCTGGGCTCGTGGACGGCGCCTTTCGTGATGGCGACCATCAACACCCGCAACGTGCACCGTTCCAATTTGCTGATGAACTTTCCGTACGGCAAGGACTTCGTTTACGACGAGATGGTCCTGACCGGTCCGGGAGAGCAGGGCGAAGCCAACGCCAGGCAGCTCGTCGCCGCCGTCAACGCCGAGAGGATGGGCGGCGCAAGCGGCCTGAAGCCCGGCGACGGTCCCTCGAAAGAGGTGCGGGAGAGTGGTTTCTTCGATCTGCTGTTCGTCGCACTCGCGCCCGACGGCAAGCAGGTGCGGGCTGCCGTGAAGGGTGACCGCGATCCCGGCTATGGCTCGACGGCGAAGATGATCTCCGAATGCGCGATCTGCCTGCTGCGCGATGCGCCTGATGTGCCCGCCGGCATCTGGACGCCGGGGGCGGCGATGCAGCACAGACTGATCAAGCGGCTGGTAGACCACGCCGGCCTGACGTTCACGGTGGAGACGTAGCCGCAGCTCGTAGGGTGGGCAAAGCGAAGCGTGCCCACCAATTCAGAGTGCGCAAGGAGTGGTGGGCACGGCGCTTGCGCGCCTTTGCCCACCCTACAAATCTTCACTGCGCTGCGACCGCTACGCCGCGCGACGCGACGGCTACGCCGCGCGGGGATCGTATCTGTACATCCAGTCCATGCCCCTGGACGTGACCGGCAGCAGCAGTTTCAGCATGCGGTCACGGATCCAGGCGCCGGTCGGACTGAACTCGCGCTTGCTGTTGCCGTTGCGGCGCGCCAGCGCCACGATCTTTTCGGCGCGCGGGCGGCGCTCGGCCTCGAAATTCTGGAATGTCAACGCGAGCTCCTGGCGGGTCTGCATCAACCGGCCAAGCCGCAGCGCGTCTTCCAGCGCCAGCGAGGCGCCCTGGCCGGCATGCGGACTGGTGGCGTGCGCGGCGTCGCCAATGAGCAGCGTCCGCTGGCGCGACCAGGTCGGCAGGGTCGCGACATCGAGCGTGTCCGTGACCACGATGTTCTCGGCGGCATCGATGATTTGCAGAATCGGATCGTGCCAGCCGGCGTGGAATTTCCGCAAATGCTGCCGCAACTGGTCCTGGCTCATGGCGCGGAACGTCGCGGCACTGGCGCCATGCGCGGGCTGCGTGCTCCACCACATCAGGCCGTCGTTGGGATCGGAGCTGCAGAAGCCATAGCCGAAGAACCCACTCTGGCCGAACGTCGTCACCACGCGCTGGCCGATCGGCGAATTCTCGATCACCGCGCGTGGCACAAAACCGCCGAAACCGATCAGCCCGGTGTCGAACGGCTTTGGTCCGTCCGGGATGACGTGGCCGCGGACGGCCGAATGCACGCCGTCGGCGCCGATGACAAAATCGCCCTCGGCAAAGCTGCCGTCGGAAAAATGCGCCACGACCGGCTGGTCGGCGCGATCCTCGATTCCCACCAGCCGCTTCTCGAACCGCAGCTCGACGTTCGAGCACCAGGCCTTGTTGACCAGCAATTCATTGAGCGTGGCGCGGCACATGTTCACCGCCGGCTGGCCGAACCGCGCCTTCATGTTGCGGTTGAGCGAGCCGAGGCGGGCGCCTTTCTGCGAATAGAAATCGAACGATTCGGCGACCGAACCGCGCCGGATCATCTCGGGGGCCAAGCCGATCTCGGCCAGCACGTGCATGCCGTTCGGCGCGATCTGCAGGCCGCCGCCGATCCCGGCCGAGTAGGGCCAGGCTTCGAACACCTCGGCATCGATGCCGGCCTGCTTCAGGAAGATTCCGGTCACCGGACCTGCGATGCCACCGCCGATGATCAGGGCTTTGGGTCGTTGGGCCATGCCTTGCTCCATGCATCCGTGGGGTGGTAGGAAATATCAGCTGCTAATTATCTTAGTAGCTAAGATAATAATGGACTAAGATATGAAATCGACCGTGTCAAGGCCGAAGGCGCGGGCCGCGCTGTTGCAGGAACTGGAAGAGGCGATGCGGCGGTCGTCGGCGCAGGGCGTGATCTTTGGGCAAACCGTTGCCAATGTGGCCGGAATTTCCGGTTCCGACCTCGAATGCCTGGATTTTCTCAATCTCGAGGGCCGCGTCACCGCCGGCCGTCTTGCCGAGGTCACGGGGCTGACCACCGGCGCCATCACCGGCGTGGTGGACCGGCTCGAGAAGGCCGGCTTCGTGCGTCGCGAGCGCGACGCGGCCGACCGGCGCAAGGTCTTTATCGCGACCGTGCCTGACAACGTCGCGCAGATCGGGCGGTTCTATGTGCCAATGCAGCAGGCGATGCACAAACTATGGAGCTCCTATTCGGAAGCGGAACTGCAATTGCTGCTGCGCTTCGCGAGCGAGAGCTACAAGTCGGTGTTGGAGGCGACCGAGGCGCTGAAGGGATTGATCGACTCGCCGACGGAGAAAGCGCCTAAGAAGCTGGGACGGCCGCGCCGTTGAAGGTCTGGCCGGCGCGGGCCTTGTAATGCTCGGCGGCGACGAACATGCCCCACATCAGCCCCAGCATCATCCAGAAATGCCGCCAATGGTCGGTGTCGATGATAAAACTCTCGCCGACGGTGCCGAGATAGGCGGCGAAGATCGCGAGATAGGCGCGCTGCCAGGGCGCGCGGACGAAGATGTATCGAAAGCCGTTCAGCGCCGTGACGAACACCAGCGCCGGGTAGCAGACGCCGGAGAGCCAGCCGCCCGACATGAATGCGTTCAAATAGGAATTGTGGGTGTCCTCGGGAAAGTAGCGGGTGAACTGCAGCGGACCTATTCCGAACGGCAGATCGAGCGCCATGTTGGCGCCGAGGATGTAGCGCCCGAACCGGCCGAAGCGGCCGGAGTCATAGCTTTGATCGAAACTGGCGCGCTGCTTGAACATCTGCGCGATCGAGTCGAACGACAGCAGCACCGCCACCAGCGCCGCCGCGAGGATCGCAGCGACAATCGCGATCATGATGATGCGTGAACGCTGCGCCTGCGACCGGCTGGTCAGCACCATCAGCGCCAGCATGAACATCGAGGTCAGGATCAGCCCGCCCCAGGCCGCGCGCGAAAACGCCAGCAGGATCGCCAGCGACATGATGCCGAAGGCGACGGTGTTGCGCAGCGACTTTCCGAGTTTGTCCGAGACCACGCTTTGCAGGCAAAACAGCGCCGGCAGGATCAGGAACGCGCCGAGCACGTTGGGGTCCTTGAAGGTGCCGCGGGCGCGATCGTACAGCGTCAGGAGATCGCGTCCGCCCGGGACGAGGTTGAAATACCCGGCGACACCCAGGCTCGCCGCGATCATTGCGCCGACGACGAGCCCGCGCCTGAGCATGTCGAGCCGTCCTGCGGTGTCTTCGGCCATCACCATCGCGAACAGCATCACGGTGATGGCCATGTACCAGGAGGTCGCGATCCACATGCTGACATTGGGCCGGTCGATCACGGCAATGGCGCTGATCGTGTAGCCGGTGTTGAGCAGGAACAGCGCCAGCAGCAGCGGAATGAACACCAGCCGCATCCGCAAGCCGCCGGTGGCAAAGAAGACCAGCGACGCCAGCAGCGTTGCGATCTCATAGGGGCTGGGCTCGATGAAGACGATGGCCCCGGACGCGCCGACCAGCCATACCATCGCGCGCTGCACCGCGAGCACGCCCGGCGCGGCTGTCAACGATGGAAGAGGACCCCCGGCTGTCGCCGCATACGCCATTCGATACTCACGCACACGCTAAACGCTACAATACGCCCACAACCGCTTATGTCGTCATTGTCTGCAACAAACGCGGAGCGTTTGTGCATGAGAGCGAAGCGAAGCAATCCATCGGGCAACGAAGGAAGTGTGGATTGCTTCGTCGCTTGCGCTCCTCGCAATGACGCTTCAAACGTCTCAGAAACTCTAATAAGCGTTCTCGTTCTTCGTCATCAGCGCCAATGGCGTCCTGAGCAGAATGAAGAGGTCGAACAGCACCGACCAGTTCTCGATGTAATAGAGGTCGAACTCGACGCGCTTCTGGATCTTCTCGTCGGTGTCGACTTCGCCGCGCCAGCCGTTGATCTGCGCCCAGCCGGTGATCCCGGGCTTGACGCGGTGGCGCGCGAAATAGCCGTCGACGGCCTCGTCGAACAGCCGGCTCTGCAATTTGCCCTGCACGGCGTGCGGGCGCGGGCCGACCAGCGACAGGTTGCTCTTGAACACGACGTTGAACAGCTGCGGCAGTTCATCGAGGCTGGTCTTGCGGATGAAGCGCCCGACGCGGGTGACGCGGGCATCGTTCTTGGTCACGACCTTGGAGGCGGTGGGATCGGCGAGATGGTGGTACATCGAGCGGAACTTGAAGACGTCGATGCGCTCATTGTTGAAGCCGAACCGCTTCTGGCGGAAGATCACCGGCCCGGGACTGTCGAGCTTGATGGCGAGAGCGACCAGCCCCATGACGGGCAGCGCCAGCATCAGGATCAGGAAGCCGACGACGTGGTCGAACAGCCACTTCATCACCAGATCCCAGTCGGTGATCGGCGCCTCGAACACGTCGAGCGTCGGCACCTCGCCGAGATAGGAATAGGAGCGGGGACGGAAGCGCAGCTTGTTGGTGTGCGCCGACAGGCGGATGTCGACCGGCAGCACCCACAGCTTCTTCAGCATTTCCAGGATGCGCGTCTCGGCCGAGATCGGCAGCGCGAACAGCACGAGGTCGACGCGGGTGCGGCGGGCGAATTCGACGATGTCGTCGACCTTGCCGAGCTTCGGGCTGCCGGCGCAGGTTTCCAGCGCGCGGGCATCGTTGCGGTCGTCGAACACGCCGAGCACGTCAATATCGGAATCATGCTGGGTCTTGAGCGCCTCGACCAGCTGCTCGCCGTTCTGGTCCGAGCCCACCACGATGGTGCGGCGGTCGAGCCGGCCCTGCCGCGCCCAGCTGCGCACCAGCGCGCGCAGGAAGGCGCGTTCGATCAGCAGGGCCGCAAGGCCGACGACGAAGAACGATGCGAGCCAGATCCGCGAAATCTCGCTGCCGAGCTTGACGAGGAAGGAGGCGCCGATGAACAGCAGGAACACGAAGGCCCAGGACGAAATCATCCTGGTCATCTGCCGCAGCTGGCCGCGGAACACCTGGACTTCGTAGATGTCGGCGGCCTGGAAGCAGATCACGGCGGTCGCCGTCATGCCGACAATCGCCGCGACATATTCCCAATGGAAACCCTTGAGGCGCACGACATAGGCGAAATAGAGCGCAAGGCCGATCAGGCTGAGCATGACGAAATCGACCAGGCGCACCGCGCCCGCGATCACGATCGGCGAATAGGCGCGGCTGACTTTCTGGTTGGTGACGGCAAGGGCTGCCGGCGACAGCCGGCGGCGCCGTTCGATCGGCGGGCGTTCACCGGTAGCGGTCGCCGCGGCCGTTGCTGCCGCGGCGTCTAACATCGAGCGAGCGTTAAGCGGTTCCACTGTCCAAGTCCGATCGTTGATTCCGTTCTTAGGCCGGCACATAGGGACGCGCCTGCCGATGCGGAATTCCCTGCCATCCGGCTTAAGGGACAAATCGGAAGAAACAGTTACGTTGGTAAAGAACGGTTAACGATTGGCAAACGCGTCGCGGTAGCCGGTCAATACACCCTCGACCATCGCCTTCTGCGAGAAGTGCTGGAAAATCCGCTCGCGCAGGGATTTGGCCCGCTCCAGCGTCGCCGCCGGATTCTCCAGTGCAACCTCGATCGCGTCCGCCATCGCCGCGGCGATGTTGGGGGCGAACAACGCCTCGGTATGAGAGCCGAAAATCTCCGGAATGCCGCCGACATTGGCGGCCACCATCGGAATTCCCGCCGCCGCGGCCTCGATCACGACATAGGGCATGGAATCGCCGCGCGAGGGAACCACCAGCAGCGAGCCCTTGGAAAAGCCGTAGCGCGCCTTGACGTGGCCGATGAAGCGGATGGCCTCGCCGAGGCCGAGCCGCTGCACCTGGGCCTTCAAACTCGCGCTTTCCTCGCCGTCGCCGGCGAGCGTCAGCGTCACCGGCCGGCCGTCGGCGCGCAGCCGGGCCACCGCGTCGATCAGGAGGTCGGCGCCCTTGATGTGCCGGAACTCGCCGACATAGATCACGTCCGTGGCGTCCTCGGCCTTGACGACCGGATCGAATTCATTGGCGGTGACGCCGTTGAACACGCAGCGCACCAGCCCCTTCGGGGTGCCGATGGTGCGCTGATAGGTGTTGCGCGCAAACGCGCTTTCGAACAGGAACAGGTCCGTCGAGTCCATCAGCGCGCGCTCGAGGCGGGCATAGAAGTTGCCCTTGAGCGTCGACAGCGGGTAATGCAGCGACCCGCCATGCGGCGTATAGACCCGGATCGTATCCCTGGCGGCGATCTTGGAACGTATGAACACACCGGCCTTGGCGCCATGGCCGTGCAGCACGTCCGGTTTCAGGTTCCGGACCAGGCGCAGGAAGCGCACCCATGCCAAGGTGTCGCTGGGGCGCGGTTCGCGGTGGATGGCGACGCGATGAACGCCGAGCTTGAGGCGGGGGGCGATTTCCGCCAGCGCCTGCTCGGCGCGCTCGCCGCCGGTGAGGCTGTCGGCGATGATGCCGACGTGATGGCCTTTATCGGCCTGGCCGTTGGCGAGATCGAGGATATGGCGAAAAATGCCGCCCACCGGGGCGCGCGTCGCGTGCAGGATACGAAGGGGCTGACCGTCGATGATAGGCATAATCAGAACCAGCGTTCGCCAACGAGCACCGTATCGCCCGGGCTGATGGACGTTCCCGGCGGCACCACATAGCGCGCCGTTCCGGATCCGTCGGTGTGCGTGACCGTCACCCGGTCGCGCAGCGCGCGCGGCGAGAAGCCGCCAGCGATGGCAACGGCGCTTTCAACGGTCATGTTCGGTACATAAGGGTATTGTCCGGGCGCCGCCACTTCGCCGAGGATGAAGAACGGCCGATAGGCCTCGACTTCGACGGCGACCGAGGGCTCGCGGATGAAACCGCGGCGCAGCCTGGCGCCGATGTCGGCGGCCAGCCCCGCGGGCGTGCTGCCGCGCGCCGGGACCGAACCGATCAGCGGCATCGTGATCGAGCCGCTGGCATCGATCGCATAGGTGTTGGTGAGGCCTTCCTGGCCGTAGACCACGACGCGGAGCTTGTCGCCAGTATCCAGATGATAGGCCGCGTCAAAGCGCGGCGGCGCCGGTTCGGCATAGGCCACCGCAACAGGGGCAGGGCCAGCATAGGGCGCCACGGCAACCGGCGTGGTCCGGCCCATGCAGCCCGCAAGCGCCAGCGCAGCAACCAGACATGGGATCGTGGCGAGTGCGCCTCGCATGGGGGAGAATCCTGAAAAAGTATCCGCCCGATTAAGGGCGTTCATGGTTAACAAAACATGACCGCAGCCCTGCGGGGCGGTCATTGCAGCTCGCAATTCGCGCGGATTAACCCAGCGGCAACCTTAATGGAGTGTAATCGCCGGGCTTCAGGTAGAGTCGTGGCGTTTTCGAGCGAAAACGCGTCACGATTTTAAGTAGCGTCCGCGGGAGTGTGCGATGCGTTTTGCGTTTTGGCGTACGGGCAGGGTCAAGGCCGTGTTGGAGCGGGCGCTTCCAAAGCCCGCACCGGCTGTCGCCAGGCCCGTCTCCACAGAGCCCGCCTTCGCTATGCCTGCCGTTGCCAAGCCCGTCGTCGCGAAGCAGGTTGCGTCCGAATCCGGCGATCTCGACCTGCACGCGCTCGGTCAGGCCCTGATCAGCAAGCGCGCCTGGATCGTCGTCCCGACGGTGCTGGCGCTGGTGCTGTCGATCGCCGCCGTCAACATGGTCACCCCGCGCTACAAATCCGAAGCCCGCATCCTGGTCGATGGCCGCGAGAACGTGTTCCTGCGGCCGAACGGCGAGCGCAATGAAGAGCGCAACACGGTCGACGCCGAGGCGGTGACGAGCCAGGTGCAGCTGCTGTTGTCGCGCGATCTGGCGCGCGAGATCATCAAGAAGAACAAATTGGCCGAGCGCCCGGAATTCGATCCGGTGCTGCAGGGCTTTTCGCCGCTGAAGTCGCTGCTGGCGCTGTTCGGAATCGGACGCGATCCGCTGTCGCTGACGCCGGAAGAGCGCGTGCTGGATGCCTATTTCGAGCGCTTTACGGCGTATGCGGTGGACAAGTCGCGCGTCATTGTCATCGAATTCCAGTCGCGCGATCCGGAGCTGGCCGCGCGCGTCGCCAATTCGATCGCGGAAGGGTATCTGGCGTTGCAGCAGGGCGCGCGCCAGGATCAGGCGAAGTCCGCCAGCGGCTGGCTGTCGGGCGGTATCGAGGATCTGCGCAAGAAGGTCGCGGAAGCCGAGCAGCGCGCGGAAGATTTCCGCTCCAAGTCGAGCCTGTTCATCGGCACCAACAACACCTCGCTGTCCAACCAGCAGATGGGCGAGATCAACACCCAGCTCAACAACGCCCGCGCCCTGAAATCGGACGCCGAGTCCAAGGCGCGCATGATCAAGGACATGCTTCAGAGCGGCAAGCCGATCGAGGCTTCCGAAGTGCTCAATTCCGAATTGATCCGCCGGCTGTCCGAACAGCGCGTGACGCTGCGCGCGCAGCTCGCCGAACAGTCGTCGACGCTGCTCGACGGTCACCCCCGCATCAAGGAATTGAGGGCGCAGCTCGGCGATCTCGATCGCCAGTTGCGCGAGGAGGCGAGCAAGATCTCGCGTTCGCTCGAGAATGACGCGCGCCTCGCCAGTGGCCGGGTCGATAGCCTGAGAAACGAACTGGATCAGGTCAAGAAGCAGGCCTCCGCCTCCAACGGCCAGGACGTGCAGCTGCGCGCGCTGGAGCGCGAAGCCAAGGCGCAGCGCGATCTCCTGGAATCCTATCTGGCGAAATACCGCGAAGCCGCCGCCCGCGAAAACATCGACGCCGCGCCGGCCGACGGCCGCATCATCTCGCGCGCCACCGTTTCCAATACGCCGGCCTATCCGAAGAAGCTCCCGATCGTGCTGATCGCGACGCTGGCAACGTTGCTGCTGACCTCAGGCGCGATCGCGACCGGCGAGCTGCTGCGCATGACCGCGCCGCGCGCGGCCGCCGCAGCTCCTCCCAGCGCCGTGGCTCCGACCGCGGAATCGGTTCGCGTCTCCGCGCCTCCGACTGCACCGTATTTCGAGCCTCATGATGATTTCGGGCCGGAACCTGAACATCCCGTGACGGACGACTCAAAGCCTGCCTTCAGCGAACCCCGCGCCGAACTCGCGGCAGGGATCGAAGAAGTCGAGCAACTGGCCGATCGGCTCGCCCAGGCGGGCGGGGCGGCGCGCAAGGTAACGGTCCTCGGCACCGCGTCGAGCGAAGGCATCACGCTGACCGCCTTGACGCTGGCGCGCCTGATGGCGCGGCAGGCCAAGATCGTGGTGGTCGATCTGACCGCGGCTTCGCCGACGATGACGGCGGTCTCGGTCGATCCGGCGGCGCCCGGGCTCGCCGAACTGATGCAGGGCGAAGCAACCTTTGCGCAGATCATCACCAAGGACCGGCTGTCGCGCGTCCATCTCGTCAGCGCCGGACGTCCGGGCTTCGATCGCTCGCAGCTGCAGTCGCCGCGGCTGACGCTGGCGATCGACGCGCTGCTGCGGGTCTACGACCATGTGTTGCTCGATGCCGGCTCGGCCTCCGACCTGCCGGCGGAACTACTGACCGCGCATGCCCGCGCGGTCGTGGTCCCCGACGCCTCGATGGATTCGGACGCCCGCAGCATCATGTGCGATCAGCTCCGGGCCGTCGGCTTCTCCGACGTCACCATGCTGCGCAAGCCGTGCCAGCCCTCGGACGCTGTCGAACGCAGCCCGCGCGTGGTGGCGGCGTAAGGGTGCGGTCAACCACCGTCATTGCGAGGAGCACTTGCGACGAAGCAATCCATCTATCCGTTATGCCGCGATATGGATTGCGTCGCTGCGCTCGCAATGACGACAGGACGGGTTTCGCTGCGCTCTACCCATCCTACGAGCGGGCTGCGTCGCCTCGTGCGCAAGCGTAATCTTGCGGCCAGCGTGCGACAAAACAACCCGACGGGCAAATCAGTTCTGATTTACGGAAGTCATGTCAAGCCCCGAAATAAAAAATATTTCTGTTTACCAGAACACAAATCAGGGGCATATATTCGCCCATCCCGTCCTACTCAGAAGGGCGTCGGCCGTCGTCACGGACGTTGGACGGGTTGCGGTGGACGCTTGTTTACGCTGAGACGACGGCGTGGATAAGCGTACGGCAAAACCGTGTGGTCCTGGCGCCCGTTGCTGGCGTCAAGCCGTCGGCTAAGCGCAAGCTGAACCGGTGGTGACGGAGTCAACCAAGAACTCGTCTCCGGGGAGAGCACGGCATAAGCCGTAAAGCCATTGCGCAGGGAAGGCCGGGTGTTCTCCGCTGCCCTGTATGCTCGTGTGCAGCCTACTTAGTGCTAACCGCACACGGGACCGCGGGTGCAGCGCGCACCCGGTCTTCCCTGCGCCCTCTCATTTCGGGGGCAAGGAGTTTCTGGCAAAGCTCGGGCGCAGTGCGTCGCGAGAATGCGAAACTGTATCCTTGTCGTCCCGGCGAAGGCCGGGACCCATAACCCCAGGGAGACGTTTTGCGAAAGGTCTCTGCTACCGAGCTTCTATTGAGAGATCATGTGGTATGGGTCCCCCGATGCGCAATTGCGCATCGGCGTTCGCCGGGACGACGAAGGGGAGATGGCATCATTTGCGCGACTGGTTTGTTTGCGCCAAGTCAGCTGAACGCATTCCGCAGCTTCTGCGCCATCTCGAGCAGGGCCGGATTATGCTTCACCATGCGCTTGGTACGGTTCAGCCCCGACATCACGCCCGCGGCGAGCTTGCCGCGCTGGCTCAGCGCGATAAAACTGTCGAAGATCGGTTCGTCGTCCTTGCAGAACAGCCGCTTGTAATCGTCCGATCCGATGCCGAGATCGAAGGCGCGATAATCTTTGGCAGCGAAGTGATCGATGATGTCGCGCATCAGGATCAGGCCGGGGCTGTATTTCGAATTGGCCGACATCGTGTAGGTGTTGAACATCATCGAAAAACGATGACCGTCGGCGACGCCGGTGAAGATCGCGATCACTTCCTCGTCGCATTCAAGCGCGTGGATGTCGATGACGCGGTTGCCGCCTTCCACGTGTGCTGCGCAGGCGCTGCGGATGAAATCCTCGATGCCGGGCTCGGCGAATACGTCAGGCAGTTTCTGCTCGGCCATCCGCAGCGGCTTGATGCGGAAGAACCAGTCGAGCAATCGCGTGATGTCGGCGTCGGTGGTGGCGACGTGATAGCGAAAGCCGGGCAGGGCCTGCAGCTTGCGCTCCTTGCCCTTCAACCGCTGCCGGAACGACTTGCTGACCAGCGCCGTCGGCGCCGCACCGGGCTCCATCTTCAGCACCGGGCAGTCGTTGGCGGAGGGTTGATGCGGCAGCAGTGCGATCGGGTTTGGCAGATCGCGCCAGCGCAGCGGCTGTTGATGCAGCGCCAGCACGTCGGCCTCGGAACGTTGCGAGATGGCCGCGATCAGGCCCTCGATATCGGCCCGCGTTGCGGTCGCGGCAAAATCCATGTCCCACAGCGCCATGTTGAAGGTCGAGTGCTTGCCGCCCATGAAGCTGGCGCAGCGCGCGCCATAGACATGCCTGACCGCGAGCGGCAGCAGCATCAGCGGCCGGCGCTCCGCGTCGTAGGCGATCACGATGAAGGGGGTGAGGCCTTCGCGCGCGCCGACATTGCGCTGCCAGGCGCTGACGAAGTCGAAGCGCTGAAAGGGCGTGGAGGATTGCGGCTGCGCGTTTTCCAAGCCGCGCCAGATCGCTTCGGCGCCTGTGAGATCGCGGATGATGTCGATGCCGGCGATGCGCCCCGGTTTCGACCAGGTTTGCGTATCCGCCGTTCCGTTTTCAATCGCGGCAGCCATGGTCATCGCAGAACCCTGTAGGAAATTGTTTACAATTTTCGGCTTTGGCGCGACCTTCGCAGGGAAATGTCAACAAAGAGTAATAACAATGCAGGCGCGGCGGGGCACCGCGCGACCGTATTTGGGGGCGTGACGTTGGGTCAGGACGTCGGGTTTTTGAAGCGGGCCCAAATGGAGCTCGCTTATTTCAGCGGCTACGCGCGGCTGAAGCAGCGCGGAAGCGGCGGCGCCGGTGTCGTGCTGCGGTTCGAACGGGTGCGGGCGCGGCCGCCGCGCCGGTTCCAGCCGCTCAAGGCGAGCGAGATCACCCCGCAGTTTCTCGACCGGATGATCCGGGCTGTGAAGCGCTGGAAATATGACATCGTCTCGATGGACGAGGTATGCCGGCGCGCGGTCACGCTGCCGACGGCCAATCGGTTTGTCGCGCTGACATTTGACGGCGGCTACAAGGACGTGATGACGGCGGCCTATCCGGTGCTGGCGAAGCACGCTGTTCCCTTCACCATCTACCTCCCGACGGCGTTTCCGGACGGGCTCGGCGAGGCATGGTGGCTGGCGCTGGAAGAAATGATCGCGCGGGAAAACCGCATCAGCCTCGTGATCGATCGCAAAGAGCGGCATTTCGCGACGCGAAGCGCTTCCGATAAATATCAGGCGTTCGAATTTCTTGCGAGCTGGATGCGGACGCTGTCGCCGCCGGATCTTTCATTCGCCATCAACGATCTCTGCAAGCGCTATTCGGTCGACCTTGCGGGCCTGTCGCGCGGCGCGTCGATGGACTGGGGCGACCTGACCAAGCTCGCGGCCGATCCCAACGTGACGATCGGCAGTGCCACGGTGAATTACCCGGTTCTGTCGAACCTGAAAGACGCCGACGCCCAGCGCGAGATGGCGATGGGCAAGGCGGTGGCGGAAGCGGCCTTCCACTGCACCATCAAGCATTTCGCCTATCCGTTCGGCGATCGCGACGCCTTTCGCCGGGCGCACGTGGCGATGGCGCAGGAGATGGGTCTCGCCAGTGCGGCAACCGTGTTACCGGGCGTGGTCGCTTCGAAGGGATATACCAATCTGCACGCGTTGCCGCGCGTCGCCTGGGACGGACGGCAGCGTTCGCTGCGCATGATGCGGGTGATGCTGTCGGGGGCGTTTCTTCCGCAGGTAAAGGCGAAACGAACCAATTGGGGGTGAGTGCAAAATTCAGGCGTCGGGCCGCGACATCCAGCTGATGATCGGCATCGCCGGCAGCACCCATCCAAGGCCCGCCACGACGTAGAAAATCGATTGCAACAGCCCGGAATTGGCCAGCCAAGGCGTCTGCGCGATGGTCATGCCGAGCAGAGACCAGACCACGACGAGCACCAGCAAAAAGATGGTTCCGACGAATTTGCGGGTACGGATTGTCATGGCGGATATGTGAAGCCTTTACTGAGCTTTGAGCCTGTTGCGCGCGGGAAGGGGCGGACTATAAGGGGCGCGGTAATTCAATCAAGCATGGGCATCGAACGGGTTCAATGACCGGTATTTCCGCCAACGAGGGGCCTCCAAACCGCGCTGTCAGATGGTGGCTGTTTGCGGTCGCGGCCCTGATCGCGATCATGGTGCTGGTCGGCGGCGCCACGCGGCTGACTGAGTCCGGATTATCGATCGTCGAGTGGAAACCCGTCACCGGAACCTTGCCGCCGTTGACGGATGCGCAATGGGCACAGGCGTTCGAGGGCTACAAGACCATTCCGCAATACCGCGAACTCAACGCCGGCATGACCCTGGCCGAGTTCAAGACCATCTTCTGGTGGGAATGGAGCCACCGGCTGCTCGGGCGCGTGATCGGCGCGGTCTATCTGCTGCCGTTCCTGTTCTTCCTGTGGCGCGGCATGCTCGGCACCGAGCTGAAGCGGCGGTTGTGGGTGATCTTTGGCCTCGGCGCGCTGCAGGGCGCGGTCGGCTGGTGGATGGTGGCCTCGGGCCTCACGCAGCGGGTCGAAGTCTCGCAATATCGGCTGGCGGCGCATCTGATGCTGGCGCTGGTGATTTTTGCGGCGATCGTCTGGACATTGCTGCGGCTGACGGATCGGCAGCAAGCCGCGGCGTCGTCGCGACTGAAGGTCACCGGCGTGGCGTTGCTGGCGCTGACCTTCGTGCAGATCTATTTCGGCGCGCTGGTCGCGGGCCTGCGTGCGGGCAGGGTGTACAACACCTGGCCGCAGATCGACGGCGCCTTCATTCCATCCGCAGCAAGGCTGTTCTTCGAAGATCCATGGTGGCGCAATCTGTTCGACAACACGCTCACGGTGCAGTTCGAGCATCGCATGACCGCCTATGCGCTGCTGGCGCTGGCGGTGCTGCACGCGATCGATGCGGTCGCCTCGCGCGCCGGGACGGCCGTGGTCTGCGGCGCCTGGTGGCTGGTCGCCGCGATCGTCGTGCAGGCGGTCCTCGGTATCCTCACGCTGCTGCACCAGGTGCCGATTGATCTGGCCCTGGCCCATCAGGCGGTTGCGATGGTCGTCCTGACGCTGGCGATTTTTCAGACCGAGCGGCTGGTCGCGCGCCGCACCGAGCCCGGCCCGGAGAGATTGGTTCAGCCGGTGGGGCAGCCCGGCTGAGATGGGAGAATTCTAAAGCTATTCTAAGCTGTCGTGAGCGCTTGACGCGCTTGTGTCGGACGTTGCGCTTTACTTGAATCATCCGGACGATAAAACGAGCCGGAAATCAGGGTTTCCATTATGTCTTCAGCATTCATCCAGGCCGCCGTCATCCTGCTCCGCGAGGGGCTTGAAGCCATGCTGGTGATCGCGGCGCTTGCCGGCTATCTGAAAAAGGTCGGCTCCGCGCACCGTGTCGGCGCGCTGTATGGTGGTGCGCTGGCCGCGGTTGGCGCCAGCTTCATCGCCGCCTGGCTGTTTGCGGTACTCAATTCCGGCGACCACAGCGACGTCCTCGAAGGCGTCATCATCCTGTTCGCCGCCGCGTTGATGCTCTATGTCAGCGGCTGGCTGATGGTGAAGCAGGATCCGCGCGGCTGGCAGGATTATCTGGCGCACAAGGCCGACAGCGCGCTGGCGCAGGACACGGTGTGGGCGGTCGGCGCGCTGGCCTTCCTGGCGGTGTTCCGCGAGGGCGCCGAAACCGTGCTGTTCATCAATGCGCTGGCGAAGACCGAAGGCGGATGGAGTGCCGGGCTGTTCGGAGGCCTTGCGGCGGCGACGGTCGGGCTTGCCGTGCTGTTCTATTTCATCAACATGATCGCGCAAAAGCTTCCGCTGCGGCCGCTGTTCGTCATCACGTCCGCCTTCCTGTTCGCGATGGCGATCAAGTTCATCGGCGAAGCCGTGCAGGAATTCCAGGAGCAGGCGATCATCACGGTCACCGAGGTCAAGGGCAGCGCGTTTTTCACCGCGATCGGGCTCAATCCGAGCGTGGAAGCGCTGTCGATCCAGCTCCTGGTCATTCTATTTACGCTCGCGACCTATTCAGTGTTCCAGCGCAATGCTCGCCTGATGCGCGAGGAAAAAACCTCGGTGCGCGCGGCCGAGTGATCCTCAAGCGGCCTGCCGCTTGAGATCGAGATAGTCGAGCCCGATATCGAGCGCGGCCGAGCTGTGGGTGATCCAGCCGGCCGAGATCAGGTCGACGCCGGTTGCCGCGATCGCCTTCGCGGTGGCGGCGGTGATGCGGCCGGACGCCTCGGTGATCGCCCTGCCGCCGGTCATGGCCACGGCCTGCTTGAGCTCCTCGTTCGACATGTTGTCGAGCAGCACCGCGTCAACGCCGAGTGCCAGCACCTGTTCGAGCTGCGCCAGCGTGTCGACCTCGACCTCGATCTTGACGAGGTGACCGGCATGGGCCTTCGCGCGCTCAATGGCGTTGCGGATGTCGCCGGCCAGCGCGATGTGGTTGTCCTTGATCAGGATGGCGTCGTCGAGGCCAAAACGATGATTGCCGCCGCCGCCGGCGCGCACCGCATATTTTTCCAGCGCGCGCAGCCCCGGCGTCGTCTTGCGCGTGCAAACGATCTGCGCCTTCGTCCCCTTCGCGGCTGAGACCAGCGAGGCGGTGGCCGTTGCAACGCCGCTGAGATGACACAGGAAGTTCAGCGCCGTCCGCTCGCCGGTCAGCAAACCGCGTGCGGGGCCTTCGATGGTCGCGATGACTTCGCCCGGCGCGACGACGCTGCCGTCGGGCCGCTCCGCACGGAGCGTGATGGCTGGCGAGGCGAACTGGAAGGCGCAGCGTGCGATGTCGAGGCCAGCCACGACGCCGGGCTGCCGCGCGCGCAGCACCAGCGCGGCCTGCTGGTCGGCGGGAACGATCGCGTCAGCCGTGATGTCGCCGGCGCGACCGAGATCCTCCAGGAGGGCGGTTCGCACGATCGGCTCGTACATGATGGGCAGGAGGGGATTGAGGGTCATGATTGGGCACTCCCAAGAGACAGGGTGTCGGATTCCACAATCTCGCGAGCGGCGTCCAGCGCCTCGGAAAGCGAGATCGATGACGGCGTGGCCAACGGCAGCGTGTCGGGATAATCGGTACGAAAGTGCCCGCCGCGGCTCTCCTCGCGCCGATAGGCGGCGACGGCGATCATCAATCCCACCAGCGCTGGATCGGATGCCGCGCCGTCTCTGTGGGCGATCGGCAAGAGGCTATGAACCAGCCGTCCGATCGCGTTGCGGTCGCGGAGCACGCCGAGGCCTTGCGACATCATTGGCCGTAGGGGCGATGGATCGGAGGCGGGCAGGGGCGCAAGGGGCGCACGCGCCTTCAATGGCCCGCGGCTTGCTCTGCTGACGCTTCCGGCAACCCACTCGGCGCAGACGATGGCTTCCATCAGCGAATTGCTGGCGAGACGATTGGCGCCGTGCAACCCGGTGCGGGCGACCTCGCCGCAGGCCCAGAGGCCGCCAACCGTGCTGCGGCCTTCGAGATCAACGGCAATCCCGCCCATGTGGTAGTGCACGGCGGGCCGGACCGGAATCGGATCGGTCGCAGGATCGATCCCGGCCATCTTGCAGAACGCGGAGATGACGGGATAGCGCTTGGCAAAATCCTTCCCCGGATGCTTCCGTGCATCGAGGAATACCCGATGTCCCTCAGCGCGGCGGCGCCACACGGCGCGGGCGACGATGTCTCGGGCTGCGAGTTCGGCGCCTGGCTCGTTCGCCATGAAACGCTCACCGGTTTCGTCGATCAGGGTTGCGCCGTCGCCTCTGATAGCCTCGGTGAGCAGCGGCATCGGCCGCGACGGTCCATCGAACGCGGTTGGATGAAACTGGACAAACTCCAGGTCCGAAAGCTTCGCGCCCGCGTGCGCTGCCAGCGCGAGGCCTTGGCCGAAGCAGCCGGCCGGATTGGTGCTGTCGAGAAACAGTCCGCCGATCCCGCCGGTCGCGATCACGACGCGGCCGCTATCGATGACCAGCGGGCCTTGCGCGTTGACGGCGAGCACGCCCTTGACGGCGTTGTCCTCGACGATCAGCCGCCGCGCCTCGACACCCTCCAGCAGCGTGATTGTTGGGCAGCGGCGTACCGCCGCGATCAATGCCCGCATGATCTCGCGGCCGGTGCCGTCGCCGGTGGCGTGTACGATCCGGTTGCGGCTGTGGGCGGCTTCGAGGCCAAGCCGCCAGCGTCCGTCCGGCCGCCGGTCGAAGGCGACGCCGAGTTGCGCGAGATGTTCGACCGCCGCGGGCGCTGCGTGGACGATCCGGCTTGCGGTGGTCTCATCGCAAAGGCCGGCGCCGACAGCGAGGGTGTCGGCGAGATGCAGCGCAGGATCGTCGTCCGCACCCATCGCCGCGGCGAGCCCGCCTTGCGCCCACAGGCTGGAGGCCTCCGCACCCAATGGGGCCTTCGACACCACCAGCACCGGCTCCGGCGCCAGTTGCAATGCCGTCATCAATCCTGCGGCGCCGCCGCCGATGATTACGGGACGGTTGGCCAGCGCTGAAATATCCGTGCTCATATCGCCAGCATCCTCTCGACGGCGCGCCGCGCGGGGGCGGCGATCGCGGGATCGATTGTCACCTGGTGCTGATTGGTCTCCAGCGCATGGCGGATATTTTTCAGCGTGATCCGCTTCATATGCGGGCACAGATTGCAGGGCCGGATGAACTCGACATCGGGATGCAGCACCGCGACGTTGTCGCTCATCGAGCACTCGGTCAGCAGCACGACGCGGGGCGGGCGCTGCTGTTCGACATAGCCGGACATCGCCGCCGTCGAGCCGGAGAAGTCAGCTTCCGCCACCACCTCGGGCGGGCATTCCGGATGCGCCAGAACAGTGACGCCGGGGTGGTTCTCCCGGATCTGCCTGATGTCGTCAGGCGTGAAGAGTTCATGCACTTCGCAGTGGCCCTTCCACGCGATGATCTTCACGTTGGTCTGCTTGGCGATGTTCTGCGCCAGATATTCGTCCGGCAACATGATGACGTGCTCGGCGCCCAGCGACTCCACCACCTTGAGCGCGTTGCCCGAGGTGCAGCAGATGTCGGATTCCGCCTTCACGGCGGCCGATGTGTTGACATAGGTGACGACGGGCGCGCCGGGATATCGCTGACGCATTAACCGCACGTCCGCCGGGGTGATCGAATCCGCCAGTGAGCAGCCGGCCGCAAGATCAGGGATCAGGACGATCTTCTGCGGATTGAGCAGCTTGGCCGTCTCGGCCATGAAGTGCACGCCGGCGAGCACGATGATATCGGCGTCAACCTTGGTGGCTTCGCGCGCGAGCAGCAGGCTATCGCCGACGATGTCGGCGACGCCGTGGAAGATTTCCGGCGTCTGGTAGTTGTGCGCCAGGATGACCGCGTTGCGCTTCCTCTTGAGGTCGAGAATGGCGTCGACGTCGCCTGCGAAGGTCGCCCATTCGGGCGGCGGGATCACGCGTTTCACCCTCTCGTAAAGCGGCGCGGTGCGGGCGAGGGCGTCGGCATTGAGGCTGGCCATTTATACTCTCCATGAGCATATCATGGCTTATACTTATCCTGAGCATAACCTAAGTCAAGTGCGCGAGAGCGGGAGTTTGGTTCCGGCGACGGCCCGTTCGGCCAGGACGGCGTGGCGGAAGCGGAACAGCTTGGCGGGGCGGCCGACCGTGTCGGCGGCGATTGCGCCAGTTTCCTCAACGAGTTGCTGTTGTTCCATCAGGCGGCGGAAGTTCTGCTTGTGCACCAGCCGTCCTGCAAGCGCTTCAACACTGCGTTGCAGTTGCAGCAGGGTGAATTCCGCCGGCATCAGCTCGAATACCACGGGGCGGTATTTGATCTTGGCCCGCAGCCTGGCGATTCCGGTCGCGAGAATACGGCGGTGATCGGCCGTCATCGGCCGGCCGGGCACCAGCGTGGCCGCGTTGCCGCTTTCGCGAACCGCTTCGGGAATTAGCGCGGCCTCAAAGAGCAATTCGTAACGTTGCAGCACGAGTTCTTCATTCCACTCGCGGTCTTCGAACCCGAAGGTGATCGCGGCACGCTGCCAGCGTTCACGTTGCAGCGCTGGCGAGGGCGCGGATTTCGCCCATGCGCGCAGTCGCGGCGTCAGCAGCTTCGCCAGCAGAGAAGGCGGCCCTTCCCGATGATCTTCCCAGGGGAAATAATCATACCAGCCGGACCAATGCGCCGCCGCCCCGTCGGCGACCTGATCCTCGCGGGTCAACCCGAGATAGCTGATCGAGACGGAGTGGGGTGATGAGCCATCCCCGGTGCGTCCACGATCGGCAAACGTATAGAGCTGTTCGACATAGCCGAGCGGATGGCCGGTTTGCGCTTCGACCCACGCCCGCAAACCCGATTGCAGCGAGCGGTGCTTGAATTCGAACGGCCCGCTCGGCAGCGCACCCGCATTGGCGATCGTCATGATCTTGGGTTGGCCGTCGGTCACCGCGACCAGCACGGCGACGAGGTCGGCGGTGATCGCGCGCGCGGAATTCGGTGTCTTAGTTTTTCGCGGTGGCCCTGCCACGTCCAAAAGTCCGTTTCTGTTGCAGTCGCGGCTAGCGATAGCCGTAGACGCCGCCGGCGTAAGGCAGGCGACTCCAGTAGGGCGTATAGGGGCCGCCGTAATAGGGGCCATCATAGCTGTAGGAATGGCTGGTCCCATAATAGCCCGGCAGGGTGTTGGAGCCCGGCAGCAACGGCACACCGTACACACGCGGCGCATAGGGCACGACCCCGACCGGCGTGAACAGCACGTCGGGATCGGCTTCCTCGACCACCACCAATTGCCGGCCGCGGCGCACATATAGAGGCGCCGTCGCGGGGGCGACGATGGTCCGGTAATTGTAGTGCGCGCGGGGCAGGCCCGGCGGCAATTGTTTTGTGGCACGAACCGCGGCGCGCTTGCCGGCGGCGGCGTTATTGGCGCGCTTCGCCACGGCTGGGCTTTTGGCGGATGTGGTAGCGGCCGGGCTGTCGGCAGGCTTTGATGCTGCGGTGCCATCGGGGGCCTTGGCGGCACCGGGGCCCTCGTCCGCGGCAGCAGCTCCGATCGCGAAAATAGCGACCAGAAATGGCGTCATCCAGCGCAGCATCGTTTGCTCCGAATCATCAAGGGCGGCTCAGCGCCACTTTATGCCGGAATGACCGTTAATGAGAGGCTTGTGATTTCGGGCCAGATGGCCGGCTGGGAGGCGGCGGTCACCAACTGTCGCCACCGCCCGAGTGCGCAATTGCGCACGGGGGGCGGGTAAACCGTTAGGCCGCGGCGTACTGGGTACCCCGCTTTCGCGGGGTACCACGAGTCGTGGTGATGCGACGTGCGATGGCCCTCAGGCCGTCAGCGCCTGCTCCAGATCCGCGATCAGGTCTTCCTTGTCCTCGATGCCGATCGACAGCCGGACCACGTCGGGGGCGGCGCCCGATTTCACCTTGGCGGCGTCGTCGAGCTGGCTGTGCGTGGTCGAGGCCGGGTGGATCACCAGCGAGCGGGTGTCCCCGACATTGGCCAGATGCGAGAACAGTTTCAGGTTCGACACCAGGTTGACGCCGGCGTCATAACCGTCCTTGAGGCTGAAGGTGAACACCGCGCCGGCACCCTTCGGTGCGTATTTGCGCGCGAGGTTGTTGTACCTGTCGCTGGCGAGACCCGCATAGTTCACCGCGGCGACCTTCGGATGGCCGGCGAGAAATTCCGCGACGGCCTTGGCGTTCTCGCAATGCTTCTGCATGCGCAGCGGCAGCGTCTCGATGCCGGTGAGGATCATGAAGGCGTTGAACGGCGACAGCGCCGGGCCGAGGTCGCGCAGGCCGAGCACGCGACAGGCGATCGCAAAGGCGAAATTGCCAAAAGTTTCCTGCAGCTTGATGCCGTGATATTCGGGGCGCGGCTCGCTCAGCATCGGATACTTGTTGTCCTTCGACCAGTCGAAGGTGCCGGCATCGACGATGATGCCGCCGAGCGAATTGCCGTGGCCGCCCAGAAATTTCGTCAGCGAATGGACGACGATGTCGGCGCCGTGGTCGATCGGGCGGATCAGGTAGGGGGTGGCAAGCGTGTTGTCGACGATCAATGGCACGCCGGCCTTGCGGGCGACGGCGGCGATCGCCTCGATATCGGTGATGCTGCCCGAGGGATTGGCGATCGACTCGATGAAGATCGCCTTGGTGTGCGGCGTCACCGCGCGTTCGAAGCTTGCAATATCATCGGAATCCGCCCATGCGACGTTCCAGCCAAAGCTCTTGAATGCATGCGTGAACTGGTTGATCGATCCACCATAGAGTTTGCGCGCGGCAATGATCTCGTCGCCGGGCATCAGCAATTGCTGGAACACCACCACCTGGGCGGCGTGTCCGGACGCGACTGCAAGCGCGGCGGTGCCGCCTTCGAGCGCGGCGACGCGTTCTTCCAGCACGGCGTTGGTCGGATTGCCGATGCGGGTATAGATGTTGCCGAAGGCCTGCAGGCCGAACAGCGACGCAGCGTGATCGGCGTCGTTGAAAACAAAGGACGTGGTTTGATAGATCGGCGTCGCCCGCGCGCCGGTGGTCGGATCAGGCTGCGCGCCCGCATGCACGGCAAGGGTCGAAAATCCCGGGTGGCGATCGGTCATTCTATGCATCCTGTTTTTGGTTCGTCGAAAATGCGCGGCATGCTGATCGCAAGCCGCGTCCGCCGTCAAGGCGACCGTTTCACATATCGTGGATTAGGAACGGACGTGCTTCACGGGAGCCTGTAGCTAGGCGGCGCTCCGCGCCGTTGGCCACGTTTTCGAAACAATCGTTTCGCATCTGCGTTACGACAGTTCGCTCTTGTTTTTCGCGGCGCGGTCGGATGCAGCGGTTTCACCGCCGCCGACGCTCATCCGGTTCAGCGACAGACGCATGCCCTGCGTCGGGATCGGCGCGCGCTTGGAGCTGAGCGTTCGCGAATTGACGCCCATCCAGGAAATCTCTGATGACAGCCGCCCATATTCGATCTTCGGGCAGCGGTTCATCACGACCTGGATGCCGGCGGCTTCGGCTTTTTCCGCAGCGGCGTCGTCGCGCGCGCCGAGCTGCATCCAGATCACCTTCGGCAGCGGCGACAATTTCAGGGCTTCATCGACCACAGGCATGATGTGGCTGGAATTGCGGAAGATGTCGATCATGTCGATCGGGCGGTCGATATCCCCGAGCGAAGCGACGAAGGGTTTGCCGAGCAGGCTCTTGCCGACATGGCCGGGATTGACCGGGATCATGTCGTAGCCGCGCTGTGCCAGATATTTGAACGCGAAGTAACTCGGCCGCACGTTGACCGGCGAGGCGCCGACCATCGCGATCGATTTCACGCTGTTGAGGATCGCGCGGATGTAATTGTCGTCGTAGGCGTCGTGGTTCATTTATGATTCCCTGCGTCATTGCGAGAAGCGAAGCGACGAAGCAATCCATTCTTTCTTTGCTTGGTATCGATGGATTGCTTCGCTGCGCTCGCAATGACGGAAAAGCTATCTATCCTGCCATTTCGGCTCGCGTTTCTCGATGAAGGCGCCGATGCCTTCCTCGGCGTCGCGCGCCATCATGTTTTCGGTCATCACCTCTGCCGCGTAGCGATAGGCGTCGGCGAGGCTCATTTCGGCCTGGCGATAGAAGGCCTCCTTGCCGAGCTTGACGGTGTAGGCGGATTTCAGCGCAACCTTTTGCGCCAGTGCAATCGCCGCATCGCGTTCGGTGCCGGGTGGAACCACGCGATTGACGAGGCCGAGGTTTTGCGCCGTCGTGGCGTCCACCGGCTCGCCGGTGAGCAGCATTTCCATCGCCTGCTTGCGCGGCACGTTGCGCGACAGCGCCACCATCGGCGTCGAACAGAACAGCCCGATGTCGACGCCGGGCGTGGCGAAGCTTGCGGCTTCGGAGGCGACCGCCAGATCGCAGCTCGCGACCAGCTGGCAACCGGCGGCGGTGGCGACGCCCTGAACCGCGGCGACCACCGGCTTCGGCAATTGCACGATCGCCTGCATCATCGCGCTGCAGGCATTCATGATCTCTGCGAAATAGGCGCGGCCGCTATCGGCGTCGCTTCGGCGCGCGGTCAGTTCCTTCATGTCGTGGCCGGCCGAAAACGCCGGGCCGTTGGCGGCGATGACGAGTGCGCGCACATTCTTGTCGCCGTGAATGTCCTTCAGCGCCGCATGCAGTTCGGCGATCAAGCCCTCCGACAGGCTGTTGCGCGCCGCGGGCCGGTTCAAGGTAAGCACGGCGACGCTGCCGACCCGCTCGCGCAGCAGGATCGGCGATTGAGGGGCGGGCGCGCGGGCGGTCTGGGGCGACATCTCAAAAATTTCCGCTCAATGGTTTTCTTGGGTTTTGTTTGGGCTTTGATGACAACTTAATGTAACAGGCGATCTGAAGCGAGGGCAGGGGTCAGCATGGCGGCAGCGAAAATGAGCGTGGCTGAACTGGAGAAGTTCCTCCACGAGGAATTCCCGCAGGCGTTCAAAGGCGGCGATATCACCATCGAAAGCGCGGATGGCGAAACCTGCCTGCTGCGCCAGCGCTACAACGAGAACATGCTCCGCCCGGGCGGCACGGTGTCGGGCCCGACGCTGATGGCGATGGCCGATTTCGCAATGTATGTGGTGCTGCTGTCGGCGATCGGACCGGTTGGGCTCGCGGTGACCACCAATCTCAACATCAATTTCCTGCGCAAGGGCCAGCCTGGACAGGACGTGCTGGCCGCAGCGCGGCTGTTGAAGCTCGGCAAGCGGCTGGCGGTGGGGGAGGTCAATCTGCTGTCGGGCACGTCACCCGATCCGATCGCGCACGTGACGTCGACCTATTCCATTCCAAACAAATAGTCTTTTATACGGTAATATAACACCATATTTATAAGTGATTGTTTTTGCTATTATAATTCTTATCGTTTGGCATTGACGCACCGCGCGCGGTTCTCTAGAAACCGCGCAGTTCGGCGCAGCCTGCGCCGCAGTCCCCTTTCACGGATTTCCTCACATGAAAACCTTTTCGGCTAAGCCCGCCGAGGTGACGAAGAAGTGGGTGCTGATCGACGCCAAAGGTCTGGTGGTCGGACGGCTCGCTACCCTGGTCGCCATGCGTCTGCGCGGCAAACACCTGCCTACCTACACGCCCCACGTCGATTGCGGCGATTACGTCGTCATCATCAATGCGGCGCATGTCGTTCTGACCGGTCGCAAGCGCGACCAGAAGGTCTACTACAAGCACACCGGCTTCATCGGTGGCATCAAGGAACGCACCGCGAAGTCGATCCTCGAGGGTCGCTTCCCCGAGCGCGTCGTCGAGAAGGCCATCGAGCGCATGATCCCCCGCGGACCGCTCGGCCGCGTGCAGATGGGCAATCTGCGCGTTTACGCCGGCGCCGAACATCCGCATGAAGCCCAGCAGCCCGAGACGGTTGATATCGCTTCGATGAACCGCAAGAACATGAGGGCCGCATAAGATGTCCGATACCATGCAGTCGCTCGACCAGTTGTCGTCCCTGAAGACGGCTTCGCCCGACGCGCCGAAATACGTCAAGAAGGTCGACAAGTTCGGCCGAGCCTACGCCACCGGCAAGCGCAAGGACGCGGTCGCCCGCGTCTGGATCAAGCCGGGCGCCGGCAAGATCGTGGTCAATACCCGCGAAGTCGAAGTCTATTTCGCGCGTCCCGTTCTGCGCATGCTGATCCAGCAGCCGCTGGTCGCAGCTGCCCGTGCCGGCCAGTACGATGTCATCTGCACGGTCGCCGGCGGCGGTCTGTCGGGCCAGGCGGGTGCCGTGCGTCACGGCATCTCCAAGGCGCTGACCTGCTTCGAGCCGGATCTGCGCGGCGTGTTGAAGAAGGGCGGCTTCCTGACCCGCGACTCCCGTACCGTGGAGCGCAAGAAGTACGGCCGCGCCAAGGCGCGCAAGTCGTTCCAGTTCTCGAAGCGCTAATTGCTTCGCTAAAATTTGCAGCGATTGCTGCATTCAAAAACGAAGAAAAAGGGCGCTTTTCAGCGCCCTTTTTGTTGTGAGTTTAGAGATGAATTAACGCAGATTTTCACGAAAACTTTCGTGCGCGTACACACGAAATTGGAACCCGAGCGGCCTAGCGTGCCAGGACTGCGGGGGCGCAGCATCACATTTCCAAATACGCTCCCAGCATTGCATCACACTTTTACGGTGGGGCTCATGTCGTTCGATACGTCCACGCTATATCTGTTCGCAACCATGGTTGCGGGCATGCTCGGGGCCATGCTCATTTTCTTCGGCAAGCAGGAAAATGTCCCGGCGTTGAAGTGGTGGGGCACGGCCTATCTGCTCGGTGCGGCCTCGGTCGCGATCTGGACCGTCGGCGGCGCCGCACTTGGCGGACCGCTGACGCTGGCGTTGAACGCGGTCGGCTTCATCGCCTGCGGCATGGTCTGGAATGCCGCCCGTGTATTCCTCGGCCGCAAGCCCAATCTGCCGGGACTGGTGTTCGGCGCGATCGCCTGGGTCGGTGTATCCGTGGGCTTGCCGTGGCTGGATCCGGCGATGCGCCTGACCGCCGGTGCGGCCATCGTTGCGATCTACGCGGCGCTGACGGCCTCCGAATTGTGGAGCGAGCGGCGGCGCAGCATGCAGAAGCGCTGGCCGACCATTGCGGTGCCTGTCATGCACGGCTGCGTGCTGATGCTGCCGATCCTGCTCGGCGATCTGCTGCGTCCACACGACGAAACCTTCTACAGCAGCATCTGGGTGACGGCGTTTTCGATCGAGCTCGTGCTTTATGCGATCGGCACCGTGTTCGTCATCTTCATGCTGGTGTCGGATCGTGCCGTGACCGTGCACAAGACGGCAGCGTCGATCGATCCCTTGAGCGGCATGTTCAACCGCCGTGGCTTTGCCGAGGCCTGTGCGCGGGTGATCGAACGCGAGGCCAACGCCGGCCGGCCGGTGACGGTGATGATCTTCGACATCGACCATTTCAAGGGCATCAACGACCGTTTCGGTCATCCGGCGGGTGATGAAATCCTCAAACTGTTTGCCACCGTCGTGGTCAATAATCTGCGCATCAGCGATCTGTCAGGCCGCATCGGCGGCGAGGAGTTCGCCGCGCTGTTGCCGTGTGCGCTGGAAGAGGGCGTGCTGGTGGCCGAGCGCGTGCGTGAAGCGTTCGAGGCGTCCGGAATCGTGTGCGAGGAAGGGCCGGTCGATACCACCGTCAGCATCGGCGTGGCCGGCGGGCCGGCGGGCACCGAACTCGAGGTGCTGCTGGCGGCGGCCGACACCGCGCTCTATCAGGCCAAACGCAGCGGCCGCAATCGCGTCGAGGCCGCGGAAGAGCTGCCGCTGTCGCTCGAACACTGGCGGCGCAAGACTGCAGGCCTTCCGGCGCCGGCTCGTGCGCAGGTTGCTGCGACCTAGAGCAGATCGGTTTTGATTTGATCAGAACCGAAGCTCCAGACTCTTGTTTGACGCGTTTTCTTGACGCGAACCGGTAGCCATCCCGCATCAAGTGCGGGACAGGCTTTCGCTTGAAAACGCGCTGCAGGAAAACGCGGCGGTAACCTCGCGTTTACCATTCTGTCCATATTATTTACTTATGGAGTCGATACGCTCGCGAAACCCCCAAGCTGCCCTGATGTCGCTCGAAGCGGCCGCAGTCTCCGCCCGTGGCGGCTTCGCCTGCATGTTCTCCAGCTCGGAAGAATTCGAGACGGCGCTCATAACCGAGCGCCGGGCGCAGGGCCGTTACGATCAGCGCAGAACGCGCTGGCCCGCCATCCTGTTCATCGGTTGCGCGATGATGGTTGTGGGCGCAGTGTTGCTGTTCAACTGAGGCTGACCTTCGGGATGCTGATGCCGGGCGCCGCGAGGCGCCTTTTTCTTTGCGCCGGGCTGGGTTAGAGCGTTTTCCAGCGAAGTGGATACCGGTTCGCGGCAAGAAAACGCGTCAAAACAAGAATCTAGAGCCCCGTTCCGATTCCATCGGAACGGAAAAGGCTCTAGAGACGATTGTTCCCAGCAGAAGGCCTTCATCAATGATCACCGAAATCGCACAGATCGACGTCAAACCCGGCACCGAGAAGGATTTTGAGGCCGCGGTGGCCAAGGCGCGTCCGCTGTTCCTGCGCGCCAAGGGCGGCAAGGGGTTTGAGCTGCACAAGTCGATTGAGAAGCCGCAGCGCTATCGCCTGATGGCGCAATGGGAAACGCTGGAAAATCACACCGTCGACTTCCGCGGCTCGGAAGATTTTACGGCATGGCGCGGCCTGGTCGGGCAGTACTTTGCGGCGCCGCCCGAGGTCGAGCACACCGAGACGGTGTTGACCTCGGCGGGCTAAAGCGTTTTCCAGCGAAAGCCTGTCCCGCACTTGATGCGGGATGAAAACCGGTTCGGGTCAAGAAAACGCGTCAAATCAAGAATCCAGAGCCCCGTTCCGGTTCAATCGGGGCCGGAAAAGCTCCAGCCCGGCTTACGCGATCGTCCTTTCGGCCTTGAAATGGTCGATCATGACCTTGGCGATCGCCATCAGGGGGAGCGCCAGCGCCAGCCCCCAGATGCCGAACACGACGCCGAGCAGGATCTGGAACGCGAACAGCGTGGCGGGCGGAATATCCAGCGCCTGACGCTGGATGATCGGCGTCAGCACGTAGCTTTCCAGCGCGTGCACGCCGAGGAACAGGATGAACGCGCTCAACGCCGCGACCCATCCCGAAGCGAGGCTCGCGAGCACCACGATCAGCCCACCGAGGATCGCACCCACGGTTGGAATGAAGGCGAGCAGGCCGGCCTGGATGCCCAGGATGAACGAGCTGGGGATGCCGATGATGGCAAGTCCGACCCAGGTGACAAAGAACACCGCGGCCATGGTGATGATCTGCGCGATCAGCCAGCGCTCCAGCGTCCAGCCGATGCGGTCGATAATGATGGTGGCGCGGGCGCGGTGCTTGGCCGGCGCCATGAACAGCAGCCCGTTGCGGTAAACGCTCGGCTGCACGGCAAAGGCGAGGCCCAGAAACAGCACGATAAAGAAGTTTCCGACCGCGCTCACGGTGCCCAGGATCAGCTTCAGGCTCTGGCTGAAAATGGCGCCGCCGCTGGACGCGATGGTGCTGGCGCTGGGAAGGCTATGCGGCGTTGTTGGCGCCGCCGGCGCAGACGCATCCGAAGCCGCATTGAGGCTGCCGAAGTCGAAAAAGCTGGTATCGACCCCATTCCTGTCCAGGAAGGCTTTGAGGTCAACCAACTGCGACTTGATCGTGTCGCTCAACACCTTGGTCTGTTGCGCGATGGTGGCGCCGCCGAGAAAAAGAATACCCGACAGGAGCCCGGCCAACACCAGGCCCACGACGGTTAGCCGTAGCGAATGGGGAAGTTTGACCACACGGCCGAGCATATTGGCCATCGCGGTGAGGGCGACGCCGAGCAGCACGCCGGCAAAGATCAGGAACAGGGTCGCGGCGAAATACCAGGTGAACAGCAAGAGTGCCGTGAACAGCACGACGCCGATGCCTCCGACCGAGATCGCCCACGCCAGATCGTTGCGCGCCAAAAGACGATCGTCAGCCGGACCTGTCACGTTGATTCCTTCCTGCAGAATATCCTGCGCCAGTCTTTCGCGAAAATTCGCCCGGGATCAAGCGGCGAGGCACGCGCCGGTTTGACGCTGCCACGCCCGGTGTGCCAAGCGGTGCAGGCTAACTAAAGCGTTTTCCAGCGAAGTGGACGCCGGTTCGCGTCAAGAAAACGCGTCAAATTAAGAATCTGGAGCTCCGTTCCGATTCCATCGGAACGGAAAAGGCTCCAGCGACAGGCGCGTCGGCGAGGATGAGATGAATTTCAAATGGTTGGGGCCGGTTGCGCTGCTGGCGGCGATCTATATCGGCGACCAGATCAGGATCAACCGTCCCAGCCACAAATATCGCTTGACCGTCGAAGTCGAGACCGCCGATGGACGCAAATCGGCGAGCGGAATCGTGGCGGTCCACCCGTATCGCGGCTACAGCGGTATCGGCCCAACCCGCACCGTGGGAGATGCCGTCTACGTCGACCTCGGCGGCGGCAAAAATCTGGTCGCGCTGCTGGCGCATATCGACAAGAAACTCGAACTCGAGGGCATCAATTACGTAGCCTTGCGCGCCTATACGGCCGCCGCCGGCGACGGCAAGCGCGTGTCGTTCAACGACATGAACCGCCAGACCGGCGTCGTGCCGGTAACGGGCGCGCTGATCCCGGTGCTTGTGACATTTGCCGATCCGGCCAACCCTGGGACCGCGCGCAACGTACAGCCTGACGAAGCGGAGGCGACGCTGGGGAAGGGATATCGCCTCCACGGGATATCGGCCGAGGCCGTGCCTAACGGGTTCTGGCCGCTCGATTTCGGCGGCGCGCTGGGCGAGCCGGTGACCCGCGCCATCCAGGCGAAACTGCCGTGGCTGAATGGCGCCGACAATTCCGCCGCGACCGCGCTTCGGGCGGCCGGTCTGCCCGGCGTCGAGGCTGTTGATGCCAAGGAAGCCTTTACCCGGAAGTAGCTGCACCCGGAAGTAGCTGCCTTTGCCGCGCGTCCGGCGGCTTCACGAGCCAAAACGCGTGCCTTGCGCCTATTCTGACGCCGGCTTGCCGGCACGGCCTGGGATTCGCGCGGAGCTGCAAAGCAGAAGTGGGCAGCATATCATGTTGATCCGGCACGTTCTCGCAGGCATGATCGGTCAACATCATGGCTCAACCTAGAAGATCCTTGCGCAGGACGATGAAAGCAGAAATTTGGCGATGAGACGGCCCGTGGTCGGTGTGATCGGGAACGCCCATCGCATCGAAAATCGTTTCACAACCCAGATGGTCGGAGAGCGCAATCTCCGCGCTGTAGCCGACGTGTCGGGCGCACTGCCGCTGATGTTTGCGGGATCGCCGGAGATTACCGATATCGGCGCCTTGCTTGACGCCGTCGACGGGGTGGTGCTGACAGGCGCCCGTGCCAATGTTCATCCGACCCGTTTCAAGACCGAGCCGCATGAGAGGCACGAGCCCTACGATATTCACCGCGACGACGTCGCCCTTGCGCTGGCGGAAGCCTGCGTCGCCCGCGGCGTGCCGATCTTCGGTATCTGCCGCGGCTTGCAGGAAATGAACGTCGCCTTTGGCGGCTCGCTGCACCCGGAGATTCGCGAAATCCCCGGCCGCATGAATCACCGCATGCCGCGGCTGGAGAACGGCGAAATCCACCCCGATCCGTTGGTGATCTTTGCCGACCGGCATGACGTCCATCTCACCCCGGACGGCGCTTTCGCAAAGCTGCTCGGCTGCGAAACCATTCGCGTGAACTCGCTGCATGGGCAAGGCATTCTCGATCCCGGCGAGCGCGTCGTCATCGAGGGCGTGGCGGAAGACGGCACCATCGAAGCGATCCGGATTGCTGACGCACCGAGCTTTGCGCTCGGCGTGCAATGGCATGCGGAGTACGACCCGCAGCGCAATCCGATCAACCGTGCGCTGTTTGAGGCGTTCGGCGAGGCGCTGAAGGCGCATCAGCGGGCGAGCTAGCAGGCGGTTTCGAACGAACAGGCGGCCGATAAACGGTCGGGCGACAAAGGGGGAGGGTGCGATGCGGGACCGCCGATGGTCGAGACGCGACCTGCTCAAGGCGTCGACGGCTTCCGTTGCCGGCCTTTTATTCGCCGAGCCGGTCAAAGCCGCGGCGCCGCCGCCTTCCGAAGTGACGCCCGCGCTGATCGAGGCTGCCAAGAAAGAGGGCAAGGTGTCGTTCTATACGGCGCTTGAGCTCAACACCGCCGAGCGGATGGCGCGGACGTTCGAAGCCAAATATCCGGGCATCAGCGTCCGGGTGGAGCGTTCCGGCGCGGAGCGGATCTTCCAGCGCATCGCGCAGGAGCAGGGCAGCGGCATCAACGCCGTTGACGTCGCCAACTCGACGGACCCGGCGCATTATCTCGACTGGAAGAAGAACAACTGGCTCGCGGCCTACCTGCCGGCGGAGGTCGCCAAACATTTCCCGGCCGACCAGATCGACCCCGATGGCATGCACGCGACGTCCTGCGCCTGGCTGGAGGCGATCGGCTACAACACCAATCTCGTCAAGCGCGACGAAGCGCCAAAGAGCTATGCCGATTTGCTCGACCCGAAATGGCAAGGCAAGATCGTCAAGGGCCATCCCGGCTACAGCGGCGCCATCTTGACCGCGACCTTCGTGCTGACGCGCGATCTCGGCTGGGTCTATCTGGAGAAACTGGCGCAGCAGAAGGTCATGCAGGTGCAGTCGGCCGCCGATCCACCGAAGAAGATCCTGCTCGGCGAGCGTGCCATCATGGCCGACGGCAACGACTACAATCTGGTGCTGGCCAAGGACCAGGGCAAACCGGTCGAGGTGGTCTATCCGACCGAGGGGGCGCCGTTGATCATCGTTCCCTCCGGAATCTTCCGCGGCGCGCCCAATCCCAACGCGGCAAGATTATTTCAGAACTTCTTTTTCAGCGCCGAAACCCAGCAGATGCTGGTCGACGTGTTCGCACACCGCTCGTTTCATGCGCTGGTGAAGGAGAAGGGCGAGCACATCCCGCTGGCGAATCTGAAATTGCTCAAGGCCGATCCCGCCGCCGTGCAAGCGCAAAGCGAGGAGATCAAGGCGCGCTACGCCAGGATATTCGGGGTATAATTTGATTCGAAATATCCATTTCTCCGGGGTGCTGTCCGTAATTCTACGGAACCGAAAACGCGGGAGCGCGGCGCAGAACTCGGCTATGCATTGGGGTAGCTGAGGGCGCCGAACAACCGGCGCAAGGCGCCGGACCCGCATTCATACTCACACCATTGTCGTTATCATTTCCTGGGCGGTTTCTCTGGCGGTTTTCTTAGCGATTTTATTGGGCAGTTGGTCGTCATGACTTTGAGGAGCCGCCTTGCGTTCGCGATGGTGTTCCTGGTCGTGGGCACCATTTGCGCCCTTGCTGTGTTCGGTGATGGTTTCGGCCGCGCGGCATTCATCGTCGGGGTGATCGCGATCTTGGTCGCGCTGGTGCTTGCGGCCGCCATCGCGGGCTCGCTGTCCCGACAGCTGACCCAAATGACCCGGGCGGTCGAAGGCCTGTCGCGCGGCAAGCCGGTTGCGATGCCTGCCGAAGGTAGCCGGGAGATGGCCCCGCTATCAGCGGCTTTCGCCGAATTGTCAGACCAGCTTGGCGCCAAGCCAAACCTGCTGGAAAACACGGTCGAAAGCATCCGCGATTGCGTTGTCGTGGCCGACGAGAATGCGGTGGTCGTCGTTGCCAACGGCGCAGCCCGCCAGCTGCTGGGTGTGGACCGCGGCTTCGACAGCCTGACGGGGGTAAGAAAATTCGCCTGTTTCCTTTCGGACGGTACCACGCCGCTGCCGATCCCGGATTCGCCGCTGGCGCGGGCGCTGCGCGGCGAACATGTCGATGATTTCGAACTCATGGTGCAGTCCGAAGGATCCAGCGCCAAAGCCTACATCGTCGCCAACGCCCGGCCGTTGCGCGACGAACGCGGCAGGCTTCGCGGGGCGGTGACCGTGCTCCGCGACGTCACCGAACAAAGGCGCGCCCTGCAGGCTCTGGTCGACAGCGAACAGATGGCGCAGACCATCGTGAGCACCGCGCTCGACGCCTTCGTCCAGACCGACGAAAACGGCTTCGTTCTCGAATGGAGTCCGCAGGCCGAAGCCTTGACCGGGTGGACGCGGGCGGAGACGGTTGGTGTGAAGCTGGTCGAGCTGGTGTTTCCCGAACACCTTCGCGCGGCGCACCGGCAGCGGATCGCCAAATTCCTGCGTGAGACCGCCGGCGGCGCCATGGGCATGCGCTATGAGGCACCGGCGCTGCACCGGGACGGTCACGAATTTTTCGTCGAAGTGTCGCTCACGGCGCTGCGCCGCGGCGACGGTTACATCATCAACTCCTTTGTCAGGGACGTCACCCAGCGGCGCCTCGCCGAGGAGCGACTGATTCAGGCGCAAAAGATGGATACGGTCGGGCAACTGACCGGTGGCATTGCCCATGACTTCAACAACATGCTCACGGTGATCACAGGCACGATCGAAATTCTGGCCGATGGCGTCAAGGACGTTCCGCACCTGGCTTCGATCACCAAACTGATCAGCGACGCCGCCGACCGCGGTGCAAACCTCACCGCCAGCCTGCTGGCGTTCGCGCGCAAGCAGCCGTTGCAGCCGGCCGAGATCGACGTCAATGATCTCATTCGCGAAGCCGTTCGATTGCTCGCGCCAAGTCTCGGCAAGAATATCGAAATCGAGGCCGCCTTGAACGACGACGCGTGGCCGGCATTCGTCGATCGTAGCCAACTCTCCTCCGCGGTCGTCAATCTCGCCATCAATGCCCGGGACGCCATGGCAAATGGCGGAAAGCTGACCATTGCGACCGGCAATATCACTTTGGGTGTGCCCGAGGCCGTGGCCTGCGGCGTCGAACGCGCCGGCGATTATGTCGCCGTCGAGGTGAGCGACACCGGCACCGGGATTCCGCAGCCCATTCTCGACAAGATATTTGAACCGTTCTTTTCCACCAAGGAGGTCGGCCAGGGAACAGGGCTCGGGCTCAGCATGGTGTTTGGCTTCGCCAAGCAGTCGGGCGGAAGCGTCGACGTGCGCAGCGAGGAGGGAAGCGGCACGACGTTCACGATCTATCTGCCCAAAGCCGACACCAGCGCGCTTCAACCGTCGACACAAGACGAGGATTCGCCGGTGCAGGGCGGCAGCGAAACGCTCCTGTGCGTCGAGGACGACCGCAAGATCCGCGACTATGTGACGATGCAGCTCGAGAGCCTCGGCTACAAGGTGATCGTGGCCTCGAATGCCGACGAGGCCCTCGCCATCGTCAATCGGGGCGCCGCGTTCGATCTGCTGTTCACCGACGTCGTGATGCCCGGCAGCATGAACGGCAGGCAACTGGCTGAAACGCTGATGGCCGGGCGTCCGTCGCTCCGGGTGCTCTTCACCTCCGGCTACAGCGACGGCGCGCTGCCGCTGAAAAACCGCGCGGGCCACGGGATTCCGCTTTTGACCAAGCCGTATCGGCGCGCGGAGCTGGCGCGAACGTTGCGCCGTTGTCTTGATATTGCGGTCGATCCGGCCGGCGATCCGATACCGACGCCTTATTCCGTGCAGCCGGAGCTCGAGCGTTTCCTGCGCAAGTATCCGCCGAAGGAGGGGTAGAATTTATTCGAGGTGTCGCGGAGAGGCGTCGCGCGCAAACAAGTTTCACTTCGGACAACGAAGGCTTTCACATCAAACTGTGAGTTAGATCACACAAGATGTGCAATTTCTAGTTTTCCTGTTGTCGGGGTACCCGGATGATAGCTTCGAATTTAATGCTGGTTAGGACCGTACCGATGCGCACCGTTAGAGCAGCCACCTTCGTCGTCACTTCAATTTGGCTTCTCATTCAGCCGGCACTTGCTGAGAATCGGATCGCGCTCGTCATCGGGAACGGCTCCTACGAAAAGGTACCGGAGCTACCTAACCCGCCTCGTGACGCAGCCGACATTGCGCGTGCCCTTGAGCGATTGAATTTCAAGGTCACGCAAACAAAAAACGCGACCGCGCACGAAATGCGTAAAGCCATCGTCGATTTCGGCCGCGCTGCCGAAGGGGCGGAAATGGCCGTCGTATTCTATGCCGGACACGGCATGGAGGTGGGTGGCGAAAATTGGCTGATTCCGGTCAATGCCGAACTGCGTAGCGACGCCGACATCGAGAGCGAGGCCGTCAGTCTGCGCTCGATTAGTCTCCAGGTTTCAAAGGCGCGGCAGCTGGGTCTCGTCATTCTTGATGCATGTCGAAATAATCCCTTTGCTGCAAAGATGAAGCGCTCGCTCAGCACCCGGGCGGTGGCTCGCGGGTTGGCTCCGACAGAACCCTCCGACAACGTGCTGATTGCATATGCCGCTCGGGATGGCACCACAGCAAGCGACGGCGAAGGCCGCAACAGTCCGTTTACGATAGCCCTTCTTCGACACATTGAGACACCTGGGCTCGAAATCTCATTCCTGTTTCGGAGAGTCCGGGATGACGTCATGGCGGCAACCAAGCGCGAACAGCAGCCGTTTGTGTACGGATCGCTGTCGAAGGAGGAGATTTATCTTAGAGCTCCCGGTGCCAGCGCTCCAGCACGGCCTGCTGCTGGTCAAGTTGCGGCAGTTCCGTCGGAAGATGAGCAATTTTGGCAAGCTATGCGAACGTCAACGGCAGCCGGCTTATACGAGGAATTTCTCTCCAGATATCCAAAGAGCAGTCACGCCGCTGAAGCTCGTCAACGGATCAAGGACTTCAGATCCAAAGAGGTTGCTGCAGCATCTCCCACGACTGTCTCTCCTCGACTAGAGGACAATGCGGGCACGATCAAAGGAGGCGAAAATTCAGGTGCGAGACCGTCCGACCGAAACCTGTTTTTGGCCGAAGACAGTCAAAAAGTGGCAGCGATTGGGGTGGCTCAGCGATTCGATATGCCGAAGTTCACTATCTCGCCCGCTCAGGACGATCCTCTCGGCGCTAATTCCAGGTTTGTCGGAGTGTGGTCTAGCAAGCGCGGCTGGGGAGGTGGCAAGGGTCGCAACGCCATGTTGATCGTTACAGAAGTTTCCGCGACCGGCCTCGCACGTGGATATTACGTTTGGGGCCCACCCACGAAGCATTCCTGGACGCGGGATGCGGCGGGGTACAAATGGTTCGCCGAATACATTGTGAACGACAAGTTTTCCATCAAGACGGTTCCGGGGATCAATGTAAAACTGGACGACAAGAACGTTCTCACATTGCTCACAGCTAAATCAGACAAGCCCGTTGATAGGGGCAGCATCGAGCTTCGCCCAATCTGGCAACTCGTAAAATGGCGTGGGGATGCCGAACCATCGGCCAAGCGTGATCAGGCTCCGCAAAATGGTCGAGTGCCCAAACAGGAGCCGTCAGAGCGGCGATCCACGATATCAGGGCCCACGATCAAGCCGAAACCCCCGGGCCCGAAGGTTGCGCAAGAGAGCGATCTGCGACAGGGCAAGGTCGCCGGCCAGTCTATGGAAGATCGCTATCGGGCATGTCGAAAGCTGGTTAAGGGTTTCGCCCAGCGGGACGCGTGTGCGCGCAACGGAGGCATATGAGTTTCAGCCAGTGGGGCAGATGAGTTAACCCGTCTACAAAACAAAAGGCGCCCCGTTCGGAGCGCCTTTCGCATTTGTGGACCGTGACATCAGCGGCGCGAGCGCCGCGAAAAATCACAGCGAATAGTACATGTCGAATTCGACCGGATGCGGGGTCATCTCGAAGCGCTCGACTTCGGTCATCTTCAGCTCGATGTAGCTGTCGATGAAGTCGTCGTCGAACACGCCGCCGTTCTTGAGGAACGCGCGGTCCTTGTCGAGGTTTTCCAGGGCCTCGCGCAAGCTGCCGCACACCGTCGGGATCTGCTTCAGTTCTTCCTTCGGCAGATCGTAGAGGTCCTTGTCCATCGCCGGACCCGGATCGATCTTGTTCTTGATGCCGTCGAGGCCGGCCATCAGCATCGCAGCGAAGCCGAGATACGGGTTGGCCATCGGGTCGGGGAAGCGGACCTCGACGCGCTTGGCCTTCGGGTTGGCGGTGTAGGGGATACGGCAGGAGGCCGAACGGTTGCGCGCGGAATAGGCGAGCAGCACGGGGGCTTCATAGCCCGGGACCAGACGCTTGTAGGAGTTGGTCGACGGGTTGGTGAAGGCGTTGATCGCCTTGGCGTGCTTGATGATGCCGCCGATGTAGTGAAGGCAGGTCTCGGAGAGGTCGGCGTATTTGTTGCCGGCGAACACCGGCTTGCCGTCCTTCCAGATCGACTGGTGGACATGCATGCCCGAGCCGTTGTCGCCATAGATAGGCTTCGGCATGAAGGTGGCGGTCTTGCCGTAGATGTGCGCGACCTGATGGATGCAATATTTGTAGATCTGCATGTGGTCGGCCATCAGCGTCAGCGTGTCGAACTTCATGCCGAGCTCGTGCTGGGCGGAAGCGACTTCATGGTGATGCTTTTCGACCTTGACGCCCATCTTGGCCATCGCGCCGAGCATTTCCGAGCGCATGTCCTGCACCGAGTCCTGCGGCGGCACCGGGAAGTAGCCGCCCTTGGTGCGGATGCGGTGACCGAGATTGCCGCCTTCATATTCGGTGTCCGAATTGGTCGGAAATTCCGAGGAGTCGAGCTTGAAGCCGGTGTTGTAGGGCAGGGACGAAAAGCGCACGTCGTCGAATACGAAGAACTCGGCTTCCGGTCCGACGAACACGGTGTCGCCGATGCCCATCGACTTGACCATCGCCTCGGCCTTCTTGGCCATGCCGCGCGGGTCGCGGTTGTAGGGCTCGCCGGTGGTCGGCTCGAGCACGTCGCAGGTGATGACCATGGTGGTTTCGGCGAAGAACGGGTCGATCGTCGCGGTGACCGGATCGGGCATCAGGCACATGTCGGATTCGTTGATCGCCTTCCAGCCGGCAATCGACGAGCCGTCGAACATGGTGCCTTCGGCAAAGATTTCCTCGTCGATCATGCCGATGTCGAAAGTCACGTGCTGCCACTTGCCGCGCGGGTCGGTGAAGCGCAGGTCGACGTATTTTACGTCGTTGTCCTTGATCGATTTCAGGACGTCTTTGGCGGTCTTCATGAATACCCCTTTTGGTTTCCAGGACTCTGCGACAACGACATTTTCGCAAACAACACGCACACACAGACAGAGTGGTGAGATATCGCAAACGAAATCAGGCCGCCGAAGCAGCCCTTTTCTTGTTTTTCAGTCGCAAAATGCGGGATAGCACCCGGCTTAGATAGCGTCCAGCCCGGATTCTCCGGTTCTGATCCGGATCGCTTCTTCGATGTTGGAGACGAAGATTTTGCCGTCGCCGATGCGGCCGGTCTGGGCGGCGCGGCGGATCGCGTCGATGGCTTTCTCGACCAGTTCGTCTGATATCACGATCTCGATTTTGACCTTGGGCAGGAAGTCCACGATGTATTCCGCACCGCGATACAGTTCGGCGTGGCCCTTTTGCCGGCCGAAACCCTTGGCCTCGGTCACGGTGATGCCCTGCAGTCCGACCTCCTGAAGCGCCTCCTTCACCTCGTCGAGCTTGAACGGCTTGATGATGGCTTCGATTTTTTTCACTGAGCGCCTCCCGGGCATTACAAATTGCAGAGCAGATAGTTTCGATGTCGCGCGTGGCGCCGTCTGGTCGTTGATCCCTGATCAGGCCTCTAAACGCTCGCAATTGCCGCGAACGACGAAGGTCCTGAACCGGCTTCCTTACCGGCTTCCCCAAAAGCAGGGTCTATGCCAAGTTGTTAACGGGCCTGATTTTGGAATGTTATCAGACTTTTAACAGGCAATCGGCAGAGGTCGAACCGGACGCTGCATGATACCCAAGCCTAGCAAATAGGCAAACCGATCAATTGGTATGCAGCTATTGGAAAATTGGCTACGGCCGATATCGGAAATGCCTCCGGAAAAGGCTGATAGATCGAGGATTCGGCATGGAAGTTCTGACCACCACTGAGATGGAGCGCGCCGACCGAATGACCATTGCCGCCGGCACGCCCGGCTTCGCGCTGATGATGAGCGCGGGCCAGGCCGTTGCCGAAGCCGCGATGGAACTGGTCGAGGAGGGCGCGATCGTGGTGGTTGCCGGCCGTGGCAACAATGGCGGCGACGGGTTTGTCGCTGCGGCCGAACTGGCCGCGCGCGGCCGCGAGGTTTCGGTGATCCTGCTCTGCGAGCGGGACAGTCTGACGGGCGACGCGGCAATCGCGGCGAAGGGCTGGAAATACCCGGTGCTGCCGTTCAATCCGCAGGCGATCGGAAAGCCGGCGCTGATCATCGACGCGCTGCTCGGCGCCGGTCTCAATCGTCCCGTGAAGGGCGATCCGCTTGACATGATCGAGGCGATCAACGCCAACGGCGCGCCGGTCCTCGCCGTCGATCTGCCGAGCGGCATCAACGGCACCACCGGCGCCGTGATGGATGTCGCGATCAACGCCGTCGAGACCGTGACGTTCTTCCGCAAGAAGCCGGCGCATCTGTTGCTGCCGGGACGGATGCATTGCGGCCGCGTCCGCGTCGCCGACATCGGCATCGATGCGCAAGTGCTGGACGAGATCCGCCCGCAGACAACGGAAAACGTTCCGCAGGCCTGGCGGAGATGCTTTCCGGTGCCGCGTATCGATGGCCACAAATATGCGCGCGGTCACGCTGTCGTCGTGTCCGGCGACATGGCCTCAACCGGCGCGGCGCGGCTGGCGGCGCGCGCCGCGCTGCGGGCCGGCGCCGGACTGGTCACGCTGGCCTCGCCGCGCGAGGCGCTCGCGGTCAATGCTTCGGCCCTGACCGCGGTGATGATCCGCGCGGTCGATAGTGCGATCGAATTCGCTGACATGCTGAACGACAAGCGGCTCAATGCCTGCGTGATCGGACCGGGCGCCGGAATCAGCGCGCGCACGCGCGATCTCGTCCACACCGCATTGTCGGCGAAACGTCACCTCGTGCTCGATGCCGACGCGCTGACGAGCTTTGCGCAAGAACCGGAGCGCCTGTTTGAATCGATCAAGGCGTCCAGCGATCCGCAGGTGGTGCTGACCCCGCACGAGGGCGAGTTTCCGCGGTTGTTCAGCGACATCAGCAACAAGCATCCGGGCCGCTCCAAACTCGAACGGGTGCGTGACGCCGCCTTGCGCTCTGGCGCCGTGGTGCTGCTGAAGGGGCCGGATACGGTGGTGGCGTCACCCGACGGGCGCGCCAGCATCGCCGCCAACGCGCCGCCCTGGCTCGCCACCGCCGGCGCCGGCGACGTGCTGGCGGGGATCATCGCAGGGTTATTGGCCCAGGGCGTGCCGGCCTTCGAGGCTGCCTGTATCGGCGCCTGGATGCACGGCGAGGGCGCCCGCGAGGCGGGGCCGGGCCTGATCGCGGAAGATTTGACCGAAGTGCTGCCCGCGGTGTTCCGGCGGCTGTATGACGAGTTCGGGATTGAGTATTAGCAAAGAGCCAGATCATGACGCTCGATCTACGCCTACGCTCGATCAGTCCAAATCTGCGCGGCACGCGCGCGACGGATGGCGATATACATTTCTTGAGATCTCGATTGCCCGCCAGTTTGACACCTGATTGGCTCATGGCCCTTTTGGGAGGGCACGCGCTGGCGGGCGTTGGCTTCAGCTTGAACACGGATCACGACGAGTCTGGGATCGGAGCAGAAGTTATCTGGCTAACGCCGGAACAGATTGTGTCCGAGAGCGTCGAATGTGAGCCCGGGAAATCAGTGCTGTCCTATGGATTTCTCGCAGTAGGGGCGTGTGCGGAGGGATCAGGAGATCCATATTTTGTGGATCTCAGGAATTCTTCTAACGATCCGCCCCTTGTAAGGATTCCACATGACTACGCAGTTTCGGTCCCATATCCACGCGATAAAATTGAAATTGTGACTTCGAGCATGTCCGAGTTCTTTCGGAATTCCCATCTATGGGACGCCTAATCCGCCGACTGCCGAACTGTCCACTACGTCACCTGATATTTCGCCACCGCTGTCTCGTTCCATTCCAGCCCAAGGCCCGGACCTCGCGCGGTAACCGTGCCGTCGATGATCTCGGCAGGGTGGGCGAGGATGACGCGGGCGAAATCGAGGAATTCGAGCCAGTGCGCGGATGGCGTCACCGCCAGCATGTGGGCGCTGGCCTCAGCGAACAGATGGCTCGACACCGGAATGTTGGCGGCTTCGGCTTGCGCTGCGACTTGCAGCCAGCCGGTGACGCCGCCGCATTTCATCAGGTCGGGCATGATGAAGTCGCTGGCGCCGGCTGCGATCGCCTCGGCAAAGCCGCGCGGGAACCACCAGTTCTCGCCGGCCTGGATCGGCGTCGGCGAGGTCTCGCGCACCTTGGCGTGGCCTAGCAGGTTCTCCTGTGGCACCGGCTCTTCGATCCAGTGCAGATCATAGGGCTCAAGGCGAGCGATGCGCCGGCTGGCTTCCGCGGGATCGAGCGACTGGTTGAAGTCGATCATCAGCGCGATATCGGGGCCGAGCAAAGCGCGCACGGCCTTGACCACCCGCTCGTCATTGGCAGCGTCGCCGTCGCCGCCCTTGATCTTGATGCCGCGAAAACCCTGCTCCAGCGAGCGGCGCAGCGCCTTCTCGTCGGCGATCGGATCGACCACGCCATAACTGTCATAGGCCTTGATCGGCCGCGGCGCGCCACCGAGCAGCTCGGCCAATGGCCGACCGGCAATCTGGCCGAGCGCGTCCCAATAGGCCATGTCGAGGCCGGACACTGCCATGCCAACCAGGCCCTGCCAGCCGAGCAGGCGGAATTTTGCATCCATCGCCTTCATCAGATCAAACGGTGCAACCGGCTTGCCGACGAGTTCGCGCCCGATCTCCTCGATCAGGTGCACCAGCGGCTTCAGCGTCAGCTGGGCGTAGGCAAAGATGTAAGCGCGTCCGGTAACGCCTTGATCGGTCGCGACATCGATCAACACCATCGGTGCGGCATCGATCGTTGAGAAGGCTGTCTTCACCGGCCGTGCGATCGGCACCACGAGGCTTCGGGCGGTGACGCTGCGAATGGCGGGAACGGATACGCTCATGCTGGTCTCCTCATTCCACACTGTACCATCGCACCAGCCGGGGGGAGGCCCAATCGGTCGCGACGGATTCGATCAGCCAGCGTCCGGCATATTCGGCGGCAAAGGCGATGCGTTGCGTTTGGCCGGGTTCGATGGCCAGCGTATCCAGCCAGAACGGCTTCCAGCCGTCATCGAGCCGGTCGAGCAGCCGGAAATGATGGCCGTGAAGGTGAAACACCGTTGGGGTGGCGCCGCGGTTGTTCAGGGCCAGCACAACGGTGCGTCCCGCTTTGGTGCGGACCGCGGGCGCGGCGGTCGCAGTGAAGTTTGCCGGCGGCACCCAGTCGCCTTGCGGCCCGCCAAGGGTCAAGTCGGCCCGGGTTGCGCCCTTGAGGTCGAGTCGCTCCGGCAGACCGTTGGAAGGTAACGGCGGCGCCGGGGAAAGCGGGGCGGCGCGAACCGGCGGTTCACCCGAGACGATCAGCCTGCCGATAGGGCGGGCCTCCTTGCCGTCGTGGACCAGAATCGCTGCGGTGGTCCCGGCCGGCGCCGTCACATCGACAAAGGCATCGACGCGGCCGCCGGGGGGCAGCACCAGCGCGCCGTTGCGGGCCTGGAACGGCTCGGAGGGCTGGCCGTCGATAGCCATGACGCGGACGTCGAAATTCTCGATTTTCGCGGCGATAACAGACCGCTGGCAGCCGTTGATGAAGCGAATCCTGATCCGTTCATTGGTTCGCGCTGTAATATCGAGCGAAAGCCGGCCGTTGGCCGTCAAAACCGTTGTGGCGTCCTTGGGGTCTAACCCGGGCGCGATCGCGGTTCCGTCCGGGCGCAGCCGCCAGTCCTCGACCAGAAACACCTCGTCGCGATCGACGGCGACGGTCTCGCTTTCCCGGACCACCAATGCGCGAGCCCGCGATGGCCGTGCCTGGCCGTCGGCGAGAAGGGTCAGGTCACACAGCAGCGTTCCGGCATGTCGCAGCGGCAGTTGCAGGGTTTCCTTCACCCCGGCCACGAGCGGCGGGCGGGCCGTCAGCGATTCGACGCTCGCGGCCCCGTCGAGCCCCCGCCAATTGAGGGCAACGGGCTGCGGCAGCTCATTGGCGAGCGTGACTTCAACGGTATCGCCGCGTTTGAATCGCATTTCCGAACCGGCAAGTGACCAAACCGGCGTCTCCGGCGCCCCTGGCCGAAGCGCAACGACATCGGCTTTGGCTTGCAGCGCCAGCGCGGCGCGGCCTTGAGCAGAGCCAGTGGCGGGCCATATCGGGAGCAGGGCGGCAGCGCCCAGTCCGGCCATCAGCTCGCGTCGGTGCAGCAGGGATTTGGGGCTTGCCATGAGACCGATGCGGACCATTTTCTGGCGGCCCTGTCCAGCTGTGACGCCTTGCCTCGGGCGAGGGGGCGGAATGGCCATTTTTTTGCTGCGGACACGTGGGCGCATGTTATAAGCCCGCCGCTCGCGGCATCGCGGCCGGACTGGATGCTTTTTACGCGGGCGTGGCGGAACTGGTAGACGCGCTGGATTTAGGTTCCAGTGACGAAAGTTGTGGGGGTTCGAGTCCCTCCGCCCGCACCAAGCGCTCTATTCAAGCGTTTGCATGATGAATACTGGAGGGCCTGTTTCCCCGGTTGGGGAGTTGGGTCAGCCGAACCACCGGCGCAGGCTTTAAGGGCCCCGCGTCGACCCAATTGACAATGTCGGGGCCACGCGCCCTGCCGAAACGGAAGAAGATTGACGCCATGCAGGTCACCGAAACCCTCGTCGAGGGATTGAAGCACGAGTTCAAGATCAGCGTTCCCGCATCGGATCTCGATGCCAAGGCCGGCGCCAAGCTGATCGACCTCAAGGACAAGGTGAAGCTCAACGGCTTCCGTCCCGGCAAGGTGCCGGTGAGCCATCTGAAGAAGGTCTATGGCCGCTCTGTCATGGCCGAGACCATCGACCAGACCATCCGCGACACCAACACGCAGATCTTCACCGATCGCGGCTTCCGCCTTGCGACCGAACCGAAGATCACGATGCCGACCGAGGAAAAAGAGGTCGAGGAACTGCTCGCCGGCAAGAGCGATCTCACCTACACGGTGGCGATCGAGGTGGTGCCGACGATCCAGCTCGCCGACTTCAAGAGCTTTACCGTCGAGAAGCCGGTCGTCGACGTGTCCGACAGCGATGTCGATGACGCCATCAAGCGGATCGCGGACCAGAGCCGCCCCTATAACGCCAAGAGCGAAGGCGCGAAGGCCGAGAACGGCGATCGCGTCACCATCAACTTCACCGGCCGTATCGACGGTACGCCGTTCGAGGGTGGTACCGGCGAGGGCATCCAGGTCGTGATCGGCACCGGCCAGTTCATTCCGGGCTTTGAAGAGCAGTTGATCGGCATCGGCGCGGGCGAGACCCGCACGCTGAAGGTTGCCTTCCCGAAGAACTACGCGAGCGAAAAGCTCGCCGGCCAGCCCGCCGAGTTCGAAACCACCGCCACCGCCATTGAAGCCCCGGGCGAGACCACCGTCGATGACGAGTTCGCCAAGACGCTTGGCCTCGAATCGCTCGACAAGCTGAAGGAAGCCGCACGCGAGCGCCTGGTCTCTGAATTTGCCGGTGCGACGCGCCAGCGCGTCAAGCGCGCGCTGCTCGACCGTCTCGACGAAAGCCACAAATTCGAGGCACCGCCGTCACTGATCGCTGAAGAGTTCAATCTGATGTGGAACTCGATCAAGGCCGAAATGGAATCCAGCGGCAAAACCTTTGCCGACGAGAACACCACCGAGGACGCCGCCAAGGAAGAGTACCAGAAGATCGCCGACCGCCGGGTCCGGCTCGGCCTCGTGCTGTCGGAGATCGGCGAGAAGAACAAGATCACCGTCACCGACGACGAAGTCAGCCGCGCCGTGATCGAGCGGGCGCGGTCGATGCCGGGCCGCGAGAAGGAAGTCTGGGACTACTATCGCAACAATGCCAATGCGCTGGCCCAGCTTCGTGCGCCGATTTATGAAGACAAGGTGGTCGATTTCATTCTCGAACTCGCCAACGTGACCGAAAAGAAGGTTTCGCGCGAAGACCTGTTCAAGGACGAGGACGCTGAGAAAACTGCCGCTTAATCCCGGCACCTGATGTTAATGATGAACGGCGAAAGCGGCGGGGCTTCGGCATCCGTCGCTATGAGTTCGCCTGCGAATCAGTTTGAACTCGTCTAATCCAGCTCGCAATTGCTCGGCCTTGTGGCCGGGAAATTGGCTCATATCTGTGAGTTGTCTTTGAAGTTCTGCATCACGGGACGTTCGTCCACTTTTGGCAAATCAGCCGGCTTGCCGATGGATGTTCGCCCCAGCCAACCTTTGGGTGACTAATGCGCGATCCCGTTGAAACCTACATGAACCTTGTGCCGATGGTGGTCGAACAGACCAACCGCGGTGAACGCGCCTACGACATTTTCTCGCGCCTTCTGAAGGAACGCATCATCTTCCTGACCGGTCCGGTCGAAGACGGTATGTCGACGCTGATCGTCGCTCAGCTGCTGTTCCTGGAAGCCGAGAATCCGAAAAAGGAAATCTCGATGTACATCAACTCGCCGGGCGGCGTGGTGACATCGGGCCTGGCGATCTACGACACCATGCAGTTCATCCGCCCGCCGGTGACGACGTTGTGCACCGGGCAGGCAGCGTCGATGGGATCGCTGTTGTTGGCGGCGGGCCACAAGGACATGCGTTTCTCGCTGCCGAATTCGCGCATCATGGTGCATCAACCCTCCGGCGGCTTCCAGGGCCAGGCCACCGACATCATGCTGCACGCGCAGGAGATCCTGAATCTCAAGAAGCGGCTCAACGAAATCTACGTGAAGCACACCGGCCAGACCTACAAGGCGATCGAGGAAGCGCTGGAGCGCGACAAGTTCCTGACCGCCGACATGGCCAGGGACTTCGGTATTGTCGACAAGGTGATGGATAAGCGTCCGGAAGAGCCGGCGATGACCAAGACCCCGTAAGGTAACGGGTGGAGGTACCCACGCGTTGACCTTGACAGGTGGGCCCAATCGGCAAATTACGCTCTAAGCGGCTGCTTATGCCCGAACGTAGGCAGAAAGTTCCGCTTTCGTGCTGGTTTGGCGGCGTGGTAATCGCGCAACGCTTGGGTGATTTCGGTAACTTCTCCCCGTGCGAAGGCCGAAAATCACGGTATTGTCACGGTGTCCGCGCCGAGCCCGGTTAGCGAATTCTTGATAGTCGGGTGTCAGCATGGTTGGCTGTGAGGGATCGGGTAGGATCGCGGGGATTCGAGTAAACCGTGATTCGAACGGCGCGTACTGAGTTAAGGTCTTTTTTGGTACGGAATTTGCTCTATCTACTTTCAGGTCCGGTTTGGTACCGGAATGGGTCGATCGAGTGACGGGATCGAACGGCGGACGGAGAATAGAATGAGTAAGGTCGGCACGAGCGACTCCAAGAACACGCTGTATTGCTCGTTCTGTGGCAAGAGCCAGCATGAGGTCCGCAAACTGATCGCGGGACCCACCGTCTTCATCTGCGACGAATGCGTTGAGCTCTGCATGGACATCATCCGTGAGGAGAACAAATCCTCGCTGGTGAAGTCGCGCGACGGCATTCCGACGCCGAAGGAAATCTGCAAGGTGCTGGACGACTACGTGATCGGCCAGAGCCACGCCAAGAAGGTGCTGTCGGTCGCCGTCCACAATCACTACAAGCGGCTCAATCACCAGACCAAGCACAACGACGTCGAACTCGCGAAGTCGAACATACTGCTGATCGGTCCGACCGGTTCGGGCAAGACGTTGCTGGCCCAGACGCTGGCGCGGATTCTCGACGTGCCGTTCACGATGGCGGATGCGACCACGCTGACCGAAGCCGGCTATGTCGGTGAGGACGTCGAGAACATCATCCTGAAGCTGCTGCAGTCGGCCGACTACAATGTCGAGCGCGCGCAGCGCGGCATCGTCTATATCGACGAAATCGACAAGATCAGCCGCAAGTCCGACAATCCGTCGATCACCCGCGATGTCTCGGGCGAGGGCGTGCAGCAGGCGCTGTTGAAGATCATGGAAGGCACCGTTGCCTCCGTGCCTCCGCAGGGCGGCCGCAAGCATCCGCAGCAGGAATTCCTGCAGGTCGACACCACAAACATCCTGTTCATCTGCGGCGGCGCCTTCTCGGGCCTCGAGAAGATCATCTCCGCACGCGGCCGTTCGACGTCGATCGGTTTCGCGGCGCAGGTCCTGGCGCCGGAAGACCGCCGCACCGGCGAAATCTTCCGCCATGTCGAGCCGGAAGACCTCTTGAAGTACGGCCTGATCCCGGAATTCGTCGGCCGCTTGCCGGTCGTCGCGACGCTGGAAGATCTGGATGAGGCTTCGCTGAAGAAGATCCTGACCGATCCGAAGAACGCGCTGGTCAAGCAGTACCAGCGGCTGTTCGAAATGGAGAATATCGAACTCACCTTCGCCGACGAGGCGCTTGGCGCTGTCGCCCGCAAGGCGATCGAGCGCAAGACCGGCGCGCGGGGCTTGCGTTCGATCCTCGAAAGCATCCTGCTCGAGACCATGTTCGATCTTCCGGGTCTGGAAGGCGTCGAAGAGGTGGTGATCTCGCGCGAAGTGGTCGAGGGAACTGCCCGTCCGCTCTACATCTACGCGGACCGTTCCGACCGCGCCGTCGAGAGCAGCGCCAGCGCCTGATAGGCCCTGGTCCGGGATGGATTTCTGTCCCAAACAGGACGGCTGCCGGGACATTCCGGCGGCCACAGCGGCGTAGTTATTTCGCAGCAATCCTTTTGCGTTTAGCCCCATTTGGCGGGCATTTTTCGTGACTTGACACCCCCGTACCCGATAGCCACCTAATGCTGTCGGTGGCGAAGCTCATGCTTGAGATTCGTCGCCAAACGATCCGGAAAAACAGGCTGCGAAGGTGGCTTGCAGCCCCGGAACCTCCCGGCACCTTGTGGCGGTTGCGCACAACAGGCGGACTGCGTGCAAGGGGGCACAACAAAAGGAATTAGGCCATGACGACCGCCAAACCCCGGCCATCTATCGTCCACGGCGAAAGCCACTCTTATCCGGTGCTGCCGCTCCGCGACATCGTCGTATTCCCGCACATGATCGTGCCTCTGTTCGTCGGCCGCGAGAAGTCGATCCGCGCGCTCGAAGAGGTGATGAAGAACGATGCGTTGATCCTGCTCGCGACGCAGAAGAACGCGTCCGACGATGATCCGAGCCCGGATTCGATCTACGAAGTCGGCACGCTCGCCAGCGTCCTGCAGCTGCTCAAATTGCCCGACGGCACCGTGAAGGTGCTGGTCGAAGGCTTGGAGCGCGCACGCGTCCAGAAATATTCCGACCGCAGCGAATATTACGAAGCCACCGCGGTTGCGCTCGCCGATACCGATGCGACCTCCGTCGAGGCCGAGGCGCTCTCGCGTTCGGTGGTGTCCGACTTCGAAAGCTATGTGAAGCTGAACAAGAAAATCTCCGCCGAAGTCGTCGGCGTGGTTCAGGCGATCACTGATTTCGCCAAGCTGAGCGATCAGGTCGCCCAGCATCTCGCCGTCAAGATCGCCGATCGCCAGGGCATCCTGGAGACGTTGTCCGTGACGCAGCGCCTGGAGAAGGTGCTGGGCCTGATGGAGAGCGAGATCTCGGTGCTGCAGGTCGAGAAGCGCATCCGCTCGCGCGTCAAGCGCCAGATGGAGAAGACCCAGCGCGAGTATTACCTGAACGAGCAGATGAAGGCGATCCAGAAGGAACTCGGCGACGACGAAGGTCGCGACGAGCTCGCCGATCTGGAAGAGAAGATTGCCAAGACCAAGCTCTCCAAGGAAGCGCGGGAGAAGGCGCAGCACGAGCTGAAGAAGCTGCGCCAGATGTCGCCGATGTCCGCGGAAGCCACCGTCGTGCGCAACTATCTCGACTGGCTGCTGTCGATCCCGTGGAACAAGAAGTCCAAGGTCAAGAAGGACCTGGTGGCCGCGCAGGAGGTCCTGGACAGCGACCATTACGGGCTTGAGAAGGTCAAGGACCGGATCGTCGAGTATCTGGCGGTGCAGTCGCGCGCCAACAAGCTGACCGGACCGATCCTGTGTCTGGTCGGACCTCCCGGCGTCGGCAAGACCTCGCTGGGCAAGTCGATCGCGAAGGCGACGGGCCGCGAGTTCGTGCGCGTGTCGCTTGGCGGCGTGCGCGACGAGGCCGAGATCCGCGGTCATCGCCGCACCTATATCGGCTCGATGCCCGGCAAGATCATTCAGTCGATGCGGAAGGCGAAGACCTCGAATCCGCTGTTCCTGCTCGACGAGATCGACAAGATGGGCGCCGATTTCCGCGGTGATCCGTCGTCGGCGCTGCTTGAGGTGCTGGATCCGGAGCAGAACGGCACGTTCGCCGACCACTATCTGGAGGTCGATTACGATCTGTCGAACGTCATGTTCATCACGACCGCGAATACGTTGAATATTCCGGGGCCGCTGATGGACCGCATGGAGATCATCCGGATCGCCGGCTATACCGAGAACGAGAAGGTCGAGATCGCGCGCAAGCATCTGATCCCGAACGCCATCTCCAAGCATGGCCTCGATTCCAAGGAATGGTCGATCGACGACGATGCGCTGCTCTTGATGATCCGCCGCTACACCCGCGAAGCGGGCGTGCGTAACCTGGAGCGTGAGCTCTCCACACTCGCCCGCAAGGCGGTGAAGGAGCTGATGATCTCCAAGAAGAAGTCGGTCAAGGTCACCGAGAAGTCCCTCGAGGAATTCCTCGGTGTGCCGAAGTACCGCTACGGCGAGATCGAGAGCGAGCCTCAGGTCGGCATCGTAACGGGCCTGGCCTGGACCGATGTCGGTGGCGAGCTGCTCACGATCGAAGGCGTCATGATGCCCGGCAAGGGCAAGATGACGGTGACGGGCAATCTGCGCGACGTCATGAAGGAGTCGATCTCGGCGGCGGCGTCGTATGTCCGCTCGCGGGCGATCAACTACGGCATCGAGCCGCCATTGTTCGACCGGCGTGACATCCACGTCCACGTTCCCGAGGGCGCAACCCCGAAGGATGGACCGTCGGCGGGTGTCGCGATGGCGACCGCCATCATCTCGGTCATGACCGGCATTCCGGTCCGGCACGATGTCGCCATGACCGGCGAGATCACGCTGCGCGGCAGGGTGCTGCCGATCGGCGGCCTGAAGGAGAAGCTGCTGGCGGCGGCCCGTGGCGGCATCAAGACGGTGTTTATCCCCGAGGACAACGCCAAGGATCTCACGGAGATTTCCGATGCGATCAAGGGCGGCATGGACATCATCCCGGTTGCCCGGCTTGATGACGTCGTCGCCAAGGCGCTGGTGCGCCCGCCGGTGGCGATCGTCTGGGAAGAGGACAGCAAGGTGCCGGTCAAATCCGACGCTGCGGATGACGCCGGTGGCGGCCTGACGGCCCACTGAGACCAGACAATGTGACAAAGCGGCGTCCCGTCCCCGGGGCGCCGCTTTTTTGTTAGGGCATCCCCGCTTGCGCCAAGGGGCAGGGCGGCGCTAAACAGGCGACTTAAGGGCGATTAGCTCAGTTGGTAGAGCGCTTCCTTTACACGGAAGATGTCGGCGGTTCGAGTCCGTCATCGCCTACCAGCCTTCGCGCTTCGCGCTACGGCTGGGCAAGCCAGCCAGGGTGCGAAGCGCGAAGGCTGTCTCGCCGTAGCTCGAAGAGCGAAGGCGGACTGTTCGTTGGACCACGCCTTTCATACGCGCGAGACACCACATGGACGCCCCCACAGGCCACGAGCAGAACGCCGATCAGATAGCCTACTGGAACGGCCCGGCCGGGCAACGCTGGGCTGATCGGCAGGCGGAGCAGGACGTCGTGCTCGGGCCGGTCGCCGACCTTCTGATCGATCGCGCGAAGCCCAAACCGGGCGAGCGGGTCATCGATATCGGCTGCGGCAGCGGCGTCACCACGATTGCGTTTGCGAAAGAGGTTGCGCCGTCAGGACACGCGTTCGGCGTCGACATATCAGGCCCGATGCTGGAACGGGCGCGGGCGAGCGCGCCGAAGGATTTGCCTGTCGACTTCGCGCTGGCCGATGCCACCGTCTATCCGTTCGACCCCGCGAGCTTTGATCTATTGGCGTCGCGGTTCGGCGTGATGTTCTTTGCCGACCCGGTGGCGTCGTTTGCCAACATGCGCAAGGCGCTGCGACCCACGGGCCGGCTGGCATTCGCCTGCTGGCGCGAGCCGCGCGAAAACCCGTTCTTCATGGCGCCATTGCAGGCTGCCTATAAACACGTGCCAAAGCTGCCGCAGCAGGGGCCGGAAGATCCCGGGCCGTTTGCGTTTGCCTCGGAAGCGCGCGTGCGCCGCATCCTGAGCGAAGCCGGCTTTGCCGCGGTGGAAATGGAAGCCTGTCCGCTGTTGCTGGACGCCGCGATCGGCCGCGGCGTCGATGGGGCGGTGCAGGGTTCGCTCGAAATCGGCCCGGTGAGCCGCGCGCTGGACGGCCAGCCGGAGGAGCTTCGCGTTGCCGCGGCCAATTCGATCCGTGACGCGCTCACGCCGTACGCCAAGGGCGACGCCGTGCTGCTCCCGGCCTCGGTCTGGATCGTGACCGCGCGCGCTACCTAATTACCGGTTGCTCAACCCTGGCTATCTTTGCATGGGGTTGTTTTCGCGATTTTGAGTCCGGGCCCCGCGGTTCGCCCGGCTACTCGACCGAGCGAAGGCTACGGCGACCGAGCGCCCAACATCGCGTGCTCGCCTGCGAGGATGCGCTCCAGCAGAGAAACAAGGGCTCCACCAAGCTCGTCGGGCGCATCGACTATGCTTGTGACGGGGTAATACTCACTGGCGTCGTGGCCCAGTCCGAGGGCTGCCAAATTGATCCTGCCCGCCTCCTTGATTTGACCCACCACCTCATGGAGGTGGTCAGAGAGATAGGAGAGGCCGTTTTCCTGTAGGGTTGAATCATCAACTGGCGCGCCATCTGACAGGACAATCAGATGCTTTTTTTCTTGAGGTAACGCCAGCAGGCGCCGTGCAGCCCACAGCACGGCCTCGCCATCTATATTTTCCTTCGGCAGGTCCGGACGTAGCATCTGCCGGAAGTCGGCCCTTCCGGTGCTTGCGCGCAGGTCATCCGCGCTCTTGTAGACTATGTGTAGAATATCGTTCAGTCGGCCCGGGTTATTTCGGCTGAAACGCCACTTCCATCGGTTGCGAGAACGTCCGCCAGTCCACTCCGAGGTAGTAAAGCCCAAAACCTCACAGGCAAAACCAAGGCTGACCAGTAGCTCTTGGGCTACATCGAGTGTTGCCGCCGCGAACAGCATTTTTTGTCCGCGCATGGAGCCCGACTGATCCACCAAGAGCGTCACAGCGGTATTGCTACGATCTGAATTGGTCAAATTTGCTCTGATGCGCGCGCTCACGTCCGCCGCCACGACAAGCAATCGGGTTCTCCAGGGGAGCAGGTCGGATTGGAAGGCATGCCACGCTTCATCGAGTGCCATCCTGTCCCGGGGTAAAGGACGGCCAAGAACCGAGTCAATTTGGTTGGCGTGAACCTCCCTGTCATACTTGGTTGTATAGACTCGGTAGTTTCGTCGCATTGCTGAACTTTCGGCTAGCGGAAAAGCCCATGGCGCGTCGTCAGCTCCCCCAGGTCACCGCCAAATACAGGATGGTTCGCCCGGCTACTCGACCGGCTTGCAATACTCGGTCGAAACCGTTGCCGATTGCCGGGTCTCGGAAACGAAGCAGAAATAGAGTTTTGGACCCTTGCGCAGAAACAGTCCGGCGCCGCCGCTCGCCGGCGCCGAGGTCCCGGCGATTGCGTAGTCCTGCGCGAGCAGGGAGCTCACGGTGACTTTCTCGGCTGAGGTTTGCGCCAGGGAAGGCGCCGTTCCAAATGCCAACAACCACACGAGACAAATCGAATTTCTGATTTTCACACTATCGCTCCCGCTCGTCAGCTAGGCCTTTTCTTCCCAGATCATCGCCAGATGCACGATGGTCTGCACGGCTTTTTCCATGTCCTGTACGCTGACCCATTCCAGCCGCGAGTGGAATGCGTGTTCGCCGGCAAAGATGTTGGGGCAGGGCAGCCCCATGAACGACAGCCGTGAGCCGTCGGTGCCGCCGCGGATCGATGAGCGCACCGGCGTCAAGCCGGCGCGGCGGATCGCCTCGATCGCGTAGTCGACGATTTCGGGGTGGCGGTCGATCACCTGCTTCATGTTGCGGTACTGGTGCTTGACCTCCATCCGGTAGGTCGAGCGCGGATAGTCCTTCATCACGTCCTTGACGATGCCCTCCAGCAGCGCCTCTTTTTCCTTCAGGCCCTCGTCGGTGAAATCGCGCACGATGAAGCCGATCGTCGCTTTTTCCAGTGCACCGGAAATGCCGATCGGATGCAGGAACCCTTGCTTGCCTTCGGTGGTCTCCGGCGAGCAGGTGTCTTTCGGCAGGCGGTCGACGATGGCGGCGGCGATCTTGATCGCGTGCTCCATCTTGCCCTTGGCAAAACCCGGATGGGTGCTGACGCCCTCGATGGTGATGGTGGCGCCATCGGCCGAAAACGTCTCGTCCTCGATATTCCCCGCGGTCTCGCCATCCATTGTGTAGGCGAAATCGGCGCCGAGTTTTTTCAGATCGACCTTGTCGACGCCGCGGCCGATCTCTTCGTCCGGCGTGAACAGGATCTTGATGGCGCCGTGCTTCACTTGCGGATTGTCGATCAGGAACTGCGCGGCATCCATGATCTCGGCAAGACCGGCTTTGTTGTCGGCGCCCAATAGCGTGGTGCCGTCTGTCGTGACGATGTCGTTGCCGATCTGGTCGGCAAGCGCCGGATGATCGGCGAATCGAATCACCTGCGTCGTATCAGCCGGCAGCACGATGTCGCCGCCACGATAATTGCGCACGATCTGCGGCTTGACGTCCTTGCCGCTGCAATCCGGCGAGGTGTCCATGTGCGAACAGAAGCAGATCACCGGCACCTTCTTGTCTGAATTGGCCGGGATCGTCGCGTAGACATAGCCGTGCTCGTCGAGATGGGCATCGGAGAGGCCCATCGCCTTGAGTTCGGCCGCCAGCACGCGGCCGAGGTCTTTTTGCTTCTCGGTGGAAGGGCAGGTCGGCGACGCCGGATCCGACTGGGTATCGATCACGACATAGCGCAGGAAGCGCTCGGTAACACCGTGGGTAAAGGCGAGGGGCGAAGCCAGCATGACAACCGCAACAGGTTTTGAGAAACGACGGCGCTCTATAACAGAAAAGCGCCATTCCGGGCCCCCGGAACGGCGCTTGAATGTCGGACCGTAAAGCTTGTCGCTTAAACGGCTTCCTTGAGTTCCTTGGCCGCACGGAAGGCGACCTTCTTGCTGGCCTTGATCTGGATGGCTTCACCGGTGGCGGGGTTGCGGCCCATGCGGGCGGCGCGCTTGCGGACCTGGAGGATGCCGAGACCGACGATGCGGATGCGCTCGCCCTTCTTCAGGTGCTTGGTGATCAGGCTGACCGTGTCGGTCAGGATCGACTCAGCCTGCTTTTTGGACAATTCCTGATCCTCGGCGATTGCCGCTGCCAGATGCTTCAGCGTGATCGTCGCCGGAGTCGCTGCTTTCTTCGCCATATTCGGCCCTCCTTGGTGATGAATGGCTTTACGGAAACTTAGGCGTATCAGGCCTTAAACGATTCGGGTGGCGGGTGCCTACGCTGTTTTGCCTGCAAATAGGCCGTTATTTGCATCGGCATCGCAAAAAGGCCCATTTGACAAGGGGATTCGCAACGTCCTTGACTAAAACAAGGAGGCCCTTTAAGTCCTCGCTTCTGCGCGGATCAAGACGTGATTACGCATCCGCGGGAGTAGCTCAGTTGGTTAGAGCGCCGCCCTGTCACGGCGGAGGCCGCGGGTTCGAGTCCCGTCTCTCGCGCCATTTTTCAATGGCTTAAAGAAAAATCCCCCGATCGTCGGACTGGAACTCGGTTGCGCTCAAACGCGGCCCGATGGTTCCAGCGTGCGGCAGAAGTGGCTGCGCAGCCAACAAAAAAGCCGCCCGAAGGCGGCCGTCTTGCCGGTGCTGAGAACGAAACCCCTTAGCGGACCGCCGAGGTCTGCGAGCTGGTGATGACAACCGGCTTGCCTGCCTTCACGACCTGGGTCTGGGCTGTCTGGGTGTATTCCGAATTGGTGCGCGCCGAGATGCCGAAAGCTGCCACCGCGATACCAGCCACGAGCGCGACAACCACGATCTTCAGGTGGGTCGAACGGTCTGCCGAGTGAATTGAGTGGTTCATGTGATGCCTCCGAGGCGTCTATGCGCCATCTGATGGCAAGAGATGTACGCCCCGTCTGTTTCGGGACGGTTTCGTGGATTCCGTGAAATGGTTTCGTCCGGTGGGCTTTCGGGGCGATTTTGCGCCTTTTCGGCGTCGTTAGGTGGTTCGCCCGTTGTCGCGGCGAAGGCATAGGCCGGCGACATGGCTTGAAATATAAGCAATAACAATGGGATATGCCGAGATCGGTTCTGTCACCCGTTCGTTTGGTGTCCACAGCAGTGCGCCGAGTCGTGACCTCGGCCGACAGAAGGGAATGGCGCTGCGCCTGCGCCATAGTCGTTCTTCAGTTCGTCCCGTTGATCGTGCCGACCGCGAGCGCGCCGACGCCCCTGGCCAAAGCAGGTTGCGGTCATCAGGATGATCGCGGACGCCAGCGCTCGCATGCTCGGCTTCGACGGTGTGTGCGATCGCAAAAGTCGCCCGAGGCGGAAGCCGCCACCATGGTTTTGCAATCCTGCGTCAGCATGCACATCGCGAAAACCGGAGCGGCGGGCCCGGACATTCTGTTGGCTGATCGGTACACCAATTACGCGCCGCGCGAGCAGGGTTCGCATGAATGGATTGCGCGAGAAGCACGGCGCGAAACGCTGGCCAGGGTGGCGACGGGAACGCCCTTGCTTTCCTGAGTTGTCCACGGCGTGGTAGCCCCGGTTAGACCACAAAATAGCTTGTCTTGCGCCCTCTGTTGCGCTGCGCTAAGCCTCAAGAATAATTCCAATCAGCGAATCTGCGGCTGTCCGAAACCGCAGGAAAAGGTCCCGCCGATGAACGGCATCCTGCAGAATTACCTTCCACTTATGGTGTTTATCGGGGTGGCAAGCCTGATCGGTCTGGCGCTGTTGATTGCCCCGTTCCTCGTCGCGTTCCAGCAGCCCGATCCGGAAAAGCTTTCCGCCTATGAATGCGGATTCAACGCTTTCGATGACGCCCGCATGAAATTCGACGTCCGCTTCTATCTGGTGGCGATCCTTTTCATCATCTTCGACCTCGAAGTGGCGTTCCTGTTTCCGTGGGCGGTGGCTTTCGGCAAGCTCGGCGCCACCGGCTTCTGGTCGATGATGGTGTTCCTCGCCGTCCTCACGGTCGGCTTTGCCTACGAATGGAAGAAAGGCGCGCTCGAATGGGATTGAGCCCCACCGCCGTATCGCATGGGTCTTCGCCGGTGATCGCACCGGCCGCGACCGGCATTATCGATCCCTCGACCGGCAAGCCGGTCGGCGCCAATGACCCGTACTTCCTCGAGGTCAATCACGAGCTTTCCGACAAGGGCTTCTTCGTCGCCGCGACCGACGATCTCATCACCTGGGCGCGCACCGGCTCGCTGATGTGGATGACGTTCGGTCTGGCCTGCTGCGCCGTCGAGATGATGCAGGTGTCGATGCCGCGTTACGACGTCGAGCGCTTCGGCTTTGCGCCGCGCGCTTCGCCGCGGCAGTCCGACGTCATGATCGTTGCGGGGACGCTGACCAACAAAATGGCGCCGGCGTTGCGCAAGGTCTACGACCAGATGCCGGAGCCGCGCTACGTGATCTCGATGGGGTCGTGCGCCAATGGCGGCGGCTATTATCACTATTCCTATTCGGTCGTGCGCGGCTGCGACCGGATCGTGCCGATCGACATCTACGTGCCCGGCTGCCCTCCGACGGCGGAAGCGCTGCTCTACGGCGTGTTGCTGTTGCAGAAGAAGATCCGGCGCATCGGCACCATCGAACGCTAAGGTTTCAGGTCAATGGACGACGGCAAGCTCGACGCCTTGGGGCAGACGATTGTTAGCGCGCTTCCGGGTGCGGCCAGCGCCCACGCGGTCGCGTACAACGAGCTCACGATCACGGTCGACGCGACCAAAATCGTCGAGGTCGTTAAATTCCTGCGCGACGATCCCTCCTGCCGTTTCGTCAGCATCATCGACGTCACGGCGGTGGATTATCCCGGCCGCGAAAAACGCTTCGACGTGATCTATCACTTCCTGTCCCCGACGCTGAACGGTCGCCTCCGCGTGCGCGCCGAGGCCGACGAGACCACGCAGGTGCCCTCGATCATCGACGTGTTTCCCGGCGCCGACTGGTTCGAACGCGAATGCTACGACCTCTATGGCGTGATCTTCACCGGCCATCCCGACATGCGCCGCCTGCTGACCGATTACGGCTTCGACGGCCATCCGCTGCGCAAGGATTTCCCGCTCACCGGCTTCGTCGAGGTGCGTTACGACGACCAGGAGAAGCGGGTGTTGTACGAACCCGTCCGTCTCAACCAGGAATTCCGCAAGTTCGATTTCCTCTCGCCATGGGAAGGCGCTGACTATCCGCTGCCCGGCGATGAGAAGGCGGAGCCGAAGGCCTGACCATGAACGAACAGAATCTTCGAAATTTCACGATCAACTTTGGACCGCAGCATCCGGCAGCCCATGGCGTTCTGCGTCTCGTGCTCGAATTGGACGGCGAGGTCGTCGCGCGCGTCGATCCGCACATCGGCCTCTTGCATCGCGGCACCGAAAAGCTGATCGAGCAGAAAACTTATCTGCAGGCGATCCCGTATTTCGACCGGCTCGATTACGTCGCGCCGATGAACCAGGAACATGCGTTCTGCCTCGCGGCGGAAAAGTTGCTGGGCATCACGGTGCCGCGCCGCGGGCAATTGATCCGGGTGCTCTATAGCGAGATCGGCCGCATCCTGTCGCATCTGCTCAACGTCACCACGCAGGCGATGGACGTCGGCGCGCTGACCCCGCCGCTGTGGGGTTTTGAAGAACGCGAAAAGCTGATGGTGTTCTATGAGCGCGCTTCCGGCTCGCGCATGCATGCGGCGTACTTCCGCCTCGGCGGCGTGCATCAGGATTTGCCGCCAAAACTGATCGACGACATCGACGCCTGGTGCGATCCGTTCCTGCAGGTCGTCGCCGACCTCGAAACGCTGCTCACCGGCAACCGCATCTTCAAGCAGCGCAACGTCGATATCGGCGTGGTGCCGCTGAAGGAAGCCTGGGAGTGGGGTTTCTCCGGCGTGATGGTGCGCGGCTCCGGTGCCGCCTGGGATCTGCGCAAGTCGCAGCCTTATGAATGCTATGCCGAGATGGATTTCGACATTCCGATCGGCAAGAACGGCGACTGCTACGACCGCTACTGCATCCGCATGGAAGAGATGCGCCAGTCGGTGCGCATCATGAAGCAGTGCATCGCCAAGCTGCGGGCGCCGGACGGGCAGGGGCCTGTCGTCGTCGAGGACAACAAGATCGCGCCGCCGCGCCGTGGCGAGATGAAGCGCTCGATGGAAGCGCTGATCCATCACTTCAAGCTCTATACCGAGGGCGTCCGCGTGCCGGCCGGCGAAGTCTACGCCGCGGTCGAGGCGCCGAAGGGCGAGTTCGGCGTCTACCTGGTCGCCGACGGGAGCAACAAGCCCTACAAGTGCAAGATCCGCGCGCCGGGCTTTGCCCATCTGCAGGCGATGGACCACATCTGCAAGGGCCATCTGCTCGCCGACGTCTCGGCCATCCTCGGCTCGCTCGACATCGTGTTCGGAGAGGTCGATCGGTGATGGCGCAGCCGCCAATCCAGTTTGACCGGGCTTCGGGTGCGCTTGAAGGCGCCAACCCGTGGGAGCGGCTGGCTGCGGTGGCGCTGACGCTGGGATCGAAAATATCGTCGAACTTTTCGCATCGCGGCTACAACATGTGCGCCAACCTGCTGCGCAGGACGTTGCCCGAGCGCGACATCGACGTCAGGCTGAATGCGGACGCGACATTCGCATTCCCCTATGGCGACGGCTACTGGAGCAAGCTGCTCAACCGCTCGTTCGCCTATGAGAACGAACTCGAATTGCTGTTCCGGGAATCGGTCGACGTCGACTACACGCTGCTCGATTGCGGCGCCAATTACGGCTACTGGTCGGTGCTGGTCTCAAGCAAGCCGTTCGGCTCGCACAAGGCGATCGCGATCGAGCCGTCGGGGCAGAATTTCCCGAAGCTGGCCAACAACGCGAGACTCAACGGCAACCGCTTCGAAGCGATGAAATGCGCGATCGGCGCGGCGCGCGGCACTGCGCGATTGAGCGGCACCAAGCATGAAGCCTTCAGCATCGCCGGCGACCAGACCGCTGGCGAGGAAGTGCCTGTGATCGCGCTCGACAATCTGATCGACGACGGCAAGGTCGCGGCCGGCGGAAAATTCCTGATCAAGCTCGACGTCGAAGGCGTCGAGATCGAGGCCATGAAGGGCGGCAAGCGGCTGCTGGAGGCCGACAGCGTGATCCTGTGCGAGGAGCACGGCAACGATCCCCAGCATACCGTGTCGCGCTACATCCTCGACCAGACCCCGCTGAAGCTGATCGTCTACGATCCGCGCAGCAATCGCCTTGAAACCGTGACCGACCTTTCCATCCTCGATCGCATCAAGGTTTCAACCCACGTCGGCTACAACGTGTTCGGCACCGCAAGCGCATTCTGGCTCGACCGGATCAATGCGCTCAATGCGAAAGCCGCAGCCCCGCGCGCAATGAGAGACTGAACGATGTCCGTCCGCCGCCTTGCACCAAAGGAACTGCAGCCCGCGAGCTTTGCGTTCTCCGACGAGAACCTCGCCTGGGCGAAGAAGCAGATCGAGAAGTATCCGCCCGGACGCCAGGCGTCGGCGGTGATTGCGATCCTGTGGCGCGTGCAGGAGCAGCATGAGGGATGGGTTTCGGAAGCCGCGATCCGCGCGGTCGCGGATCTCCTGGATATGCCCTACATCCGCGTGCTCGAGGTCGCGACCTTCTACACCATGTTCCAGCTGCAGCCGGTCGGCAAGAAAGCCCATGTCCAGGTCTGTGGTACCACGCCGTGCCGCCTGCGCGGCGCGGAAGACATCATCAAAGTGTGCCAGAGCCGCATCCATCACGATCCCTTCCACCTGTCGAAGGACGGCAATTTCAGCTGGGAAGAGGTCGAGTGCCTGGGCGCCTGCGTCAACGCGCCGATGGTGCTGATCTGGAAGGACACCTACGAGGACCTGAACAAGGAAAACTTCGGCAAGGTGCTGGACGGCTTTGCCTCCGGCAATCCGCCAAAGCCTGGACCGCAGATCGACCGTCAGTTCTCGGCGCCGGTGGGCGGCCCGACAACGCTGAAGGAAACCACATGACGCGCGATCGCTTGTTGCGAGCGGGCGGGCCGGGGAGGGCCGCTGCGATGAAGACCTGGCAGTTGATGACCCTTCACGCCCTGGCCGCGGCGACGTTCATTTTTCTGCTGCAGCGCTACGCGCTGAGCGCCTCGCTTGATTCCGCTTTGTTGTGGGCGCTGACCTTCGGCGGATGCGCCGCGGGGCTCGCTTACTCTCAGTCCAAACGTTGATCCCGGGAAGTTCTGGTCATGCTCGACGACAAGGATCGCATCTTCAAGAATCTCTACGGCCTGCACGATTGGGGCCTTGAGGGTGCACGCCGCCGCGGCGCCTGGGATGGCACCAAATCGATCATCGACAAGGGCCGCGACTGGATCATCAACGAGATGAAGGCCTCCGGCCTGCGCGGGCGCGGCGGCGCGGGTTTTCCGACCGGGCTGAAATGGTCGTTCATGCCGAAGGAATCCACCGACGGCCGGCCAAGCTATCTCGTCGTCAATGCCGACGAGTCCGAGCCCGGCACCTGCAAGGACCGCGAGATCATGCGGCACGATCCGCATCTTCTGGTCGAGGGCTGTTTGCTCGCGAGCTTCGCGATGAACGCGCATGCCTGCTACATCTATGTGCGCGGCGAATTCATCAGGGAGCGCGAACATCTGCAGGCCGCGATCGACCAGGCCTATGACGCCAAGCTGGTCGGCAAGGACAACCTCAATGGCTGGCCGTTCGACATTTATGTCGCGCACGGCGCCGGCGCCTATATCTGCGGCGAAGAGACCGCGCTCTTGGAAAGCCTCGAAGGCAAGAAGGGCCAGCCGCGGCTGAAGCCGCCATTCCCGGCCAATGTCGGTCTCTATGGCTGCCCGACCACCGTCAACAACGTCGAGTCGATTGCGGTGGCTCCCGATATCCTGCGGCGTGGCGCGGCATGGTTCGCCGCGATCGGCCGGCCCAACAATGTCGGCACAAAACTGTTTTGCATTTCCGGCCATGTCGAGCGGCCCTGCAACGTCGAAGAGGCGATGGGGATTCCGTTCCGCGAATTGATCGAGCGCCATTGCGGCGGCATTCGCGGCGGCTGGGACAATCTAAAGGCGGTCATCCCCGGCGGCTCGTCGGTGCGCATGGTGCCGGCCGAACAGATCATCGATACGCCGATGGATTTCGACAGCCTTGGCAAACTGCGCTCCGGCCTCGGCACCGCGGCTGTCATCGTGATGGACAAATCGACCGATTTGATCCGGGCAATCGCGCGCATTTCCTATTTCTACAAGCACGAGAGCTGCGGCCAGTGCACGCCGTGCCGCGAGGGTACTGGCTGGATGTGGCGGGTGCTCACCCGCATGGCCGACGGCCGCGCCCACAAGCGCGAGATCGATATGCTGCTGGAGGTGACCAAACAGGTCGAAGGCCACACCATCTGCGCGCTGGGCGATGCCGCGGCGTGGCCGATCCAGGGCCTGATCGCGCATTTTCGCCACGAGATCGAAGAGCGTATCGATCAGTATTCGCATAAGGCCGATATCGACGATATCGGCGTGCGCGACCCCGTAAACATGGTCGCGGCGGAGTAATGTCCATGTCGCAACCGAGCTTTTGGTGGCAGAAATACGGAACGCTGGCGCAGATGGCGCAGGCGACCGTGGCGCTGCTCGGCTTTGTTGCGATCCTGCTCCAGATCAACGAGATCCGCACAGGCAACCGCGCGACCAGCGCGCGGCAGGCGTTTCTGGGCTACACCGACCTGGCGTTCAAGAATCCGAAGTTCGCGCAGCCGGACTACGACAAGATCAAGGCTTCCGGCCGCGACGAGCAGGTTCAGTACGAGAGCTTCGTCACCTACTTCCTCTACGCCTGCGAGGAAGCGATCGGCGCGTTCGCGGGAAAGCGCGAATGGCAGGCCTCCTGCGATTACGATTTGAAGCCGCATCTGCCGTTCCTGTGCGAGAAGAACGCGGCGCAGCCGGCCTATCTGGCCACCTATGGCGCCGAGACCCAGCAATGGATCAAGGCGTCGCTGAAGACATCAAGCGTTACACCACCCGACTGCAAGCTCGGAAAGACTTGAGAGCGCAATGACCAAACTCATCGTCGATGGCAAAGAGATCGATGTCCCCCCGGAGTACACGCTGCTGCAGGCGTGCGAGGCCGCGGGCGCCGAAATTCCGCGCTTCTGCTACCACGAGCGGCTGTCGATCGCCGGCAATTGCCGGATGTGCCTCGTCGAGGTGAAGGGCGGCCCGAAGCCGGTCGCAAGCTGCGCCTGGGGCGTGCGCGATTGCCGTCCGGGTCCGAAGGGCGAGCCGCCGGAAATCTCGACGCGTTCGCCGATGGTGAAGAAGGCGCGCGAGGGAGTGATGGAATTCCTGCTGATCAACCATCCCTTGGATTGCCCGATCTGCGACCAGGGCGGCGAGTGCGACCTGCAGGACCAGGCGATGGGCTACGGCGTCGATACCTCGCGCTTTGCCGAAAACAAGCGCGCGGTCGAGGACAAATATCTGGGCGCGCTGGTCAAGACTTCGATGAACCGCTGCATCCAGTGCACGCGCTGCGTCCGTTTCTCCGCCGAAGTCTGCGGCGCGCCGGAAATGGGCGCGACCGGCCGCGGCGAGGACATGGAAATCACGACCTACCTGGAATCGGCGCTGACTTCGGAACTGCAGGGCAATCTCGTCGACATCTGCCCGGTCGGCGCGCTGACCTCGAAGCCCTATGCCTTTGCGGCGCGGCCCTGGGAGCTCGGCAAGACCCAGTCGGTCGACGTGATGGACGGCGTAGGCTCCGCGATCCGGGTCGATACCCGCGGCCGCGAGGTGATGCGAATCCTGCCGCGCATCAACGAGGCCGTGAACGAGGAATGGATTTCCGACAAGACCCGTCACATCGTCGACGGCCTGCGGACCCAGCGGCTTGACCGGCCCTATATCCGCCAGAACGGCCAGCTCCGCGCCGCGTCGTGGTCTGAAGCGTTTGCGGCGATTGCTGCCAAGACCGGCCGTATCGACGGCAAGCGGATCGGCGCGATCGCCGGCGACCTTGCCGCGGTCGAAGAGATGTTCGCGCTGAAGGAACTGCTGGCGAAGTGCGGCTCAAGCAATCTCGCGGTGCAGGGCAGCGACGCCTTCGACCCCAGCGCAGGCCGCGCGTCCTATATCTTCAATCCGACTATTGCCGGGATCGAGCAGGCCGACGCGCTGCTGATCGTGGGATCGAACCCGCGCAAGGAAGCCGCCGTCCTCAACGCCCGCATCCGCAAGCGCTGGCGCACGGGAAGGCTCAAGATCGGCGTCATCGGCGCCAAGGCCGACCTGACCTATGATTACGACTATCTCGGTGCCGGTACCGACTCGCTCGGCGATCTCGCGGCCGGCAAGCATTCCTTCGCCGAGGTGCTCAAGGGCGCCAAGAACCCGATCGTGCTGGTCGGCGCCGGATCACTGGCGCGCCATGACGGCGCGGCGGTGCTGGCGCTCGCTGCCAAACTCGCGGTCGACGTCGGCGCACTCAAGGACGGCTGGAACGGTTTTGGCGTGCTGCAGGATACGGCGTCGCGCGCGGGCGCGCTCGATATCGGCTTTGCGGCCGGCAAGGGCAGCCTGAATCTCGCGCAAATGACGACCTTCGGCACGCTCGACGTGCTATTCCTGCTAGGGGCTGACGACGTCAAGGTGCCGGACGGGACCTTCGTGGTCTATATCGGCACCCATGGCGACCGCGGCGCGCATCGCGCCGACGTCATTTTGCCGGGCGCGGCCTATACCGAAAAATCCGGCATCTACGTCAACACCGAGGGCAGGGCGCAGATCGCCAACCGTGCCGCGTTCCCGCCGGGCGAGGCGCGCGAGGACTGGGCGATCGTCCGTGCGCTGTCGGATGTGCTCGGCAAGAAGCTGCCTTATGACTCGCTTCAGGCGTTGCGGCAGGAGCTATTCAAGGCCGTGCCGCATCTGATGCGGATCGACCAGATCGAGCCCGGTAAGCCGGAAGAGGTGAAGGCGCTGGCCGGCAAGGGCGGCAGCGTTGACAAGACGCCGTTCAAGACGCCCGTCGCGGATTTCTACCTCACCAACCCGATCGCGCGCGCGTCGGCGGTGATGGCGGAGTGTTCCCGCCTGGCGTCCGGGCAAATGCTGACGGCAGCGGAGTGAGCGTGACCTGATGGCTGAATTCTTCGCAAGCTCGTTCTGGACCGGTTTCCTGTGGCCGCTGATCATCATGGTCGCGCAGAGCCTGCTGCTGCTGGTCGTGCTGCTGATCGCGATCGCCTACATCCTGCTTGCCGACCGCAAGATCTGGGCGGCGGTGCAGATCCGCCGCGGTCCCAACGTCGTCGGCCCCTGGGGCCTGCTGCAATCCTTCGCCGACCTTTTGAAGTTCGTGCTGAAGGAGCCGGTTATTCCCTCCGGCTCCAACAAGGGCGTGTTCCTGCTCGCGCCGCTGGTCTCTTGCGTGCTGGCGCTGGCGGCCTGGGCCGTGATCCCGATGGATTTCGGCTGGGTGATCGCCAACATCAATGTTGGCGTGCTCTACATCTTCGCGATCTCGTCGCTGTCGATCTACGGCATCATCATGGCCGGCTGGTCGTCGAACTCGAAATATCCGTTCCTCGCCGCGCTGCGTTCGGCGGCGCAGATGGTGTCGTACGAAGTCTCGATCGGCTTCGTGATCATCACGGTGCTCTTGTGCGTGGGCTCGCTGAACTTGACCGACGTGGTGCAGGCCCAGAACACCAGATTCGGGTTGCTCGGCTGGTACTGGCTGCCGCTGTTTCCGATGTTCGTGATCTTCTACGTCTCGGCGCTGGCCGAAACCAACCGGCCGCCGTTCGACCTGGTTGAAGCGGAATCCGAACTGGTCGCGGGCTTCATGACCGAATACGGCTCGACGCCGTATCTGCTATTCATGCTCGGCGAATACGTCGCGATCACCACGATGTGCGCGCTGGCGACGATCCTGTTCCTGGGTGGCTGGCTGCCGCCGGTTCCCTACGCCCCGTTCACCTGGGTGCCCGGGATCATCTGGTTCGCGCTGAAAGTGTTCTTCATGTTCTTCATGTTCGCGATGGCGAAGGCGATCGTGCCGCGCTACCGCTACGATCAACTGATGCGGCTCGGCTGGAAGGTGTTCCTACCGCTGTCGCTGGCGATGGTGGTGATCGTCGCCGGGGTCCTGCAATTCGCGGGGCTCGCGCCGAAATGAGGTCGCTATGAGCATCAATATCAACGCAACAGCCCGCTCGCTTCTCCTGACCGAGTTCGTATCGGCGTTCTTCCTCGCCATGCGCTACTTCTTCAAGCCGAAGCCGACGCTGAACTATCCGTTCGAGAAGGGCCCGATTTCGCCGCGCTTCCGCGGCGAGCATGCGCTGCGCCGCTATCCGAACGGCGAAGAGCGCTGCATCGCCTGCAAGCTGTGCGAGGCGATCTGTCCGGCGCAGGCGATCACCATCGAGGCCGGCCCGCGCCGCAACGACGGCACCCGCCGCACTGTGCGCTACGACATCGACATGGTGAAATGCATCTATTGCGGCCTGTGCCAGGAAGCCTGCCCGGTCGATGCCATCGTCGAGGGACCGAATTTCGAATTCGCGACCGAGACCCGCGAGGAACTCTATTATGACAAGGCGAAATTGCTCGCCAATGGCGACCGTTGGGAGCGAGAGATTGCAAAATCGATCGAACTCGACGCGCCGTACCGGTGAGGTGAGGGCATGATCCTTCCCGCGCTGTTCTTCTATCTGTTTGCCGGCATCTGCGTGGCGTCGGCGGTGATGGTGATTGTCTCGCGCAATCCCGTGCACTCCGTGCTGTATCTGATCCTGGCCTTCGTCAACGCCTCGGGCCTGTTCATCCTGATGGGCGCCGAGTTCCTCGGCATGATGCTGATCGTGGTCTATGTCGGCGCGGTGGCGGTGCTGTTCCTGTTCGTGATCATGATGCTCGACGTCGACTTCGTCGAGCTGCGCGAGGGCTTCATGCAATATCTGCCGATCGGGCTCGTGATCGGCGGCATCTTCGTGTTCGAGCTTCTGCTTGTCGTCGGCGGCTGGGCGATCAATCCGTCCGTGACCAAGAACATCACGGCGGCAATCCCGACGAATATCAGCAACACCGAGGCGCTCGGCCTCGTGCTCTATACGAAGTACATCCACTACTTCCAGCTCGCCGGCATGGTGCTGCTGGTCGCGATGATCGGCGCCATCGTGCTGACGCTGCGCCACAAGGTCAACGTCAAGCGGCAGGACATCAACGTGCAGAACGCGCGGACGCCGGAGCTCGCGATGAGCGTGCGCAAGGTGGCCGCGGGCCAGGGCCTGCAGGACGCGGACGCGGCGGAGTGGGTGAAATGACGATCGGGCTCGGACATTACCTCTCGGTCGGCGCCATCCTGTTCACGCTCGGGATCCTCGGCATCTTCCTCAACCGCAAGAACATCATCGTCATCCTGATGTCGATCGAGCTGATCCTGCTTTCGGTCAACATCAACCTGGTGGCGTTCTCGACCTTCCTCGGCGACATCGTCGGCCAGGTGTTTGCGCTGCTGGTGCTGACGGTTGCCGCAGCCGAGGCCGCGATCGGCTTGGCGGTGCTGGTTGTGTACTTCCGCAACCGCGGTTCGATCGCGGTTGAAGACGTTAATTTGATGAAGGGCTGACGGCGCATGATCCGGAAAAGTGGACGCCGGTTTTCCGGCAAGATCATGCGCAAGGGAAAACGTTGATGGTTCAGGCAATCGTCTTTCTGCCGCTGCTGGGCGCCATACTGGCCGGCCTGATCGCCATTTTTGGCGCGCACGCGCGCAACCCGAGCGGCGACACCGTCGAGCATCACGATGACGGGCATCATGGGCACGATGCGCACGCGCATGCTGCGGCCGCCCATGACGACCATGGCCACGATGACCACGGCCATGACGACCACCACGTGTCCGAGCCGCCGGCGGCAGGTTCGCGCGCAGCGGAACTGATCACGACCGGCCTCTTGATGATTTCGGCTGCCCTTTCCTGGGTCACGCTGGTCGATGTCGGCTTCATGCACCATGACGCCCGCATTGCCCTGTTCCCCTGGATCAATTCCGGCGATCTGCAGGTCGCATGGTCGCTGCGCGTGGATACGCTGACCGCGGTGATGCTGGTTGTGGTCAACACGGTCTCGGCGCTCGTGCATCTTTATTCCATCGGCTACATGGACGAGGATCCGCACCGGCCGCGCTTCTTTGCCTATCTGTCGCTGTTCACCTTCGCGATGCTGATGCTGGTGACCTCGGACAACCTGGTGCAGATGTTCTTCGGCTGGGAGGGCGTCGGTCTCGCCAGCTATCTCCTGATCGGTTTCTGGTACCAGAAGCCGTCGGCCAATGCGGCGGCGATCAAGGCCTTCGTGGTCAACCGCGTCGGCGATTTCGGCTTCGCGCTCGGCATCTTCGCCGTGTTCATGCTGCTCAAGTCCACCGATTTCGAGACCATCTTTGCGGGTGCGCCGGGGCTCGCAGGCAAGACCATCGACGTGTTCGGCTGGCATGCCGACGCGCTGACGCTGACCTGCCTGCTGCTGTTCATGGGCGCGATGGGCAAGTCCGCCCAGTTCCTGCTGCACACCTGGTTGCCGGACGCCATGGAAGGCCCGACGCCGGTCTCGGCGCTGATCCATGCCGCAACCATGGTCACCGCCGGCGTGTTCATGGTGGCGCGCCTGTCGCCGCTGTTCGAGCTGGCGCCGAATGCGCAGGCCGTCGTGATGTTCTTCGGCGCCACCACCGCGTTCTTTGCGGCGACGATTGGCCTCGTGCAGAACGACATCAAGCGCATCGTCGCCTACTCGACCTGTTCGCAGCTCGGCTACATGTTCGTGGCGATGGGGGCAGGGGCCTATTCGGTCGGCATCTTCCATCTGTTCACGCACGCCTTCTTCAAGGCACTGCTGTTCCTGGGCTCCGGCTCGGTGATCTACGCGATGCATCATGAGCAGGACATCCGCAACATGGGCGGGCTGAAGGACAGGATTCCCTTCACCTATATCGTGATGGTGATCGGCACGCTGGCATTGACTGGATTCCCGCTCACTGCCGGCTATTTCTCCAAGGATGCGATCATCGAATCTGCGTTCGTCTCGCATAATCCGTTCGCGATGTACGGCTTCCTGATGACGGTGGTCGCAGCCGGCCTGACCTCGTTCTATTCCTGGCGTCTGATCTTCAAGACCTTCCACGGCGAACCGCACGATCAGGAGCACTATGAAGCCGCCCACGAGGCTCCGCTGTGGATGCTGGTCCCGATCGGCGTCCTCGCCGCAGGCTCGATCCTGGCCGGCTTTCCGTTCAAGGAATTGTTCGCAGGCCACGGCGTGGCCGAGTTCTTCCGTGAATCCCTGAAGATGCACCCGAACATCATCGAAGAGATGCACCACATCCCGGCGTGGATCGCGTACCTGCCGACAGTGATGATGGTGGTGGGCGCCTACATCTCCTACGTCTTCTATATTCGCCGGCCCTATCTGCCGGTCGAACTCGCCAATCAGCACCCGATGCTGTACCAGTTCCTGCTCAACAAATGGTATTTCGACGAGCTGTATGACCTGATCTTCGTTCGTCCGGCCAAATGGATCGGCCACTTCCTGTGGAAGAAGGGCGATGGCTATGTCATCGACGGCTTCGGCCCCGACGGCATTTCCGCGCGGGTGCTCGATGTCACCCGCAACGTCGTGAAGATCCAAACCGGCTATCTCTATCACTACGCGTTTGCGATGCTGATCGGGGTCGCCGGACTAATCACCTGGTTCATGTTCGGCTTGGGAGGCCAGTGATGACAACCTGGCCCATTCTCTCGGTCGTCACCTTCCTGCCGCTGTTCGGCGCGCTGGTGATCTACATCAGCCGCGGCGACGACGACGCGGCGAGAAGCAACTCGCGCTGGATCGCGCTGTGGACCACGCTGGTGACCTTTGCGGTCTCGCTGATCCTGGTCTGGCGCTTCGATGCGACCAATCCGGACTTCCAGTTCATTGAAAAGGCGTCGTGGCTGGCGAGCGGCATCACCTACCACATGGGTGTCGACGGCATTTCACTGCCGTTCGTGATCCTGACCACCGCCCTGATGCCGTTCTGCATCATCGCGAGCTGGAAATCGGTGACGATGCGGGTGCGCGAATACATGATGGCGTTCCTGCTGTTGGAAACGCTGATGATCGGCACCTTCTCGGCGCTCGACCTCGTGCTGTTCTACCTGTTCTTCGAGGGCGGCCTGATCCCGATGTTCCTGATCATCGGCGTCTGGGGCGGCCCGCGCCGGGTCTACGCGTCCTTCAAGTTCTTCCTCTATACGCTGCTCGGCTCGGTCTTGATGCTGCTGGCGATCATGGCGCTGTACTGGAACGCCGGAACTACCGATATCCCGACGCTGATGCACACCGCCGTGCCGCGTTCCCTGCAGACTTGGGCATGGCTGGCGTTCTTTGCATCGTTCGCGGTGAAGATGCCGATGTGGCCGGTGCACACCTGGTTGCCGGACGCCCACGTCGAGGCGCCGACCGCGGGCTCGGTGATCCTGGCGGCGATCCTGTTGAAGATGGGCGGCTACGGCTTCCTGCGCTTCTCGCTGCCGATGTTCCCGCTGGCGTCGCATGATTTCGCCTGGATCATCTTCTCGCTGTCGGCGATCGCGATCATCTACACCTCGCTGGTGGCCTTGATGCAGGAAGACATCAAGAAGCTGATCGCCTATTCGTCGGTGGCGCATATGGGTTTCGTCACCATGGGCATTTTCGCCGGCACCACGCAGGGCGTGGCCGGCGGCGTGTTCCAGATGATCTCGCACGGCATCGTCTCGGGCGCGCTGTTCCTTTGCGTCGGCATCGTCTACGACCGCATGCACACCCGCGAGATCGCCGCTTACGGCGGCCTCGTGAACCGGATGCCGCTCTACGCGCTGGTGTTCATGGTGTTCACCATGGCCAATGTCGGGTTGCCCGGCACTAGCGGCTTCGTCGGCGAATTCATGACGCTGATCGGCACCTTCAAGGTCTCGATCCCGACCGCGACCTTCGCCACGTTCGGCGTGATCCTCTCGGCGGGCTATGCGCTCTGGCTCTATCGCAAGGTGGTGTTCGGCACCCTGACCAAGCCGGCGCTCGCCAGCATCAAGGACCTCACGTTCCGCGAAGGCCTGATGCTGTTCCCGCTGGTGTTCCTCACCATCCTGTTCGGCGTCTATCCGAAACCGGTGCTCGACATGTCGGCGGCCTCGGTTCAGCAACTCGTCAACAATTACAACACCGCCGTGACTGCCGTGAAGGCAGCCGCGTTGATCCAGTAAGGCCGCCTCCATGAGCTTCCAAAGTGCAGGTTATCAGTTGCTGCCGGTGTTGCCGGAGCTGGTGCTGGCTGCGGGTGCCATGGCACTGCTGATGCTCGGCGCCTATCGCGGCGGCGAGGGGACGACGAAGCTCGTTACAAGCCTTGCGGTATGCCTGCTGATCCTGACCGGCGCGCTGGAGCTGATGCTGCCGGCCGGCAAGCTCACGACCTTCGGCGGCAGCTTCATCGTCGACGATTTTGCGCGTTTCCTAAAGATCCTGGCGCTGATCGGCTCTGGCGCGACGCTGATCCTGTCGGCGGAATTCCTGTCCGATCCGTCGCGGCGGATCTTTGAGTATTCGATCCTGGTGCTGCTCTCGACGCTCGGCATGATGGTGCTGATCTCGGCCGGCGACCTGATCATGCTCTATCTCGGGCTGGAACTGATGAGTCTAGCGCTCTACGTGGTCGCCGCCAGCAACCGCGACAACGCCAAATCCACCGAAGCCGGCCTGAAGTATTTTGTGCTCGGCGCGCTGTCTTCGGGCATGCTGCTCTACGGCGCGTCGCTGATCTACGGCTTTACCGGCACCGTCAGCTTCGCCGGCATCGCGGCGGCTGCGAAAACCGGCAACATCGGGCTCGTGTTTGGCCTGGTGTTCCTGCTCGCGGGCCTCTGCTTCAAGGTCTCCGCGGTGCCGTTCCACATGTGGACGCCCGACGTCTATGAGGGCGCGCCGACGCCGGTGACCGCGTTCTTTGCCTCCGCGCCCAAGGTCGCGGCATTGGCGGTGTTTACGCGCGTGGCGCTGACGGCATTCCCGGGCATCGTCTCGCAGTGGCAGCAGATCATCGTGTTCGTGGCGATCGCCTCGATGGTGCTGGGCTCGTTTGCCGCCATCGGGCAGAAGAACATCAAGCGCCTGATGGCCTATTCCTCGATCGGCCATATGGGTTTTGCGCTGGTCGGGCTCGCGTCCGGCACCGTCGAAGGCGCGCAGGGCGTGCTGGTCTATATCGCGATCTATGTCGCGATGACGCTCGGCACTTTCTCGGTCATCCTGACCATGAAGCGCAACGGCCAGCCGATGGAGCAGATCAGCGACTTTGCCGGTCTGTCGCGCACCAATCCGCTGCTCGCCTTCGTCTTTGCGATGCTGCTGTTCTCGCTGGCCGGCATTCCGCCGCTCGCGGGCTTCTTCGCCAAATGGTACGTCTTCGTCGCCGCGATCAAGGCAGGCCTGTTCACGCTCGCCGTGGTCGGCGTGCTCGCCAGCGTCGTGGGCGCGTTCTACTATCTCAGCATCATCAAGGTGATGTATTTCGACGAGCCGGCAGGCGAGCTCGACCCGATGCGCACCGAATTGCGCGTGGTACTGGCGATCACGGGCATCTTCACGATCTTCTTTTTCGTCTATCCGGGGCTGCTGGTCAGCGTGGCCGCGGCCGCGGCGAAGTCGCTTTTCTAGATGGCCTTCGCGCTCGGTTCCCGGGCCTTATCGGCGGGTTACCGTCTCGCCGCCTTTGACCAGGTCGGTTCGACCAATACCGAGGCCATGGCGCTCGCCCGCAGTGGTGAGCCCGGATCGACTTGGTTCGTCACGACAGAGCAGACGGCAGGAAAGGGACGGCGCCAGCGCGCCTGGATCGCGCCGCGCGGCAACCTTGCCAGCAGCGTTCTCGAGATCATCGACGTCCCGCCCGCGACCGCCGCGACATTGGGCTTTGCCGCCGGGCTCGCGATCGCGACCGCCCTGCAGCAGGTGAGCATCGAAGCCAATCTGCGAAGGGCCGGCTCTGACCCATTGAAATTTCAGCTGAAATGGCCGAACGACGTGCTGGTCGAGAAGCAAAAGCTGGTCGGTATTTCACTCGAAGCCGAAGCTGTCGCCGGCAACCGGCTGGCTGTCGTGGTCGGGATCGGTACCAATGTGGTCGCAGCCCCCACCGGCACGCCGACGCCAGCCATTTCGCTGGCGGCGCTAGGTGTCCATGTCGGCGCCGAGGAGCTGTTCGCCGTGCTATCGGACGCCTGGGTCGAGTTCCGCGGCATCTGGGACAATGGTCGCGGCTTTGCCGAAATCCGCCGGCTGTGGCTTGCGCGCGCCGCCGGCCTCGGTGAGCCGGTCGCAATCCAGACCGGAACTGCGACTATCGCAGGCACGTTCGACACGATAGATGAAAGCGGCTGCCTGATCGTGCGGACCGCAGAAGGCAAACACCTCCCGATCGCCGCGGGCGAGGTTTATTTTGGCTCGGCGGCCTCCGTGGGAGCTGCCTGATGGCTAGACCAGATGAACTGACCTTTGCGCCGCTCGGCGGCGTCGGCGAGATCGGCATGAACCTGTCGATCTACGGGCTCGGCAACCGCCACGAGCGATCCTGGCTTGCGGTCGATCTCGGCGTCTCCTTTGGCGACGAGGAGCATTTGCCGGGCATCGACCTGATCATGCCCGACATCCGCTTCCTGGAGAAGGAACGCAAGAACCTGATGGGCCTGGTGCTGACGCACGCCCATGAGGACCATTTCGGCGCCATCATCGATCTCTGGCCGAAGCTGCAGTGCAAGATCTACGCGACCAAGTTCAGCGCGGCTCTGTTCGAGGCCAAACTGGCGGCCGAGCGTAATCCGCCGAAAATCCCCGTCACGGTGGTTCCATCAGGAGGGCGTGTCCATCTCGGCCCGTTCAACGTCGAGTTCATCCCGGTCGCGCATTCGATTCCGGAATCGCACGCGCTGGCGATCCACACCTCGGTCGGCACCGTGCTGCACACCGGCGACTGGAAGATCGATCCGACGCCCATCATAGGCCTGCCGACCGACGAGCGCCGTCTGCGCGAACTGGGCGACGAGGGCGTGCTGGCGCTGGTCGGCGATTCCACCAATGCGGTGCGGGACGGGCGCTCGCCCTCGGAGACCGAGGTCGCCGCCACCATTACGAAATTGGTAAAGGCCGCCAAGGGCCGGGTCGCCGTCACCACCTTCGCCTCCAACGTCGCGCGCCTGAAGGCGGTCGCGGACGCCGCCAAGGCCGCCGACCGCGAAGTGGTCGTGGTCGGCCGCGCCATGGAACGGGTGGTGCAGGTCGCGCGCGAAACCGGCTATCTCGACGGTGTGCAGAATTTCCGCGGCGCCGATCTTTACGGCCATTTCCCGCCGGACAAGGTGCTGGCGCTGTGCACGGGAAGCCAGGGCGAGCCGCGCGCGGCACTGGCGCGCATTGCCAATGACGACCATCCGCAGGTGACCCTGAACAAGGGCGACTGCGTGATCTTTTCCTCGCGCACCATTCCCGGCAACGAGAAGGCGGTCGGCAGCATCATCAACGGCCTGGTTACGCAGGGCATCGAGGTCATCACCGACCGCACCGATCTGGTCCATGTCTCCGGCCATCCTCGCCGCGACGAACTGCGCGACATGATCTCCTGGGTGCGTCCGCAGCTGCTGATCCCCGTGCATGGCGAAGCCCTGCATCTGTCCGAGCACGCCAAGCTGGCGCGCACCGCGGGTGTGCCGAAGGTCCTGATTTGCAAAAACGGCGACCTGGTCAAGCTCGGCCCCGGCGACCCCGGCATCATCGACCAACTACCTTCGGGCCGGATTTACAAGGATGGCACGATCCTGGAGGATTCCAAGTCGCGCGCCGTGGTGGAGCGGCGCCGGATGGGATTTGCCGGCTGTGCCTTCGTGGCGATCGCGATGACCGACAAGGGCGAGCTGGCCGACGATCCCGAGGTCGATCTGGTCGGCATCCCCGAGAAGAATACGGCCGGCGAACCCCTCGACGACATCGTGTTCGATGTGGTGGTATCGACCGTGGAAGGCTTGCCGCGGGCGCGGCGGCGCGATGCCGATGCCACCGCGGAATCGGTGCGCCGTGCGGTACGCGCGGTGCTGAACGAACATTGGGGCAAGAAGCCGATCTGCCTCGTGCATGTGCTGACGATCTAGCGCGTGTTCCGCGGAATTGGGTACTAGGGGAGGAGCAACGATGCTGGGCCGGCTCAATCATGTCGCGATTGCGGTCAAGGACGCCGAGAAGGCGGCCAGGATTTATGGCGGCGCGTTCGGCGCTGAGATCTCCGGCGCGGTGCCGTTGCCGGAGCACGGCGTCATCACCGTGTTCGTGACGCTGCCCAATACCAAGATCGAGTTCATCCAGCCGCTCGGCGACGCCTCGCCGATCGCCAAATTCGTCGAGCGCAACGCCGACGGCGGCATCCATCACATCTGCTACGACGTACCCGACATCATCGTGGCGCGCGACAAGCTGATCAGCGAGGGCGCGCGCGTGCTCGGCGACGGCGTGCCCAAGATCGGCGCCCACGGCAAGCCGGTGCTGTTTTTCCATCCGAAGGATTTTTCCGGCGCGCTCGTCGAAATAGAACAGGCCTGAACTCTTATGGCCTACAACATCTCGACGATGTTCGCGATCTACTTCGTGTTGTGGTGGGTCGTGCTGTTCGTGACGCTGCCGTTCGGCGTGCGCAGCCAGCACGAGGACGGCGAGGGCGCCCCCGGCACCGATCCCGGCGCGCCGGTCCTGGCGCGGATGGGCCGCAAGCTGATCTGGACCACGATCATATCGGCGGTCATTTTCGCCATCGCGATGTGGGCCTATTATCAGGGATTCTTTAATATCGAGCGGCTGGCCAAGCTGATGGGGACGCCGTTCTAGAGCATGATCCGGAAAAGTGGGTACCGGTTTTCCGAAAAGATCATGCTCAAACAAGGAGCTAGAGTGGGATGACGAATCGAAGAGAAGTCATCACGCTCTAGAGCACAGGGGTCAATGCACATTTTGCGGCGCGGCGAGGCCAGGCACTAGCTTGCCGGGAGAACAGAAATGACTTTTCAACGCATCATGATTGCTCTGGTGATCCTGCTCGCCGCCGGCCTTGGCGGGTCGTTCTACATGAATTGGAAGACGCAGACGCAGCTTCGAACGGTGAAAGCCTTCGTCGAGCAGGCGGTCTTTCCCGACGCGGTCGTAGCCTGCGAGAAAGCGCAGAGCTCGACGCCGTTCAAATGGAACGGCGGCAAACAGACCGCGGCGATCGGCCTGAATTCGGTCAAGCTCAACAAGGATACGATCATCGCGAGCTACACACTGGTCGCCGACAGCGTCTATTGCGACTACGATCCGATCAAGAAAAAAGCCGACATCGGTTCCAACTTCCTCGAGCGGGATTGAGACCGAAGCTCAGGCGTCAACAACCGGAGGCGACGACCGATGACCGCACGCGAGCGAGTGTTGGATACCCCCCGGCCGAACCAATACCGAATTCTGCGCGAAGCCGATCTGCGCGACTATCTCGCGCAGCTTCCCGCGATCGCAAGCCAGCTTGGCGGTGCGCCGGCCACCTGGTCGATCAGCGAGGTCGGCGACGGCAATCTCAACCTCGTCTTCATCGTGCGCGGCGGGGCTGGCAGCATCGCCGTCAAGCAGGCGCTGCCCTATGTGCGCCTGGTCGGCGAGAGCTGGCCGCTGCCGCTGTCGCGCTCGCACTACGAACATCTGGCGCTCACCCATCAGGCCCGGCTGGCGCCCGGGCTGGTGCCGGTGGTCCTCCACCACGATGAAGCGCTTGCGCTGATCGCGATGGAGTTTCTTGAGCCGCATATCATCATGCGCAAGGGATTGGTGGCCGGAACCACTTATCCGCGCTTCGTCGACGACATCACGAATTTTCTGGCGCGAACGCTGTTCTTCAGCTCCGATCTCGCGGTCCCCGCCGCGGAGAAGAAGGAAGGCATTGCCGCCTTTGCCGGCAATCATGCGCTGTGCAAGATTACCGAGGACCTGATCTTCACCGATCCATACCGCGTCGCCGAACAGAACCGCTGGACACAGCCCTGGCTGGATGCGACCGCGGCGCGCTTTCGCGGGGATCTCGACCTGCACGTCGCGATCTCCAGGCTCAAGCTGAAGTTCATGGCTTCGCCGGAAGCACTGATCCACGGCGACCTTCATACCGGCTCGATCATGGTGACGGATCGCGAGACGCAGGTGATCGATCCCGAATTCGCGTTCTATGGGCCGATGGGGTTCGATATCGGCGCCGTCATCGCAAATCTCCTCATGGCCTATCTCGCCTCCAGCGGTCACGAAACCTCGCCCGGCGACCGGCGCGCCTTCGAGGCGTGGCTGCTGCAGACGGTCGAGGGCGTGTGGACGGAATTCGCGCGAAAATTCGTCGAGTTGTGGCGCACCGAAGCGAAGGGCGATGCCTATCCGGCATCGCTGTTTGCCGGCACTGATGGTGCGGCGCGCCTCGGGGCCGAGCGGCAGGCCTATATGGCGCAGCTGTTTGGCGACACCGTCGGGTTTGCCGCGGCCAAGATCATCCGCCGGATACTCGGTCTCGCACACAATATCGACTTCGAACTGATCGAGGATCCGAAGCGCCGCGCCGTCTGTGAGGCGCGGAGCCTGCGTCTGGCGCGGGCGATGCTGGTGGAATCGTCCTCATTCCCCACGATCGGCGATGTGACGAAAGCGGCACGAGAAATGCGCGACTGGCGGCCGGATTTCGCTGGGTAAGGACGAGCGGCTGGCTAGGGCGTGGTCCACTTCCGCTTTCGGCGGATTGCGGACTTGCTGCTGGTTCGACCCGGTTGCGAATGACCCATAACAGACATACCTCCATAATGGCGGCGGCAGAACCAGATATCGCCCCGTGGTGATAGCCGTGCGCTCATTGTGATACAGTGCCGCAAGCCGTAGCCTGGAGAGCAGTCCATGGCACAGCAGCGGGTCGAACGCAGGCTTGCAGCGATCCTTGCCGCCGATGTGGCTGGTTACAGCCGACTCATGGGCTTGGACGAGGCAGGGACAGCGCGCCGCTTGCGTGACCATCTAGCGGCAATGCGGCCGATCGTCGGAAAGCACGACGGACGGATTTTCAAGACCATGGGCGACGGCGTGCTCATTGAGTTCCCATCGGTGGTGGCAGCGGTCGAATGCGCGATCAAAGTGCAGAAGCTAATGGCCCGACGCAACGCCAAGCTGATCGCGGAACAGCGCGTGCTATACCGCATCGGCATCAATCTCGGCGAGGTGCTGGTCGAGGGCGATGACATTCTGGGCGATGGTGTCAATATCGCAGCGCGACTCGAAGGAATTGCTGAACCCGGCGGAATCTGCTTGTCGCGTTCCGCATACGAACAGGTCAAGGGTAAGATCGCCGCCCAGTACGCTGATATGGGTGAGCAGCGTTTGAAAAACATCGCTGACCCGTTGCAGGTATTTCGGGTCAACGTCGGCTTGGCCGCTGCCGCGTCGGCTCCGCCAGCTCTGCCATTGCCGGACAGGCCGTCCATCGTGGTCCTGCCGTTCACGAACCTCAGTGACGATCCGGAGCGCGCGTACTTCGCGGACGGCGTCACCGAGGATCTCACCACGGCGCTGTCCCGGCTTCGCTGGCTCTTCGTCATCGCCCGCAACTCGGCCTTTGTCTACAAAGACAAAGCCGTCGATGTGAGGACAATCGCCCGCGATCTGGGCGTGCGCTACGTCCTGGAGGGCAGCGTACGCACGGCTGGCCAGCGCATCCGCATCACGGGCCAGCTCATCGATGGGGAGACGGCCAAGCACATCTGGGCGGAGAAATACGATCGTGAACTGCACGACATCTTCACGGTCCAGGACGAGATTACGGAAAACATCGTTGCCGCGATCGAGCCGCACCTCTACGCCCAGGAGGGCTATCGTGCCACCCGACAGCCGCCTGAAAGCGTCGATGTCTGGGGACTCGTGGTCCGCGCCATCGACCTCATTAACAAGTTTGGCCGCAAGCACAATGAAGAGGCGCAACGCTTGCTGCGCCGCGCCATAGAGATCGACCCGAACTATGCGCGAGCGCACGCCACGCTCAGCTGGGCGATCTGGTGGGCCACGCTCTACTATTACGTTGAAGACCGCTCCGAGGGCTACAGGCAGAGCGCCTTGCACGCCCAGGAGGCGCTGCGCCTCGACCAGGGCGAGCCGTGGGCCCACATGACCGTCGGCCTCAACTTGAGCACCTCCTGCCAACACCAGCGCGCGCTGGCCGAGCACCAGGCCGCCCTCAACCTCAATCCCAGCTTCGCGCTCGCGCGCACGGCTTATGGCTGGGCGTTGTTGCGGGCGGGTCGCTTCGATGATGCGATCGCCGAAACTGCAAAAGCGCTTCGCATGAGCCCATTGGATTCCTTTGCCGGCCTTTACACCACGATCCACGGTTTGGCGTTGCTCGCGGCGCGGCGCTTTGCGGAGGCGCTGCCATATGTCCGGGCATCGGTCGCCGCCGATGCCGAATTCGCCGGGCACTACAATGCGCTCATCAGCTGCTGCGGGCATCTCGGCCTGATCGAAGAGGCGGAGGAATTCACCGCCCGCCGCAACAAGGTCGGGCCACCGCTGAGGGTGGGCGTGCTGCGCAACAATCTGCGCGGCTTCGCCCATTGCGAGGTGTTCGCGGAGGGCTTGATCAAGGCCGGTATTCCCGAATAGGGGGCGTCCTTCAAGATATGATCGACAAAGATATCAGCTCGGCGAAAGCCCTCGGGCAGATCTATGAGTTCACGGCCTGGAATGCCGCCGTCATTCCACCGTCCGCTCCCGCAGCTTCTGCGCATAGACGTTGATCACCAGCGCCGCGAGCAGGATCAGGCCCCGGATCAGGATCTTCAGGAAGCTGTCGATGT